>CAZOWR010000077.1:0-12489 GCA_964583645.1 uncultured Enterobacteriaceae bacterium
GCGCCGGCCCGCGGCGCTACGCGCCGGAAATCGTCGAGCGCATCCGCTTCATCCGCCAGGCCCAGCATCTGGGCTTTGCGCTTCGCGAGATCCAGGAGTTGCTGTCGCTGGAGGCGAATCCCGTAGCGGACTGCAGCGACGTGCGCCGGCGCGCGCTCGTGAAGATCGAGGAAGTGAACGTCCGTATCGCGCGGCTCGCCGAGATCCGCAGCGCGCTGGTCCGGCTGCTCGCCGCCTGTCCGGGAAGCGGCGCGCTCGGCGGCTGCTCGATTCTCGAGGCGCTGCGCGTAACGGAACCAACCCAACCCGGGCCGGCGGCGCGTCCTGCGCGGCGCGCCGGAAAGCGAGCAAACATGAAGGATGCAAATTTCAGAATCGAAGGCATGCATTGCGAAGGCTGTGCGAAAACCATCGCGGCACTGCTTGAAGCCGAGCCCGGCGTGCAGCGCGCGGCGGTGTCCCTGGACGCGCGCCAGGCCAGGGTGCGGTTCGACCCGGGGGCGATCGACGACGCGAGGCTCGCCGCGGCGATCGAGCGCGCCGGATACAAAGTCGTGACGGCCGCGCCGTGAGCGAGCTCGGCCTGTTCCAGCTGCTGGTTCTGCCCGCGGCGCTCGGGCTGTTCGGGTTCATCGAGCCCTGCTCGATCGGCTCGAGCCTGCTGTTCGTCAAGTATCTCGAGGACAAGCCCGCCGTGGAGAAAATCAGGCAGACCGCGCTCTTCGCCGTTACGCGCGCAGCGTTTATCGGCGCGCTCGGCGTCGCGGCGGTGGCGGTGGGCGGGGCGTTCGTTGCGTTCCAGAAATCCGCCTGGGTGGCGCTCGGCGTGCTCTACGCGCTGCTCGGCGCGATCCTGCTCGCCGGGCATGCGCGCCGCCTGATGCTGACCATCGGCCCGGGCATCGCCAAGCTCGCGGGAGCGCGCGGCTCGGCGGGCATGGGCCTCGTCTTCGGCCTCAACATCCCGGCGTGCGCGGCACCGCTGCTCGCCGCGCTGCTCGGCGCGGCGGCGGCGACCGGCGCGTCCGGCGCCACCTTGAGCGCCGGGTTCGTCTCGCTCGGCGTGTTCGGCTTCGCGCTTTCGGCGCCGCTCGTCGCGGCGGTATTCTTCGAGCGCGCGCGCCGCGCGCTCGATGCGCTCGCGCACTGGGCGGGGAGCTTCCCGAGGTGGTCGGGCGTGGTCCTGATCCTGCTCGGCGCCTGGTCGATCTATTTCGGGCTGTTCGTCCAGGTCCCGCTCGCGTGACGCGCGAAGCACCCATGCCGCCCGCTGCGGCCCTGCTCGAGGGCCTGCCCCCTCGCGCGAGGTGGTTGAAGCTCGGCGCCGGTGTGCTCGCTGTGCTGGCGCTCGCAGCGGCGTATTGGGCGCTGCGCGCTACGGGCCTGCTCGGCACGATCGTCGACGAGGAGGCGCTGCGCGGGTGGATCGAGCACCTGGGAATCTGGGGTCCGCTCGCCGTCATCCTGCTGATGATCCTGGCGATCCTGGCGAGCCCGATCCCGAGCGCGCCGATCGCCATGGCCGCGGGCGCCGCCTACGGACATGGCTGGGGCACGCTTTACGTGCTGATCGGCGCCGAAGCGGGCGCGCTGGCGGCGTTCGGCCTCGCCCGGATGCTGGGCGGCGCCGCGCTCGGCCGCGGGTTCGGCAAGCGCCTGCCGGCCGGGCTGAGCGGCTCGCAAAACGCCCTGATGGGAATCGTCTTCGCGAGCCGCCTGCTGCCGTTCATCTCGTTCGATCTCATCAGCTACGCGGCCGGACTCACGCCGCTGTCGTGGTGGCGCTTCGCCCTTGCCACGCTCGCCGGTATCGTGCCCGCGAGCTTCGTCCTGGCGCATCTCGGTTTCGAAATGGCGAGCGGCGAAACAGCCCGGTTCGTGTACACGGCCCTGGCGCTCGGCCTGATCACGGGGATTCCGATCGCGCTGACGCTGCTGCGCGAGCGCTTGCGGTGGCGGCGCGGATGAAAGTCCAGTACCGCATTGGCGGCATGGCGTGCGGCTTCTGCGTCGCGACGATCGGCAAAGCGATCGGACGCATGCCCGGCGTGAAAAGCGTCCACGTCAACCTGGCGCATGAAGAGACCTTGATCGAGTTCGATCCGGAACGCGCCGCGCCGGAGAAGTTCGAGCGCACGCTGAACGAGCTCGGCTACTCCGTGCGCAGCCTCGACCGGCTGCGCGCATTCGACGAAGAGCGGGCCGAGCTCGCGCGCAAGCGCGACGACCTGCTGTTTGCCGCAGGGCTCGCGTCGATAGCGCTGTGCGCGATGACGCTCATGTGGCTGGAGCTCCTGCCGCCGCGCGGCATGGCTGCGCTGTACTGGCTGATGCCGCTGCTTGCGCTCGCGACGATTTTCGGGCCGGGCTGGCAAATCCTGGAAATGGCCTGGGCGAGCCTGCGCCGGGGGATTCTCAACCAGCACGTGCTGCTCGAGTTCGGCGCGCTCGCGGGCCTCGCCGGCGGCTTCCTGGGCTATGTCGATCCCGCTTTCCCGGTGCCCGACTTTTTCGGAGTCGCCGTATTCGTCACCACGTATCACCTGCTCTCGGCCTTTGTTTCCGCGCTGGTGAGTACGCGGGCCTCGCAATCGGTGCGCAAGCTCCTCGCGCTGGTGCCGCCTGCGGCGCGGGTGGTGCGCGGCGCAGAGGAAACGGTGGTCCCGCTCGAGCAGGTGCGGCCGGGCGAACTCGTGCGCGTGCGCCCCGGGGAATCCATCCCGGTCGATGGTGTGGTCGCCGAGGGCGCCTCGGGTGTGGACGAGAGCCTGGTCACGGGCGAGCCGATCCCGGTCGAGAAATCGACGGGCGACGAGGTGATCGGCGGCTCGGTGAACCAGCTCGGCACGCTGCTCGTTCGCGTGTCGCGCGTAGGCGAGGACAGCTTCCTCAGCAAAGTGGCGAGGCAGGTCGAGGAGGCGCGCGCGCTCAAGCCCGGGGTGCTCGTGCTGGTGGATCGGGTACTGCAGGTCTATGTCCCGGTCGTGTTGGGTTTTGCCGCGACGGCGTTCCTTGCATGGACGCTTGGCGCATGGTGGATTCTGGGCGAGCCGATGGGCACGCGGGCCGTCTTCGCTTCCCTCGCCGTGCTGGTGATGGGCTATCCGTGCGCCCTCGGCATGGCGACGCCGCTCGCCATGATCCGCGGCGGCGGCATGGCCGCCGAGCGCGGCATCCTGATGCGCGCGGGCGAGGCCTTCCAGGTGCTGAAGGACGTGCGCAAGGTGGTCTTCGACAAGACCGGCACCCTGACCGCGGGCAAGCCGGCGGTGGTAGGGGTGCGCGCGCTGAACGGCTGGGCGCAGGGCGAGGCGCTCGCGCTCGCCGCGGCGGTCGAGGAGGTGTCCGAGCACCCGCTCGCGCGTGCGATCGGCGCGGCGGCGAGGCGGGCGAGCGCGCGCATCGGGCGCGCGGAGGACTTCCAGGCGAGGCCGGGCAGAGGCGTCACGGCGCGCGTCGAGGGACGCGAGGTCGGCGTGGGCAGTCCCGCGTTCGCGGAGGAAATCGGTGCGGAGCTTCGGCCGGTGCGCGGCGAGATCGAGCGCCTGCAGGCCGAGGGGCAGACCGTCATCGCAGTGGCGGTCGACGGCGGGCTTGCCGCGCTCATCTCTCTCGCGGATCCGCTCAAGCCGGACGCGGCCGATGCGCTCGCGCGGCTGAGGGAGGCGGGCCTCGAGCCCGTGATGCTCACCGGCGACAGCCGGCGCACCGCCGGGGCGGTCGCGCGCACCCTCGGCATCGCGGAGGTTCACGCCGAGGTGCTGCCGGCGCAGAAGGCGGAGCGAATCCGCGCCCTGCAGAGCGGGGGAACGCGCATCGCCATGGTGGGGGACGGCATCAACGACGCGCCCGCACTGATGCAGGCCGACGTCGGCATCGCGATCGGCGCCGGCACCGACATCGCCATCGAATCGGCCGATGTCGTGCTGGTCGGCGAGCGCCTCGCCGCGGTCGCGGAAGCCGTTCACATCGGCCGCGCCTCCTATCGCAAGACGGTGCAGAACCTCGCGCTCGCCTTCTCCTTCAACGGCATCGGCGTGCCGCTCGCGGCGACGGGCGTGGTGCAGCCGGTGTGGGCGATGATCGCGATGGCGGCGAGCGTCACCGCGGTGCTCGCCAATTCGTTCGCCGGGCGGTTGTTGCCCCGGCGGCGCGTGCGAGAAAGCGCCGCGCTCGAGGTCGCCGTAGGCAACATGCATTGCGAGCATTGCGTCGACACGATTCGCCAGGGGCTGCTCGAGCTGGAAGGCGTCGAAGCGGTGAGCGGCGATCCCGGGCGCAAGCGCGTGAACGTCGCCTACCGGCCCGAGGCGATCGGCCCCGAAGGCATCCGCCGGGCGATCCGCGCCCGCGGCTACGAGGCGGCGTGAAAGGAGAGCGGCATGGCATCCAACCTGATTCGCAACATCGTCATCACGGCGCTGGTCGCGGTGCTGGTCGGGGGATTCGTCATCGCCGCGCGGTTCTACACGGGAACCGTGGTGCCGCCGGTGGACGCGTATCTCGACGGGCAGCGCATACTTTTCATTCACACCGAGGCCTCCGATCCCGGCGTCGCGGCGCTGCTCACCAAGATGAAGGGCTCGCCGGTCGTCATCGTGCCCTCGCTTGCCAAGGCACCCAAGGAGCTGCTGAGCCCGGTCTACGTCTTCAAGAACGGCGTGCCGGGCGAGGGCCCGTTCAAGTTCCAGCCCGACGTGTTCGACGGCGGGCCGGGCGCGAAGGATTACAGCCCGCTGCGCGAGCTGAACCTCGTCACCTGGAAGGACGAGCGCAGGGCGCGCGAGCTCAAGCACGCCGAGGAGGTGAAGCGGGCCGCCGCGGGCGGCGAGATCGTCGTGGAGAAGCCCGGCGTGGTCATCAATATGCCGCTTCTCACCTGGCCCGGAGGGCAGCGCTGATCGAACGCGGCGGCGCGATTCAGGCGCGCGCCCTGCGGCCCAGTTCGACCCGCGCGTGCGCGATCACCGCCGGGCCCGAGGCGAGGCCGAGCGCCGCGAGCACCGCGGCGACGCCGACGTCGGGCCACACCGTGCCGGTGCCGAGCACCCCGAGCGCCGCGGCGAACACCGCGGCATTGGCGATGATATCGTTGCGCGAGCACAGCCACACCGAGCGCATGTTGGCGTCGCCCGCGCGGTAGCGGTAGAGCAGCGCCGCGACGCCGAGGTTCACCGCGAAGGCGAGGATCGAGACCGCGCCCATGGTGTAGGGCTCGGGCGGCGCCCCGAGCCAGGCGCGCCAGCCCGCGTAGGTGAGCACGCCGAGCCCGTAGGCGATCATCGCCACGCCCTTGACGTACGCGACGCGCGAGACCCAGGCGCCGCCGAGCGCGATCGCCCCGAGGCTGGCGCCGTAATTGGCCGAGTCGCCGAGAAAATCGGCCGCGTCGGCGGCGAGGGCGGAGGAGCCGGAAATGACGCTCGCGCCAAGCTCCACGAAGAACATCGCCGCGTTCGCCCACAACGCGATCCAGAGGATGCGCCGGTAGCGGCCGTCGGCGGCGGGCGGGGACGGAGGGCAGCAGTCCTGGCTCATCGCTGGCGCGAGGACACACCCTGTAGCTACTATAGGGTCAAGCTCCGTGGAGAACCCGGGAGAGACCCCGATGCGGATCGGTAACCTTGCCGCGCGCGCCGGCGTGGACGCGCAGACGGTGCGCTACTACGAGCGCGAGGGGCTGCTCGCGGCCCCCGCGCGCACGTCCTCGGGCTGGCGCAGCTACGGCCCGCGGCACCTGGAGCGGCTCAACTTCATTCGCCACTGCCGCTCGCTCGACATGGCGCTCGGCGACGTGAAGCGCCTGCTCGCGCTCTCGCGCGACCGGTCGGTGTCCTGCGACGAGGTGAACGCGCTCGTGCACGCGCATCTCACGCGCGTGCGCGCCAAGCGCCGGGCGCTCGAAGAACTGGAGCTCAAGCTCGGCGCGCTGGATGCCCAGTGCACGAGCGGACACCGGGTCGCGGACTGCGGCATCCTGGAGGAGCTGATCCACGCCGCGCAGGGCGAGGCCTGCGCCTGCCACCCGGCGGGGCGCTGACATGCACGCCCTCGCGAGCGCGCTCGGGCTCTTCGCCGTGACGGCGGCGGCCGAGATCGGCGGCTGCTACCTCGTCTATCTCTGGCTGCGCGAAGGCAGGAGCGCCTGGCTGCTCGCGCCCGCGGCGGCGAGCCTGGCGCTCTTCGCGTTCCTGCTCACCCTGCACCCCGCGGCCGCGGGGCGCACCTACGCCGCCTACGGCTGCGTCTACGTAGCGGCCGCGATGGCGTGGCTCTGGGCGATCGAGCGCGTGCGGCCGACGACCTGGGATGCGACGGGGGTGCTCGTCGCGCTCGCCGGCATGGCGATCATCGTGCTGCAGCCCGCGGACTGACAGCAGCCGCGCTCGAGCTGCTTGGGCGGGCAGCTCGGGCAGGTGAGCGTGCTCTGGGGCACCGCCGACGTCATGGCTTCCTGACGGTCGCGGGATAGCCGGCTTCGGAGACCGCCCGCGCCAGCGCCTCGGGCGAGGCCTTCTGCGGATCGAATCTCGCCGTGGCGCTCTGCGTCGCGAGGTCCGCGCTTGCCTCGAGCACGCCGGGCACGCGCTCGAGCGCCTTTTTCACCGAGATCGGGCAGAGCGCGCAGTTCATGCTCGGCACGTCGAGCACCACCTGCTTCGGCTCGGCCGCCGCGGCGGCCAGCGCGAGCGCGAGGAGGCTAGCCGAGAAGATACGGGACATAGAAGGGCGCGAGCACCAGCGCCTTCGCAGTGACGAGCGTCGCCCAGAAGGCGATGCGCTGGTTGCGGCGCACCGCGGGGCTTGCGCAGGCGGTGCCGGGCGCGCAGGGCGCGGGCCTCAGGTACAGGCGGTAGAACGCGTAGCCGAAGGCGGCGAGCGCCGCCGCGATGAAGATCCACTGGAAGCGCTCGAGCGAGCGCAGCTGCGCGACCCACGCTCCGCCGACGCCCGCCGAGACCAGCACGAGCGGCAGCACGCAGCAGCTCGAGGCCCCGAGCGCGGACACGGCGCCGGCGGCGATCGAGGCAGATTCCGGGGCGGGCTTGAGCACGGCGCGAGTATAGGCTCCGTACCCGGCTGCGGAGTCAAGGAGCAGGCGCATGCGCGCCATGACGATCGGAGCCAGTCAATGGGTGTGCCGGTGGTGCAGGTCCGGATAGTGCGGATGGGAATGTGCCAGAGGCTCGTGCCGGTGCGGATGCAGGTGCGGCTCGCGCCCGTCCCAGGCGAAGTCGTGCGCGTGGCGGTGGTGCTCGTCGTGCACGTGCGGGTGGCTGTGCTCCATCGCCTCGTGCGCGTGCTCGTGGGCATGGCGCTCGCTGAGGTGCAGCCAGACGCCCAGCGCCATCAGTGCCGCCGCGCCCCAGAACGCCGCCCCGGGCCGCTCGCCGAGGAGCGCGAGCGAGAGCACGGCGCCGAAGAAGGGCGCCACCGAGAAGTAGGCGCCGGTGCGCGCGGTGCCGAGGTGGCGCAGGGCCACGATGAACAGCACGAGGCTCACCCCGTAGCCGACGAGCCCGAGCAGCGCCGCGGCCGCGAGCGGCCCCGCCGCGGGCAGCGCGGCGCCTGCGCCGAGCGCGAGCGCGACGTTCGCCGCGCCCGCGACGATCCCCTTCAGGCAGGCGAGCGCGACTGCATCCCCGCCCGAGACGCGCCGCGTGAGGTTGTTGTCGATCGCCCAGGCGAGGCAGGCGGCGGCGATGAGCGCGGGGCCGAGCAGGCCGTGCGCGTCGGGTGCCTCGCCCAGCGAGAGCAGCACGCCGCCGGCGACGATCGCGCCCATCCCGGCGAAGACGCGGCGGTCCACGTTCTCGCGAAACACCGTCCAGGCGATCGCCGCGGTCAACACCGCCTCGAGGTTGAGCAGGAGCGCGGCGGAGCCCGCATCCGTGCGCGTCAGCCCGAACATGAGCAGCGCCGGGCCGGCGACGCCGCCCGCGAGCACGGCACCCGCGATCCAGGGCCAGTCGCCGCGCGCGAACGGCGCGATGCTGGACCGCCCGAGCACAAGCCACGCCGCGAGCCCGATACCACTGCCGAGGTAGAGCGTTCCCGCGAGCATGAGCGGCGAGACCTCCCCGAGCAGCAGCTTCGCGAACGGCGTGCTCGCGCCGAAGAGCGCGGCGGCGGCGAGCGCGCTGAGGATGCCCGTCGTTCCCGCGTTCAACGGGGTGGCCTGCGCAGCCATACGAGCCCGGCGATCCCCGCGAACCCGAGCCCGAGGTCCTGCGGCACCTCGAGCAGAAAGGCGGCCTGCGTCCCGACGGCGCTCCAGAGGATCGGGACCACGAGCACGCCGCGCGGATAGGGTGGCAGCAGAAAAGCCAGCATGCCGAACGTGAACATCGTGGTCGGGCAGGGCAAGCCGAAAGTCGGCATCTCGGGGTAGCGATGCCCACCCAGGTGCGACCACACGGGATAGGCGAGCAGCGCGTAGACGAGCAGCGCGATTCCCACGATGGCCCTGGGCCGTCGCACCGCGCCGAAGCGCAGCGTGCGGCGCGCGAGGCCGTGCCACGCGAAGACGAGCGCGCCGGCGAGCGACAGCGCGGCGAAGCCCCAGGCGAGCGGATTGATGCGCGTGAACCAGGCGAGGTGATAGCCGATGCCGAGCCAGGCCCAGAGCAGCGCGAGGCTGGCGGCGATCGCGACGCCCGACCACGGCCAGGCGAGGACGAGCGCGCCGATCGCGGCGAGGGCGAGCGCCGCGAGCACGATCTGCATCGGCCAGACCGCGAGGTTGTACTGGCCGAAGACCGCGAAGAACTGCTGCGCCGTGAAGGGCAGGTCCATGGCTATGCGCCGCGCTCGAGGGCCGCGCAGGCGCAGAGAAAGGCGCCGAGCGGCAACCGGGAAGGAGCGAGCGTCTCGAACCAGCGCGCGAGGAGCCCGCCGCCCGGGAGAAAGA
Source organism: uncultured Enterobacteriaceae bacterium (assembly GCA_964583645.1). Classification (GTDB taxonomy): domain Bacteria; phylum Pseudomonadota; class Gammaproteobacteria; order Burkholderiales; family SG8-39; genus RBG-16-66-20. The sequence goes on from CAZOWR010000077.1 coordinate 8,912, forward strand.
CCGCGTAGCGAAGCCTCGCGACGGCGAAGGGAAGGTCCTCGAAGAGCGCGCGCGCCTGCGCCGGCGTGTGCCAGCGCGCGCCGCGGTAGGCGGCGCCGCCCCCGGCGCGCCCTTTGCGCAGGTAGAGCAGGTTGTGCCGGTTGAGCAGCCCCAGCCCCACGCCGAGGCGCGCGACGCGCGTCATCTCGGCCAGCGCGCGCCGCTCTTCGCGCACGAAGCACAGCGCCGTGACAGAGACGCAGTAATCGAACGAGCGCTCGGCGAACGGAAGCGCAAGCGCATCGCCGCGCGCGTAGCGCTCGCCGCAGCGCGCTGCCGGGCGTATTCGATCATCGCCGGGTCGAGATCGACCCCGGTCACCGCGTGGCCGTCGAGCGCGAGGCGGCGGCTGAAGTAGCCGGTGCCGCAGCCGATATCGAGCAGGCTCGCGCCGGACCTTGGTCCGAGCGTGCGGCGCAGCAGGCGATATTCGAGGTCGCCGATCCAGGCGCCGCGCGGCGCCTCGTACCAGGCGTCGTACTGCTGCGGCGTCACCGCTCGACGGGCAGCCCCGCCGCGCGCCACTCCGGAAAGCCGTCCTGCAGCCGCCGCGCCTTGACGCCGCGCTTCCTGAGCAGCTCAACCGCGTCGAAGGACATGAGGCAGTACGGGCCTCGGCAGTAAGCGACCACTTCCTTTCGTTTCGGCAGCTTCGCGAGCTTCCCCGCGAGCTGGTCGACGGGAATGTTGATCGCCCCGGGAAGGTGCCCGGCGGCGTACTCCTCGGGCGGGCGCACGTCGAGCACGGTGACCAGGCCCTTCTTCGCGCGCTCGAGCAGCTCCGTGGCAGGCACCGGTTCCATCTGGTCGCGGTGCGCCAGCCACAGCCGCACCAGCCGCTCGACCTCCGCGACCCGGTTCTCCGCCACGCGCTGCAGCGCCGAGTAGAGCGCCACCACGTCGTCGCCGGCGAGCGAGTAGTAGACCCGCAGCCCCTCCTTGCGCGGCACCACCAGGCCCGCCTGGCGCAGCGCCTGCAGGTGCTTGGAGCAGTTGGCGACCGAGAGCCCGGTCATCGCGGCGAGCGCGTCCACGCTCCTCTCACCCTGAGCGAGGAATTCCAGGAGCTGCAGCCGGCCGGCGGCCCCCAGCGCGGTGCCGACGCGCGCCAGTTGCTCGTAGAGCCGTGCCTTCAGGACGTCGCTTGACATGGGCCGGGTAATATTCTACTATTCAACCCAACAGTTGAACATTGCCGGGACAGGATGCAAGCGGACCTCGAGATGGCGCTGCGCCTGGGCGCATTCGCCAGTGTATTCGGCCTCATGGCGGCGTGGGAAATCGCCGCGCCGGCGCGCCGGCGGCGCCTGCCGCGCGCGCCGCGCTGGCGCGCCAACCTCGGGCTCGCGGTCATCAACGCCCTGGTGGTGCGCGTCGCGCTGCCGGGCTCGGCGCTCGCGCTCGCCGCGCTCGCGCAGGAGAACGGCTGGGGGCTGCTCAACCGGTTCGCGCTGCCCGCCTGGGCGGCGGTGGCGGCGGGCGCGGTGGCGCTCGACCTGGTCATCTACCTGCAGCACGTGCTGTTTCACGCCGTGCCGCTGCTTGCGCGCCTGCACGCCGTGCACCACGCCGACCCGGATTTCGACCTCACCACCGGGATCCGCTTCCATCCGCTCGAGATCCTGCTCTCTGCGCTCGTCAAGTTCGCCGCCGTCGTCGCGCTCGGGCCGCCGGTGCTCGCGGTGCTGCTGTTCGAAGTGCTGCTGAACACCACCGCGGTCTTCAACCACGCCAACGTGGCGCTCCCCGGCTGGCTCGAGCCCTGGGCGCGGCGGCTGCTCGTCACGCCCTGCATGCACCGCATCCACCACTCGGTGATCGAGGCCGAGCGCAACAGCAACTACGGCTTCTGCCTCTCGGTCTGGGACCGCCTGCTCGGCACCTACACCGCGGCGCCGAGCGGCGAGCTGGACATCGGGCTCGCCGAGCGGCGCGACCCGCGCGCCACCGCCACGCTGCGTGGCGTGCTCGAGCTGCCGTTCGCCCGCCCGTGAACTAGCTCTTCATCCTCAACGACCCGCACCGAGCGCAGCTACAACGCGCTGCGCCTCGCCGGCGCGCTCGGCAAGTCCGAGGGCGAGGCGGTGCGCCTGTTTCTCCTGGGCGACGCGGCGGCGTGCGCCAAGGCGGGCCAGAAGGTGCCCGAGGGGTACTACAACGTGCAGCTCACCCGCGGCACGCTCGCCGATCTTGCGGCCTGGACGCAGTGGGCCGACAAGGTGCTGGTGTTCTGAGGCCGGGACCGGGCCTAGCCCGCGCCGCCGGGCAGCCTGGCGAGACAGCGCTCGAGGAATAGCGCGCGGTGGCGCTCGCTTGCCGCAGGGGCGTCGAACACCGCGGCCACCTCGCGCGCGAGAAACGCCTCATCGCCCTCGTTGCGCACGAACCAGCGCAGCGCCGGCGGAAAAGCGCGTACCACCTCGAAGTCGTCGTGCAGCCGCTGCACGAAGGCTGCGCGGCTCATGCCGGCATCGCGCGAGCGCGCGGCGTTGCGGATGAAATCGGCCGCCTCGCGGCATTCGCGCGCCGCCACGGACTGCAGCGCGGCAGGCTCGGAGCCCGGTGCGCCGGGGACGCTCGCGGCGGCGAGCAGCAACGCGCAGAGCGCGGCAAGCCTTGGCATCGGCCCACCATAGGCGGGGGCGCGCCCCGCGTCTATCCGCGCCGCAGCAAGGCTGCCGGGTTAAACTCACCGCTTCGTCAGGGCGGCGGACGTGACCATCTACTGGCAGGGCGGCGCGGCGCGCAAAGCTGCGGACTTCCCGGTGAGCGAGGCCGAGCGCGCGGCGCGCCTGGAGCTCGCCGCCGCCTACCGCGTGTTCGATCACCTCGGCTGGACCGAGATGATCTTCAATCACATCACGCTGCGCGTGCCGGGGCCGGAGACGCTGTTCCTCATCAACCCGTTCGGCCTGCACTACCGCGAGGTGACGGCCTCCAGCCTCGTGCTCGTCGACCTCGAGGGCAACCCGGTGCGCGAATCGGCCTGGCCGGTCAACCGCGCCGGCTTCGTCATCCACTCCGCGCTGCACGCCGCGATCCCCGGGGCGCACTGCGTCATGCACACGCACACCACCACGGGCATGGCGGTGGCGTGCCTCGAGGCGGGGCTCTCGCCCACCAACTTCTACGCCGCGCAGCTGCACGGCGGCGTCGCGTACCACGAGTTCGAGGGCGTCACCGTGGAGGCCGGCGAGAAAGAGCGCCTGGTGGCCAGCGTGGGCGCCAGGCGCGCGGTGATCCTGCGCAACCACGGGCTGCTCGCCTGGGGGCCGTCGGTGGCCGAGGCGTTCATGGTGCTCTGGACGCTGCAGCGCGCCTGCGACGTGCAGATCGCCGCCTCCGCGGCGGGCGCGCTGCACCCGATCCGGCCCGAGGTGTTCGCGCAGACGGTGCGCGAGTCCGGTCCCGGGGAGAAGCGCACCTGCGAGGACGTGTTCGCGGCGCTCAGGCGCCTGGCCGACGCGAAGGATCCGTCCTACCGGGACTAGCCTGAATATTTCATGAGGTGAGGTCGGCGGATTCCGGATTCAAACGTT
>CAZOWR010000078.1:0-12454 GCA_964583645.1 uncultured Enterobacteriaceae bacterium
GGACCATCACATTCCACGACTGGATCGGCAACGGCTGGGCGATCCTGTTCTCGCACCCCAAGGACTTCACGCCGGTGTGCACCACCGAGCTCGGCTACATGGCGGGCCTCAAGCCCGAGTTCGACAAGCGCAGCACCAAGGTGATCGGGCTCTCGGTCGACCCCGTGAGCGACCACCAGAAGTGGGTCGGCGACATCAAGGAGACGCAGGGGCACGCGATCAACTACCCGCTGATCGGCGATGCCGACCTCAAGGTCGCAAAGCTCTACGACATGATCCACCCCAACGCGAGCCCCGGACCGCGCACCGCCAACGACAACGCGACCGTGCGCTCGGTGTTCCTGGTCGGGCCCGACAAGAAGGTGAAGGCGATGCTGGTCTATCCGATGAGCGCCGGGCGCAACTTCGACGAGGTGCTGCGGCTGCTCGACTCGCTGCAGCTCAATGCCAAGCACACCGTGGCGACGCCGGTGAACTGGAAGCCGGGCGAGGACGTGATCATCCCGACCTCGGTGTCGGACGAGGACGCGAAGAAGAAGTACCCGCAGGGCTTCAAGACGCTCAAGCCCTACCTGCGGGTGGTGCAGCAGCCTAGGTAAGCGCCTCGCGCAGCTGGTCGGGCGGCACGCGCACCGAGACGCCGGCGCGCTCCTCCTGCAGCGTCATGACGACGCGCGAGTCGCGCTCGCCCCAGCCGCGCCGCAGGCCCTCCTCGAGCTCCTCGAGCGCGTGCTCGGCGGCGCGCATCGGCACGCCGTGCGCGTGCCCCAGCTCTACCGCGAGGCTCACGTCCTTGTGCGCGAGCTTGAGGGCGAAGGTGGCGGGATCGTAGGCGCCGGACAGGAACTTCTCGGCCAGCCGGTCGAAGGTGCGCGCCCGCCCGCTCGCCCCCTGGCGCAGCGCGCGAAACAGCGCGAGCGGCTCTACGCCGGCCTTCACGCCCATGGTGAAGGCCTCCGCGAGCGCGGTGTGCACCATGAAGGTCGAGACGTTGTGCGCGAGCTTGGCGATCGTTCCGGCGCCGATCGGGCCGACGTAGAACGGCTCGTCGGCGATCGCCCTGAGCACGGGCAGCAGGCGCGTATAGGTGGCCTCGTCGCCGCCCACCCAGAGCGCGAGGCGTCCCGATCTTGCGCCCGCGGTGCCGCCGCTCACGGGCGCATCCAGCATCTGGATTCCCTTCGCGGCGCACCGGGCGTGAATCCGGCGCACCACGTCGGGCGAATTGGTCGACAGGTCGAACCAGGCCGAGCCGTGCTTCGCGCTGCCGAGGATCGTCGCAGAGACGGCCTCGACCTCGGGCGGCCCGGGAAGCGAGGTGAAGACGACTTCCGCATCGCCCGCCGGGTCGTCGGCCCACGCCGCGCCCGCGGCGAGGAGGCTCTCTGCCGCCTGCCTCCTGAGATCGTTCACCTTGAGCGAGTGCCCCGCCTTGAGCAGGTTCGCCGCCATCGGCCCGCCCATCAGGCCCAGCCCGTAGAAGCCGATCTTCATCCCGCTCCCCTTTCAGTCCGCGCTCGCGCCCGACACCTTGATCACCTCGGCCCAGCGCGCGACCTCGGCGCGCATGAAGCGGGAGAACTCCTCCGGCGTGCTGCCGACCGGATTGGCGCCCTGATCGAGCAGGCGTTTGCGCACGTCCGGGTCGCGCGCGGCGCGCACCACGGCGTCCGCGAGCTTCTGCACGATCTCCTTCGGGGTCGCGGCCGGCGCGAAGACGCCGTACCAGACGCTCACTTCCACGCCCTCGACGCCGGCTTCCTTCATGGTCGGCACTTCCGGGAGCTGGGGGTCGCGCGCCGGCGCGGCCAGCGCGAGCGGGCGCAGGCGCCCCGATTTCACATGGCCGTGGATCGCCGGGATGTTGGCGAACGAGAAGTCCACTTCGCCCGCGATCAGCGCCGCGAGCGAAGGCGAGGAGCCGCGGTAGGGGATGTGCACGATGAAGCTCCGGGTGCGCAGCTTGAAGAGCTCCGCCGCGAGGTGCTGGGTGGTGCCCACGCCCGCCGAGGAATAGTTGAGCTTGCCGGGCGAGGCGCGCGCCGCCTCGACCAGGCTCTTTACGCTCGCGTGCGGCGTCTTCGCGCTCACCACCAGCACGTTGGGACTCTCGGAAAACAGCGACACCGGGGCGAAGTCGCGCAGCGCGTCGAAGGGGAGGCTGCGAAAGAGCGAGGCGTTGATCGCGAGCGCGGCCGTGTTCACGAGCAGGGTATGGCCGTCGGGCGCGGACTTCGCGACATGCTCGTTGGCGATGTTGGTGCTCGCCCCCGGGCGGTTGTCGATGAGCACCGGCTGGCCGAGGTACTCGGAGAGCCTGGGCTGCATCAGCCGCGCGTTGATGTCGACGCCGCCGCCCGGCGGAAAGCCGAGCACCAGCCGGATCGGGCGCGTCGGAAACGCCTGCGCCTGCGCCGCTGCCGAGAGCAGAGTCAAAACAAGCAGTGCCGCGATGTGCCGCATGATTTACGCTCCTCCCTGCACCGCATTCTAGGACCAAGATGCGCAGGGAGGACGACAGGCTCCTGACCGGGCGGGGCCGATTCACCGCCGACTGGTCTTTCCCGGGCGAGCTGCACGCCGCGGTGCTGCGCTCGCCGCACGCGCACGCGGACCTCGTCTCGCTCGATGCCTCGGGCGCGCTGGCGCTCGCCGGCGTGCGGGCGGTCGTGACCGGAGAGGACCTCGCGCGGGCCGGGTTCGGCACCCTGCCCGGTGGGGTCGCCTTCAAGGGCGCAGGCGGGCAGGAGATGCGCAAGCCCCGCTACCCGGTGCTCGCCCTGGAGCGGGTGCGCTTCGTGGGCGAGCCGGTCGCGTTCGCGGTCGCCGAGTCCGCGCCGCTCGCGCAGGACGCCGCCGAGGCGATCGCGGTCGAATACCGCGAGCGACCCGCCGCGGTGGGGGTGGACCGCGCGCTCGCCGCGGGTGCGCCGCGGGTGCACGAGGAGGTTCCCGGCAACCTCGCCTTCGAGTACGAGGCGGGCGACCCCCGGGCGGTCGCGGCCGCCTTCGCGCGCGCCGCGCGCACCAGCCGCCTGACGCTTCGCAGCCAGCGGCTCGTCAGCAACCCCATCGAGCCGCGCGCCTGCGCCGCCGCCTGGGACGCCGCGCGCGGGCGCTACCTGCTCTACACGCCCTCGCAGGGGATCGGCAACCTGCGCGCGCAGATCCCGCCGGTATGCGGCGAGCCGGCCGAGCGCCTGCACGTGGTCGCCGAGGACGTGGGCGGGAGCTTCGGCACGCGCAGCTCGCCGTACCCGGAGCTCTTCATGGCGATGTACGCCGCACGCCGGCTCGGCAGGCCGGTGAAGTGGGCCGGGACCCGCAGCGATTCGTTCCTCTCCGACCTGCACGGGCGTGCGCTCACGCTCACGGGCGAGATCGCGCTCGATGCCGAGGGCCGCATCCTCGCGCTGCGCTGGGACGATGTCGCCGACCTCGGCGCCTACGCCTCGCGCTGGGGCGCGTTCGTGGGCACCCACAACCTCGCGGTGACCATGGGCGGGGTCTACCGGGTGCCCGCGCTCGCGATGCGCTCGCGCCTCGTCTATACCCACACCACGCCCGTCACCGCGTACCGCGGCGCGGGGCGCCCCGATATCGCCTACGCGATCGAGCGGCTCATCGACCACGCCTGCGCCGAGCACGGCCTCGACCCGGTCGAGTTCAGGCGCCGCAACTTCGTCCCGCGCGAGGCGATGCCGTACCGCACCGCCAACGGCACCACCTACGACTGCGGCGACTTCGCGGGCGTCCTGGAGCACGCGCTGCGCGCCGCCGACTACGCGGGGTTCCGTGAGCGCAAGGCGGCGAGCGAGCGCGCCGGACGCCTGCGCGGCATCGGGCTCGCGACCTATCTCGAGGCGAGCGGCGGCGGTGCCGCGCCGCAGGACCAGACCGCGGCGCGCTTCGACCGCGAGGGCAACGTGACGCTGTACTGCAACGCCCAGTCCTCGGGGCAGGGGCACGAGACCTCGCTCACGCAGATCTTCTGCGCCGCCACGGGGCTGCCGGCATCGCGCGTGCGCTACCGGGCGAGCGATCCGGAGGTCGCGCTCGAGGGCAACGGCACCGGCGGCTCGCGGACGCTGCTCGGCGCGGGCTCGAGCTTCAGGCTGCTCGCCCAGGCCGTCGTCGCGAAGGCGCTGGCGCACGCCGCCGAGGCGCTCGGCGCGCGCGAGGACGAGGTCAGCTTCGAGAAAGGCACGTTCGGCGCCAACGGTATGCAGGTAACCCTGGAGGCGCTCAGCCGCCGGCTCGCTCGAGGCTCGCCGCATCCGCTCGATGCGGTGGCGGGCGGCAAGTTCGGCGTCACCTTCCCGAACGGCTGCCACGTCGCGGAGGTCGAGATCGAGCCGGAGACCGGCGAAGCGCGCATCGCGCGCTACACGGCGGTGGACGACGTCGGCACCGTGGTCTCGCCGCAGCTCGTCGAGGGGCAGGTGCACGGCGGGGTCGTGCAGGGCGCGGGGCAGGTGCTGTGCGAGCGCGCGGTGCACGACGCGGCGGGGCAGCTGCTCAGCGCGAGCTTCATGGACTACGCCATGCCGCGCGCGGACGAGGCGCCGCACGCGTTCCTGGTCGAGGACCACCCGGTGCCCACCGCGACCAATCCCCTGGGCGCCAAGGGCGTGGGCGAGTCGGGGTGCAGCGGCTCGCTGCCGGCGCTGATGAACGCGGTGATGGACGCGGTGCGGCAGCGGGGCGTGCGCGACCTCGACATGCCGGTCACGCCCGAGACGCTGTGGCGCGCCCTGCGCGCACCCTGATTTTCGTGAAGAACGGGGGTCAGACCCTGCTTTCCGCGAGCTTCGCCGCGCGCTCCTTGAACCCCTTGGAGGCGAGGAACAAGCCGCCGTCGGCGCCGTCGATGAAGTGCAGGTGCTTGCTGTGGTAGTTGAACACGAGGCAGGTCATGTGCGCGCGGTCGCTGACGTGCAGCCCGTAGGCGAGCTCGCGCGCCGCGTAGCGCTCCTCGAGCCAGCGCTCGAGCGCCTCGCGCTGGGCCGCGGTGCCGGCGAGGATCTGGCGGTAGATGTCGTTGAACTTGCGCACGTCCGAGTTGCGCACCAGCGTCGGCTTGTAGCGGCTCCAGTCGGTCTCCGTGGTGCGCAGGCCGAATCGCATGAGGAACCAGCCGAGCACGACGAACCAGCGCGCGCGCCACAGGTAGAGCCACTTGCCGAACGCGCCGCGGTCGGCCGCGCGCACGCCGACCTCGCTGCCGAGCTGCCTCGCGTCCAGCGCCGGCGTGAGCGTGGGCACGCTCACGGGGTGGCTGGCGTCGTCGCTGCCGTAGGCCTCGTGCACCTTCTCGATGACCTGGCGGTAGACCGCGGCGGCCTCCCACGGGTCGGGGTTCGCGGCGCGCACCATCAGGCTCACGGTCTCGCCGTAGCGGCTCGGGATGTCCTGCCAGCGGCATTCCAGCCCCTCGTGGCTGCCGCGTGCGGGCGTCGTCGCCGGGTCCACCGCGCATTGGGCCGCAGTCGCCGGGTCCTTCATGAAGCGGTCGGCAAACGCCATGCCGCCGCCCGCGAACACGGCCTGTACGTAGTTCTCGGAGACGCGGTAGCGGGCGACCAGGATGTCGAGGTCCGCCTCGCGCACGCGCGCCACCGGCAGCGTCGCCACGCGCAGGTCGAGTCCGAAGGAGCCGCGCGCCATCTGCTGCGTCTTCACCAGCGCGGCGCGGCTCGCCTCGAGCAGCTCCGGCGGCACGCAGAAGGCGCTGCCGTCGCCCTCGAAGACGAACGGGATCTCGATCTCGCCGGCGGCGTTCAGCATCGCGGTGACCGCCGCCGCCCCGACGGTGTTGACGTGCTTGTAGTTGCCCGCTTCCACCGCCTGCGTGGAGTCGCGCACGTCGCAGGTGGCGACGTGCCAGTCCTCGGGCAGCGGCACGAAGTTCTCCGGCTGCGCCACGCCGTCGAACTCGGTGAGCACCGGCAGGTCGGCGTAGAAGCGCGCGCCGAGCGAGCTCACCGCGCGGGCCTCTTGCGCGCCGCCTCGTAGAGCGGCAGCACCCGGGGCAGCGCCGCCTCGATCTCCTTGATGCGGTTCTCGTGCGAGGGGTGGGTGGAGAGGAACTGCGGCGGCTGCCCTTTGGCCGCGGCCCGGGCATAGGCCTGCATCTTGCGCCAGACCTCGATCGCCGCGCGCGGGTCGTGCCCGGCGCGCGCCGCGAGCTCCATCCCCACGAGGTCGGAGTCCGACTCCTGCTTGCGCGCGTAGGGCAGCGAGAGCGCGAGGTTCGCCGCCTGCGCGAGCACCTCGGTGCCGATCTGGCCGAGGTTGAAGAAGGCCGCCACCACCGTGATGCCGACGCTCTGCAGCAGCTGCTCGGACATCCTCGCGCGCCCGTGCTCGAGCAGCGCGTGCGCGATCTCGTGGCCCATCACCGCCGCCACCTCGTCGTCGCTGAGCTTGAGCGAGTCGAGAATGCCGCTGAAGAACGCGATCTTGCCGCCCGGCATGCAGAAGGCGTTCACCGCCTTCGAGCCGATCAGGTTCACCTCCCAGCGCCAGCGCGCGGCATCCTGGTTGAAGCGCTCCGAGTGCGGGATCAGCTCGCGCGCGATGCCGCGCAGGCGCTCGACCTGCTGCTGGTCGCGGTTGAGCGCGCCCTTCTGCTGCGCCTGCCTCATGAGCTGCGCGTACTGCCCCGCGGCCGCGCGCTCGACCGTCGAGGCGGGCAGCAGCAGCAGGCGGCTGCGCTCGACCTCCACGCCCGTGACCGACTTCGGCTGCTGCGCCGCCGCCGGCGCCGCGAGGAGCGCGAGAGCGAGGACGAAGGCGCTCACAGCGAATCGAAGTGCGCCGCCATGCGCCGGCGCATCGCCGCGTCGGGAAGCGTGCCGCGCCCGGCGCCGAGGTTGTCCTTCACGTGCTCCGGGCGCCCGGTGCCGGGAATGGCGCAGGTCACCGCCGGGTGCGAGACGATCCATTTGAGGAAGAACTGGGCCCAGCTGGCCGCGCCGATCTCCGGGGCCCAGCCGGGGAGAGGCCTGCCGCGCACGCGGCGGAACATCGCGCCTTCGGCGAAGGGGCGGTTGGCGATCACCGCCACTTTCCTCTCGCGCGCGAGCGGCAGCAGCCGCTTCTCCGACTCGCGCTCGGCGAGCGAGTAGTTGATCTGCAGGAAGTCGTACGCCCCCGTCCGGAGCAGCCTCTCGACCTCGGCGTAGGCCGACGAGGCGTAGTGCGTGATGCCGACGTAGCGCACGCGCCCCTTCGCCTTCCAGTCGGCGAGCGTCCTCGTGTGCGTGGCGACGTCCACCAGGTTGTGCACCTGCATCAGGTCCATCTTCTGCACCCGCAGGCGCTTGAAGGAGCTCTCCATCTGACGCATGCCCTCCTCGCGGCCGCCGGTATAGACCTTGGTGGCGACGAAGAGCGGCTCGCAGACCTCGAGCTCGCTGCACAGGTCGCCGACCACCGACTCGCTCGAGCCGTACATCGGCGAAGAATCCACCATGCGGCCGCCGCCGGCGAAGAGCAGGCGCAGCACTTCCTTGAGCGGCGCGCGCGCCGCAGCGTCGCTGCCGGCGTCGAACACCTGCCAGGTGCCCAGGCCGATGACAGGGAGCGCCTCGCCCGTGGCCGGGATCGGGCGGGCGAGCGGGGCGGGCGACTGCGCGCGGGAGGGCTTCATCGCGAGCAGGGCGGCAAGGCCGCCGAACGCGCGCAGCGCCGAGCGCCGGCGGGGGTCCATGCGGCCATTCTAGCCCGGGCGGTGCAGCCGCCGCAGTCCCGGGCCGACGAAGATCACGCCTTCGGCGGAGCGCCGTGGCCGCGCCCGATCTCGGCGAGCATCTGCTCGATGTCCGCCGTGGGAAAGGCGTGCTGCGAGGCGGCGCGCACGGCTACGAGCTTGCGGTCCGCGTCGCCCGTCGGCTCGCTGCGGCGGGCCGCGCGCAGCGCCTTGCGCACCCGTTCCGATACCGTGGTGTCGGAGCGGCGCGCCAGGCGCCGCAGTTCGTGCATCTCTGATTCGTCCAGCAGCACCTGCAACCGCCTACTCATGGTCGTATGCTCAATGACTCAATTCGATGAGTCAAGCTGCCGCGTGGCGGCGAGCAGGGCGTCCAGGCCGCCGAGGGCGCGAAGCGCTGCACGGCGGTCGGCGTCCATGGGGCTATTCTATTCCGCGGCGGCGCGGACTCAGTCCAGCGCACCGGACCAGAGGTCCTCGGCGAACCGGCGCCAGGGAAGAATCTCGATGCCATCCGCGGTTCGCCGGGCGCGCGGCTCGAGACAGGCGAGGATGCGCCGCCGCAGGCGCGGGTGGTCCGCGGCGATCGCGCGCAACCCCTTGAGATGATCGGTGGTGATGCGCGCGGTGGCCTTGGCCTCGAACGCGAGCTCCATGTCGCCGGCGATGAAGTCCACCTCGATGCCGCCCGCCAGGCGCCAGTAGGCGAGCTCGCGGCCGGGGTGGCGGTAGTGCGCGTAGGCCTGGAGCTCGTGGTGGACCCAGTTCTCGAAGGCGCGGCCGAAGAGCTCCGAGCCGGGCTCGAGGCGCCCGCGCCGCGCGAGCGCGTTCACGACGCCCACGTCGGCGAAGTAGAACTTCGGGGCCTGGATCGTGCGCCGCTTCGGCCGGCGCGTCCAGGCCGGGAGGAATCGCCCGAGCAGCGTATCGACGAGGATCTGGAAGTACTCGCGAACGGTGGGCGCGGAGACGCCGCACTCGCGCGCGACGTTGGCGAAGTTCACGATGCCCCCTTCGGAGAGCGCGGCCGCCGCAAGGAAGCCCGAGAAGGCGGGCAGGTTGCGCACCAGCGCCTCCTGCGCGATTTCCTCGCGCAGGTAGTCGCCCACGTAGGCCCGGATGCGCTCGCCCGCGTCCGCGGCGAGGTAGTGCCGCGGCAGCAAGCCGTGGTTGAGCGCCCGCACCAGGTCGAACTCGCGCCCGATCTCGGCCGAGACGAGGCCGAGCAGGTCCCGGCGCAGCGCCCGGCCGCCAAGCAGGTTCGCCTGCGCGCGCCGCACCTTGCGCGCGCTCGAGCCGCACAGCGCGAACACCCGCCCCCGGTTCTCGATCAGCCAGTGCACCTCGTCGAGCAGGCCGGGCACTTTCTGGATCTCGTCCAGCACGACGATGCGGCGCGTCGCGTCGGCCTCCAGCTCCTCGCGCAGCAACGCCGGGCGCTGCAGGTAGCGCAGCAGCTCGTCGGTCTTGAGCAGGTCGACCCAGATCGCGTCCGGGTAGCTCGCCCGCAGCAGCGTGCTCTTGCCGGTCTGCCGGGGGCCCCACAGGAAGAAGGAGTCGCGCGGCCGTCTCGGCAGCGCCAGCGCACGGCGAAACATGAACTTTATATTATCATGACAATAGAAAGTAGATCTTTCCTATGTCCGCATGGCGCCGGTTCCCCGGGTAGCCGGGGTCCACCAGGAAAAACACGCGTCTGGCGCGAGGCACGGCATCGCGCAGCACCTGGAATATCTTCCCCGCGGTCTCCGGGCCGATGAGCACCGTGCCGGTGAGGTTTCCCCCGGGACGCGCCGGCGTTTCATTCGATCACCCGGTCGGCGCGCAGCAGGATCTGCTGCGGGACCGTCAAGCCCATTTCCCGCGCGGTCTTGAGGTTGACCACCAGCTCGAAGCGTGCCGCCTGGTCGACCGCGAGCGTCGCGGGGCTGTCGCCGCGCAGCACCCGGGCAAGCATGTCCGCGCCCCGGCGCATGTCCTCCGCCAGGTCGGTCCCGTAGGAGAGGAGCCCGCCGGACTCGGCGGCCGCCGCGTCGGCGTACACCACGGGCACGCGAATCTGGTTCGCGTGCCGGATGATTCGCTCGCCGCTCACCGGTTGCAGCGCGACGATCGCGAGCAGAAGCACCGCCTCGGCGCCATTCTTCGCCGCACGGCCGAGCGCCCCAGCCCAATCCCCTCCGGAGGGCGTCTCGATCAACTCGAGCCCCAGGCTCGCAGCGGCCTTGCGCAGCCGCGCTGCCATCGCCGCGTAGTCGGCTCCCTCGACCACGCCGAGAACCGCGATGCGCTTTGCGCCAGGGACCAGCTCGCGCGCAAGCTCCAGGCGCTTGACGAGCAACTCGCCAACGCGGCTGGTCGCTCCCGTGGCATTGCCGCCCGGTCGGGCATAGGCCTTCACCAGGCCGAGGGCGATCGGGTCGTCCACCCAGGTGAACACGATCGGCACCTCTTTGGTGGCCGCCTGCGCCGCCTGGGCGCTATGGCCGGTCGCCGCAAAGAGGGCGTCGGGTTTGGCGGCCAGCAGCTCGCGCACGGTGTTCCGGTCCTCATGGAACAGGCCCGCGGCGCCGCGCGCCTCGATGCGCAGATTGCGCCCCTCCACGAACCCATGCGTCGCGAGGCGCTCCGACAGCACGCGGCGGAAGGGTTCGATCGACAGACCGCCGCCGCCCAAGAGCGCCCCGACGCGGTAGTTCCGTCCCGCCTTCTGCGCCCTCGAGGGCAGCGCGACACTGCCCGCCATCGCGGCGAGCGCGAGCACCATGCGGCGGCGCTTCATTCGATCACCTCGGTCGCCTGGATGCGCAGCGAGTCGGGGATCTTCAGCCCCAGCTGCCTCGCGGTCCGCAGGTTGATGACGAAGTCGTACTTCTCCGCCATCTCGACCGGCATCTCCCGCGGCCGCGCGCCGCGCAGGATCCTGTCGGCCTGGCGGGCCGCGTTCCGGTAGAAGCTGGATACGCTCACGGCATAGGCGAGCATGCCGCCGGCCTCGGCGTAGTAGGAGAACATGAACATCGAGGGCAGGCGCTGCCTGAGCGCGAGCGCGGCGATCTTCTCGCGGTGGGAGGAGAAGAGGATGTCGCCCGGCGTGAGCAGCGCATCCACGCCCTCGCGCTTGGCAAGCTCGAACGCCGGCTCGATGTCCTTCTCGTCCCGAACGTCGAGCACGACGACGCCCAGGCCGAGGCTCTTCGCGAACTCCTTCCCCCGCTCGACGAAGTTGCGATGCATGGCGTTCGCCGGGACGGCGAGGATTCCTACGCGCGACGTCCGCGGCGCCGCCTCCTTCAACATCTGCAGCAGCTTGCCCACGAAGCCCGGATTGGGGACCGTCTGGAACCCGGTCACGTTGCCGCCGGGATGGGTGAGGCTCCGGACGATGCCGAGCTTGACCGGATCGCCGACCGCGATGAACACGATCGGAATCTCGCTCGTCGCCTTCGCGACCGCCAGCGTGATGCGCGGCCCGCCGGTGACGACCACGTGCGGCTTCTCGCGCACCATGTCCGCGGCGAGCGCCGGGACTTCCTCCTGCCTGGGCGTCGGGCGCCAGTCGATCACGAGGTTCCTGCCTTCGACCCAGCCGAGATCGCGCAGTGCGCCCGCGAACGTGTCGCGGAACACGAGGTCTCCCGGTCCGGCGAGCACGCCGATGCGCGCGAGCTTGGGCGGCTGCTGTGCCAGGCTGGCGAACGGCAGCGCGGCAGCCGAAACCGAAGCGACCAGCAGCTCGCGCCGCCTCATTCGATCACCCGGTCGGCGCGCAGCAGCAGCGACTGCGGGATCGCCAGGCCGAGCGCTTTCGCCGTCTTCAGGTTGATCACCAGCTTGAACTTGGTCGGCTGCTCGATCGGCAGCTCGGCCGGCTTCGCGCCTTTCAGTATCCGGTCGACGTAGTCGGCGCCGCGGCGCTGCAGGTCGACCATGTCGGAGCCGTAGGA
The DNA here is from genome assembly GCA_964583645.1 of uncultured Enterobacteriaceae bacterium. GTDB lineage: Bacteria > Pseudomonadota > Gammaproteobacteria > Burkholderiales > SG8-39 > RBG-16-66-20. The sequence goes on from CAZOWR010000078.1 coordinate 11,662, forward strand.
CATGAGGCCGCCCGCGGTGACGTTCGCATCGAAGAGGAACATCGTCGCCAGGCGGTGGCGCAGCGCGAGCTCGGCGATCAGCGTGCGGGCCGCTGCGGTCAGCGCATCCCCCAGCACGAGCAGTCCGGCGGCCCCGCGCCGCGCGGCCTCGCGCAATGCCGGTTCCAGCTCCTCGCGCGTGGCGTAATGCACCTCGAACGCTTCGAGTCCCTGGTTACTGACTGCCTTAAGGTTCTTCTCGCGGTCGCGCGCATGTTGGGGATGCTGGGGATTGGCGAGCAGCGCGACCCGCTTCAGGCCGGGCGCGGCCTCGCGCAGCAGCTCGACCTGCTTGCCGAAGAACCCTTCGGGCACCGCGTTCGAGACGCCGGTGTACGTGCCGCCCGGCCGCGCGAGGCTCCTTGCCAGCCCGAGGGCAATAGGGTCCCAGACCGCGACGAGTACGCAAGGGATGGCCGTGCCGGTTTTCTTGAGCGCCGCTGCCAACGGGGACCCGGTGACCATGATCACGTCCGGGGACGCGCGCACGCTTTCCGCCGCGAGCTTCGGCAGGTCCTGGCCGTCCGGGCGCGCGTAGCGCGCCTCGAGAAGCAGATTACGGCCTTCGACCCACCCGCGCGCGCGCAGCACTTCGCCGATCGCCTTTCGTATGGTCTCGACAGGGTCGGGCTTGCCCTGCAGGAGGACCAGCACGCGCCGCGGGCGATCGGGCGATCGTGCGAGCAGCGCGCCGGGCAGCGCGAGCGCTGCCGCGGCGGTTGCGATGAAGCGGCGCCGTGGCGGGGACCGCGTC
>CAZOWR010000079.1:0-12367 GCA_964583645.1 uncultured Enterobacteriaceae bacterium
GCCGAGCGACACCACGTAGCGCACCGAGAGCACGCGCGCGCGGTACTCGTCGGCGCAGTAGCGGCCGACGATGGCGTCGTTCAGCGGGATCTGGCCGAACACCGCGAGCATCATCAGCACCGCGGCGCCGAGCATCGCCCAGCCCTCGAGGTTGGCGGCGAGCCATAGCAGCGGGATCTGGGCGAGGGCGACGCCGATCATCAGGCGCTTGAGCTCGCTGCGGTCGATGAGCGCGCCCATCAGCACCTGCGCGAACGCGGCGAGCGTGTAGACCGCCGCCACCAGCGCGCCGATGCCGAAGTTGGTCTGCGTCAGCGCCTGCAGCCGCTCGTCGAACACCTTGGGCATCGCCACCGTGGTGGAATTGAAGATGATGCCGCCGCACGCGGTCGCCACCAGCAGGATGGCGAAGATGCGCGCCATCATGCGCGCGTCCACGTGCAGGCCGATGGATCTTGCGCCGCGCTTCACGCCCCCGGGGTCGGCGACGAGCGTGACAAACCCCGCGCCGGCGGCGACGCAGGCGAGCCCCGGGACGAAGAACGCGGCGCGCCAGCCGGCGAGGTCCACCAGCGCGCCGGTGACGAGCGCGGCGAACGCGAGCCCGAGGTTGCCCCAGAGCCCGTTCCAGCCGAGCAGCCACCCCATCTTCTCGGGCGAGGCGACGAGCATGGCGATGCCGACCGGGTGGTAGATCGCCGCGAACGCCCCGACCACGGTGAGGCCGAGCGCGAGCTGCCAGGGCGATTGCGAGAAACCGGTCAGGAAGAGCGCCGCGCCGATGCCGAAGAAGAACACCGCCATGACGCGGTAGCGGCTCCAGCGGTCGGCGAGCCAGCCCGCGGGAATGGCGCAGGCGCCGAAGGCGATGAAGCCGCCGAGCGCGAGCGGCAGCAATTCCGAGTACGGCCGGTGCCACTCGCGTGCCAGCGCCACCACCGCGGTCGGGAAGACGAGCATCGCGAGGTGGTCGAGCAGGTGCCCGAGGTTGAGGAACGGCACGAGCCAGCGGTTCGGCACGCTGCGCACCATACCGCAAGCCGCGTCCCGGCGACACGAGAGGTTCGCACGTAGAATCGTGCGCATGCTGGAAGCGGAGGCGCTCGCCTGCGAGCGCGGCGGGCTGGCGCTGTTCTCGGGCCTCGGTTTTTCGCTCGGGCGCGGCGAGCTGCTGCGGGTGCGGGGCGCCAACGGCACCGGCAAGACGAGCCTCTTGCGCATCCTCGCGGGACTCACCCGCCCCGCCGCCGGGGCGGTGCGCTGGCGCGGGTCGCCGCTCGCGACGCTCGCCGAGGACTATGGCCGCGAGATGCTCTTCATGGGGCATGCCGCGGCCGTCAAGGACGAGCTCACGGCGCTGGAGAACCTCGAGTTTTCACTCCGGCTCTCCGGGCTCGCGCCGGAGGCGACGCGGCGGGCGCTCGGGCGGCTCGGCCTGGAGCGCCTCGCCGGGCTGCCGGCCCGGTTTCTCTCGCAGGGCCAGCGGCGCCGCACCGCGCTCGCGCGCCTCGCGGCTGCCGGCGCGGTGCCGCTCTGGATTCTGGATGAGCCTTTCGCTGCGCTCGATGCCGAAGGCATCGAGCGCGTCTGCGACCTCGCGGCCGCGCACCTCGCCGCGGGCGGCATGCTGGTGCTCACCTCGCACCAGGACGCCCCGCTCGCGGCGCCGCGCAGCGTCGAGCTCGCCTTATAGAGAGCGATGGCGCAGACGCTGCTCCTGGTGCTGCGGCGCGACCTGCGGATCGCGCTGCGCCGCAAGGGCGACGCGGCGAACGTGCTCGTGTTCTTCGTCATCGTCGCGAGCCTTTTCCCCCTCGGCGCAGGCCCTGAGCCCGGGCAGCTTCGCGCGATCGCCCCGGGGGTGATCTGGGTGGCGGCGCTGCTCGCGGCGATGCTCTCGCTGCCGCGCATGTTTGCCGCCGACCTGGCCGACGGCACGCTCGAGCAGATGCTGGTTGCGCCGCGCGCGCTGCCGGCGATCGTGCTCGGCAAGATCGGCGCGCACTGGCTCGCGACCGGCCTGCCGCTGGCGCTCGTGGCGCCGCTCATCGGGTTGCAGTACGGGCTGCCGGCAGACGCGCTCGGCGTGCTGCTCGTCTCGCTCTTCGTCGGCACGCCGGTGCTCAGCCTGATCGGCGCCGCGGGCGCCGCGCTCACGCTCGGGGCGCGGGGCGCCGCGGTGCTGCTCGCGCTGCTCGTGCTGCCGCTGTTCGTGCCGGCGCTGGTGTTCGGCGCGGGCGCGGTGGGCGCGCTCGAGGGCGGCCTCGACCCCGCGGCGCACCTTTCGCTGCTCGGCGCGTTCCTCGCGGTGTCGCTGGTGGCCGGTCCTTGGGCTGCCTGCGCGGCCCTGCGCGTCGCGCTCGATTGACAGCCCGCCGCGCCTATCCCGGCGCGGCGCTCTCGAAGAGGTCGACTCCGGGCAGGGCGGAGACGAGCCTGCATCCCCGGCGGTCCATCCGCGCCACTGCGCCCGGCCCCTCCTCCTGGGCATTGCCGACGACCAGCCAGCGCTCGGCGGCGATCGGCCTGCCGCTGCCCTCCAGCGCGCCAATGTCCTGCCAGGTCGTGACGACGACGTCCCAGCGCCGGTCCGCCGCGTGGTCCGCGCCCAGTCGCGCCGCGCGAAGGCGCAGCAGGTCGCGGGCGTCGGTCTCGAAATCGAATACGCCCGGCGTAAAGCCGACCCGGACCTGCTCCATCTGCCGGTTCAGCTCCTGCAGCACCTGGTAGCAGGCCAGGCGCGGGCCGAACCGGTCGTCGAGCGGCGGCGCGGAGCGCTGGAGGTCCAGGCCCAGGGCGGGCGCCGCGCGCCCACCGATGACGAGATCCATGATTTCCGCGACCTTGCGCTCGGGCCGCATGCGAGCCTCCCAGGCCTGCCTCCCGGACGCCGCGATGGCGGCGGCTTCGTCCGGACGGGCGAGGTAGTGCCGTGCCTTCTCGACGAGGTCTTCGGCAGCGTCAAAGCACACCAGGTCGCGCCCGTCGGTGAAAAGGGAATCCGTGCCGGCCTCGGGGCAGAGACGGTCGGTCAACAGGCAGGCACCGGCGCTGAGGGCTTCGAAGACGCGCATGTTGAGGTCGCCGTTGAGGCTGCAGTTGAAGCTGAGCCTGGCGCCGGCGAACAGCTCAAGGGCCTCGGCCTGCTGCATCTCCCCCGCCTTGACCGGGAGCTGCGCCGCGCGCATCGCCTGGAGCAGCCGCGCGCGCCGCGGATGGAACCTGCCCGCCTGCCCGGCGAAGGCGATGACCGGCTCGCGCTCGGCCGCCGTCCTGATGGCGCCCTGGTAGGGACGCACCAGCATGGCCGCGCCGCAGGCGTACAGATTGGGCAGACGGGCGGCCTGGAACCAGCGCGCATGCTGCCGCGCGGCGACGATGAAGTGGTAGTCGAAGCGCTCCCGGGCCAGATACTCCAGCAGCCGGGCGATCGGCGACTCGCGGTGGTGAACGTCCGCAATCAACGCCACGCGCGGACAACGAAGCGAGCGCGTATTGAGCGGCAGGCAGGCCCCCGTCGCGTCCACGTAGGCGAAGAACACCTCCGGTCGCTGCGCGCGCGGCAGCCGCTCTACGATCCCTCCAACATCGTAGGTGCCGAGAGGAGTCTGTCTCGAGACGACGCGTCCGGACCGGTTCTCATCGGGCCAGCGGGGACCGCAGAGCACCTGTCTATCCGAGAGGGGATAGGGATTGGCGTAGGGGGGCGCCATGACCGTGCTGTAGAGCACCCGCAGATCACGATAACGCCCCGGGCCGGGCGCGCCTCTACGCAACAGGAGCGGACCGAGCTCGGAGAGCACGCGGAACAGCATCGCGCTACGATCTTGCAGCGCGTGCTTGGGCAGCAAGCGCAGCCGAGCGCAGTTCCTCGCCGGACATGTCGCGGCCCATCAGCGGGTTACCGGGATCGGCTCGCCACGTCCGCCGGGGCCCGCTTTCACAGGCCCAGAAAGCGCTCGATCTCTTCCTGCATCTCGTCGTCGTCGAACCACCCCTGCTTGGCGTGGACGACCCCGTCCCTGTCGACGAGGAGTGCCATGTTCGGGCCGCCGCCGAAGGTTTCCCAGGCCTGGTTTCTCATGTCGTCAAGCACGACGGGAACCGACAGTCTCAAACGATCCTTGAATTCGTCGGCCAGCTTGCCCCGCTCTTCAAGCGTACGCGGTTGCGCCCGCGCAAGGCCCTCGATCCGGTTCTGCTTCGGTTGCCCATGGTCCTCATAGGGAAACGGGCCGGCGCTCGGATGCGCCTCCTGCGTGTAGAGCACCGCGACGAAGACGCGATCTCCGAACTTCTTGCGGATACCCTCGACGCTGGGGATCTCCCTGCGCGACACGGGACAGGTGAGCGATCCAGTCACCAGCAGCACCGGGCGCTTCTGCCAGAGCCGCGCAAGCGACTGCTGCGCTCCGTGTTGCGTCGTCACCATGAGCTCCGGGATCCGCTCGCCCACTTCGATGCCCCGCGACTTGAAATCGGGATTGAACCTCTCTCGCAAGAACGTGACGCCAACTATGCCGCCCAGGACCGCGAGCAGGAGCGCCCACAGCCCGACGCTCAATTTGATGCGCTTAATCACACCATGATTCTACCGTAGGCGACGCGCCGACCTTCCGGCAGCCCTTCAAGGATGTCGCGTACGCGCGTGCCCGAGGAGGGCCGCCTCGACTTGGAATCGCGGGTCACCCTCAGCCCGAGCCAGGTCGCGGCGAAGGAGGCGCCGCTCGACCGCGCCTTCCGCGTCGGCGGCGTACTTGGGAGTAGGATATGCGATAGGAGGCACGTTCACGGAGGAGGACCGCCATGACGCATCGCAAGCGCCGGTTTCCGAAGCCGCTTCTCGTCGTCCCCGCGCTGGGCCTCGCGGCCGCGGTGCTGGGCGCGCCGCCTGCGGGCGCGCAGTCGTGGACGCTGCGCTACTCCGACATCGGCCCCGACCGCGGCCCGCGCGCCGAATCGCTCAAATGGTGGGCGGGCGAGATCGAGAAGCAGACCGGCGGCAAGGTCAAGGTGCAGTTCTTCTGGGCGCAGGCGCTCGTCAAGGGCAAGGACACGCTCAAGGCCGTGGGCTCGGGCCTCGCCGAGACCGGGACCATCCTCGGCATCTACACGCCCGCCGAGCTGCCGATCTGGAATCTCGCCAACGCGCCTTTCGGCGGGCGCGATCCATGGGTCGGCATGCATACCTGGTACGAGATGCACCGCACCGTGCCCGAGTTGCAGAAAGAGGTTGAGAAGCAGAATGCGCACATCCTGACGATCTTCACCACCGGGCCGGTCGACATCCTCAGCAAGACGCCGATCCTCTCCGAGAAGGACCTCGCGGGCAAGAAGATCCGCGCGACCGGCGGCTGGGTCGGGCTGCTGAAGAGCCTCGGTGCCGTGCCGGTCAACATCCAGTTCGGCGAGCTGTACGAGGCCCTCGGCCGCGGCACGATCGACGGCACCATCAACTACATCCCGTTCGTGAAATCGTACAAGCACTACGAAGTGGCCGGCCACGTCACCGAGGTGCGCATGGGACAGGTGCTCGGCTACGGCGCGGGCATCAACGCGAAGACCTGGAGCGGCATGCCGGCCGAGGTGCGCGCCGCCATGACCAGGATCAGCGAGCAGTTCATGGACCGGTACGCGCGCGCTTACCTCGACGACGTCGGCAGGACCAAGAAGGAGCTGAGCGCCGGCATCGGCGGCAAGAAAGTCCTTTTCCATGCGCTGCCGCAGTCCGAGCTCAACACCTGGACCGCCAAGTCGACGTTCCTGCAGGAATGGGTGAAGTCGATGGCGGCGAAGGGCGTGGCCGCGGCCGGCATCGTGGAGACGCTCAACCGGACGCGCGACAAGTACGAGGCCGAGCTCGCGTCCAAAGGCTATCCCTGGACGCGTAACTGAGCGGCGAGGCGGGCGCCGCAGACGCCCATGGCGCGCCTGCTGGGCCTGGTCGACCGCCTGCTGCTGGCGGTGGCGGCGGTCGCGGCCCTGCTGATGATGTCGATCGCCACCGTGTCCTCGCTCGGCCGCTACCTCCTGGACGCTCCGATCCCGGACGACCTCGTCATGAACGAGAATCTGATGGTGTTCGTCGTCTTCCTGCCGCTCGGCTACGTCCAGTGGCAGAAGGGCCACGTGCAGGTGACCCTGTTCACCGACTGGCTGCCCGTGCAGGCGCGCGAGGCGATCGAGCTGTTCGCCCTCGCGCTGACGCTGGCGGTGGTCGTGCTGCTGGCCGCGGCCAGCTTCTCGGACTTTCTCACCGCGTGGCGCGTGGGCGCCTATTCCGACGGCCTGCTGAAGCTTCCCGAATGGCCGGGCCGCGCGGTGGTCGCGGCGGGTCTCGCCGTCTTCGCGCTGCGCGTGCTGATGGATCTCGCCGTGGCCGTGCGCCAGGGCGGACGCGCGCCGACGCGCCAGGCGTGAACCCGGCGACGCTCGGGCTGGCGGGCTTCGTCGTGCTGCTTGCGCTCATCGCGCTGCGCGTGCCGATCGCCATCGCCCTTGCGGGTGTGGGCTTCGTGGGCCTGGTGGTCGCGATCGCCTGGCCACCGGGCGGGAGCTTCGCGCTCGAGCGGGGGCTGCAGGCTGCCTGGTCGCTGATCTCGATCGAGCCCTACTCGTTCATCTCCTCGTTCACGCTGGTGGCGGTACCGCTGTTCCTCATGATGGGCTACGTGGCGTACCAGGCGCGCTTCACCGAGGATGTCTACGCCGCCGCCCGGGTGTGGCTCGCGCGCCTCCCCGGGGGCCTCGCGATGGCCTCGGTCGCGGGCTGCGCGGCGTTCGCCGCGGTGAGCGGCTCGAGCCTCGCCACCGCGGCCGCGATGGGCAAGCTCGCGGTGCCCGAAATGCTGCGCTACAAGTACGACCAGGGGTTGGCCACCGGGGTGGTCGCGGCGAGCGGCACGCTGGGCTCGCTCATTCCTCCCTCGATCCTGATGGTGCTCTACGGGATCTTCACCGAGCAGTCGATCGGCAAGCTGCTGCTCGCGGGATTCATTCCGGGGGTGATCTCGGCGCTCATCTACATGGCGATGGTGTGGGTCCGCGGCACGCTCGATCCGGCGCTCGGGCCGCGCGCGGAGGCCGCGGGCTGGGGCGAGCGCGTGCGCTCGCTGCGGCGCACCTGGTCGATCGTGGCGCTGTTCGTGGTCGTCATGGGCGGCATCTACTCGGGGCTGGTCACGCCCACCGAGGCGGCGGCGCTCGGCGCCGCGGGCGCCTGGGCGCTCGGCTTCATCGCGCGGCGGCTCGACCGCGCGCGCTCGCGCAGCGCGCTGATCGAGACCGTGGTGCAGTCCGGTGCGATCTTCGCGGTCGTGCTCGGGGCCAAGATCTTCGTCGCGTTCATCGCGGTCACCGGGGTCGCGGGCGCGCTCACCGAGTGGGCGGCGGCGCTCGACCTGCCGCCGCTGGGCGTCCTGCTCGCGCTCTCGCTGGTCTACATCCTGCTCGGCACCTTCATGGACCCGCTGGGGATCATGCTGCTCACCCTGCCGGTGGTGACGCCGGTCATCGAGCGGCTCGGCTACGACCTGATCTGGTTCGGCGTGATCATGATCAAGTACCTCGAGATCGGCCTCATCACGCCGCCGGTGGGCCTCAACGTGTACGTGCTCAAGGGCGTGGTCGGCGACGAGGTCCGCCTCGAGACGATATTCCGCGGCATCGCCTGGTTCCTCGCCATGGACGTGCTCACGCTGGCGCTGCTGATCGCGTTCCCGCAGATCTCGCTCTGGCTGCCGAGCCAGCTCTAGCCCGGCCATTTGCGTTCCGCGCGGGGCCTGGCACCGGGGACAGGTGGAGCTCACGGCGGCGTTCCCCATACGCTACCTGCTGGCGGAGGCGCTCGCCGGATTTGGGGGTTCCGCCATGACTTAAAATTGCGGGTCTAATCCCCACCCCTCTCCCACGAATGCGCGAACCCGGTGACGACGCCGGCGCAGGATCCACCGTCTGGTGGCTGCGTCTCGCCTCCCCGCAGGCGTTCTTCCCGCTTGCGGGAAGGATGATCCCGTGGTTCACCTGGCTCGCCGCGGCGAGCGGCGCGGCAGGGCTGTACGTCGCTTTCTTCGTCGCACCCACCGATGCGCAGCAGGGCGAGGCCTACCGCATCATCTTCATCCACGTGCCCGCGGCCTGGATGTCCATGTTCCTCTACGTCGTGATGGCAGGCTGGGCGGGCCTCGGGCTCGTCCTCAACACGCGCCTCTCGGGCATGATGGCCTCCGCCCTCGCCCCGACCGGCGCCCTGTTCAGCTTCATCGCGCTCTGGACCGGCGCGCTCTGGGGCAAGCCCACCTGGGGCACGTGGTGGGTGTGGGACGCGCGCCTGACCTCGGAACTTATCCTGCTGTTCCTGTATCTAGGATTCATTGCGCTCAAGGCCGCGATTCCCGACCCGGTGCGCTCGGACCGGGCGGGGGCGATCCTGGCGCTGCTCGGCGTGGTCAACGTCCCGATCATCTACTTCTCCGTCCAGTGGTGGAATACGCTGCACCAGGGCGCTTCGGTGAGCCTGACGCGCGCGCCCAGCATGGCGGCGGCCATGCTCGCGGGAATGCTGCTGATGGCGTTCGCCGCCTGGATGTACTCCATCGCCGTGTCGCTCGCGCGCGTGCGCGCGATCATCCGCAGCCGCGAGCGCGAGATGGCCTGGCTGCGGGCGCAACGGGCTGCGGCATGAGCTGGGGGAGCCTCGACGCCTTCCTCGCCATGGGCGGCTACGGCCTCTACGTGTGGGGCTCGTACGCCGTGACCGCGCTCGCCATCGCGCTGGAGGTATGGCTGGTCGCGCGCCGCGGGGCGGCTGCATGAAGCCGCGCCATCGCCGGCTGATCGCCGTCACGGCGGGCGTGGCGCTCCTCGGCATCGCCGCGCTGCTGGTGCTGAACGCGTTCCGCTCCAACCTCGTGTTCTTCTTCAGCCCGAGCCAGGTGGCGGCGAAGGAAGCGCCGCTCGACCGGACCTTCCGTATCGGCGGGCTGGTCGAGGCCGGCAGCCTGAAGCGGCAGAAAGACGGCCTCACGGTGCAGTTCGTCGTCACCGACACCGCGCAGCGCATCCCGGTCGTCTACAGCGGCATCCTGCCCGATCTCTTCAGGGAAGGAAAAGGCGTCGTGACGCAAGGTCGCCTGGGTCCGGACGGCGTGTTCCGCGCCAGCGAGGTGCTCGCCAAGCACGACGAGAACTACATGCCGCCCGAGGCCGCGGCAGCGCTCGCCAAGGCGCACGCGCAGAAGGCGGCCAAGACCGTGGTGCTGCCGTGATCCCGGAGCTCGGCCACTTCGCGCTGATCGTCGCGGCTGCGCTCGCGCTCGCACAGGCGACCCTGTCGCTTGCCGGCGCGGCGCGCGGCGTGCCCGCGTTCCTCACCGTGGCGCGCCCGGCGGCGCAGGGCCAGTTCGTGTTCGTCGCGTTCGCGTTCGGCTGCCTCGCCTGGTCCTTCGCAGCCAACGACTTCTCGGTGCTCAACGTCGCGAGCAACTCCAACTCGAGCCTGCCCCTCGCCTACCGCATCGCGGCGACCTGGGGCAGCCACGAGGGATCGCTGCTGCTCTGGGTGCTGATGCTCTCGGCGTGGATGCTCGCGGTGTCGGTCTTCAGCCGCAGCCTCCCCGAAGCGATGGTCGCGCGCATTCTCGGGGTGATGGGCCTGATCGCGGTCGGCTTCCTCTGCTTCATGCTGTTCACCTCGAACCCGTTCGAGCGGCTGCTCCCCCCGGCCCCCGACGGTCGCGACCTGAATCCCCTGCTGCAGGACCCGGGCATGGTGTTCCATCCGCCGATGCTCTACATGGGCTACGTAGGGTTCTCGGTGGCCTTCGCCTTCGCCATCGCGGCGCTCCTCGACGGGCGGCTGGATGCCACCTGGGCGCGCTGGTCGCGGCCCTGGACCACCGCGGCCTGGATCTTCCTCACGCTCGGCATCGCGCTCGGCAGCTTCTGGGCCTACTACGAGCTCGGCTGGGGCGGCTGGTGGTTCTGGGACCCGGTCGAGAACGCCTCCTTCATGCCCTGGCTCGTGGGCACTGCGCTCATTCACTCGCTCGCCGTCACCGAGAAGCGCGGCGCCTTCAAGAGCTGGACGGTGCTGCTCGCGATCCTCGCCTTCTCGCTCTCGCTGCTCGGCACTTTTCTCGTGCGTTCGGGCGTGCTCACCTCGGTGCACGCCTTCGCCACCGATCCCCGGCGCGGCGTCTTCATCCTCGGCTTTCTCGCGCTCGTGGTCGGCGGGTCGCTCGCGCTGTTCGCCTGGCGCGCCCCGCGCATCGCGCCCGGCGCGCGCTTCGAGCTGTTCTCGCGCGAGTCGATGCTGCTCGCCAACAGCGTGCTCATGCTGGTGGCCTGCGCCGCCGTGATGCTGGGCACGCTGTATCCGCTGTTCCTGGACGCGCTCGGCCTGGGCAAGATCTCGGTCGGCCCGCCCTACTTCGAGTCGGTGTTCGTGCCGCTCATGGCGCCGGCGCTCGCGCTCGCGGGCCTGGGTCCGCTCGTCGCCTGGCGCCGCGGCGATTGGGCCGTGGCGGGGCGCCGTGCCCGATGGGCAGCGGTCGCCGCGCTGGCGCTCGCCCTCGGGCTGCCGCTCGTCTTCGGGCGCTGGAGCGCGCTCACGGTGCTGGGGCTCGCGCTCTCGCTCTGGCTGGTCGGCGCCGCGGCTTCGGCGTTCGCCGTGCAGCGCACGCGCTCGAGGTCGCTGCTCGGCATGGTGCTCGCGCACGCCGGCGTCGGCATCTTCGTCGCCGGCGTGACGCTGGTGAAGACCTACGAGGCCGAGCGCGACGTGCGCCTTGCGCCGGGCGAGGCGGCGACGCTCGGCGGCTACGCCTTCCGGCTCGAGGGCGTGGGCGAGGCCGCGGGCCCCAACTACAGCGCCTCGCGCGGCCGCGTCACGGTGCTGCGCGAGGGCGAGGTGATCGCGCGCCTTGCGCCGGAGAAGCGGCTCTACCGCGTGCAGAGAATGCCGATGACCGAGGCGGCGATCGATTCCGGGGTAACCCGCGACCTCTACGTGTCGCTCGGCGAGCCGGTCGAGGGCGGCGCCTGGACGCTGCGGCTGCACGTCAAGCCCTTCGTCGGCTGGATCTGGGGCGGCTGCCTCGTCATGGCGCTCGGCGGGCTGCTCGCGGCGAGCGACCGGCGCTACCGTATCGCGGTGCGGCGCGAGGAAACGGTCCCCGAGGGAGCGCGGGCGTGAAGCAGGCGATCATACCGCTCGCCCTCTTCCTCGTGCTGGTCGGGTTCCTGTTCTCGGGGCTGCGGCTCGACCCGCGCGAGGTGCCCTCGCCGCTCGTCGGCAAGGCTGCCCCGGCCTTCGACCTGCCGGTCCTGCACCCGCCGGGGAAGCGCTTCGCGCCCGCCGAGATGAAGGGCAGGGTGTGGCTGCTGAACGTCTGGGCCTCGTGGTGCGTGACCTGCCGCGACGAGCACCCGGTGCTGGTGGCCCTTGCCAGGCAGGACGTGGTGCCGATCCTCGGCCTCAACTACAAGGACCAGCGCGAGGAAGCGCTCGCGTGGCTGCAGCGCTTCGGCGACCCCTACCGGCTGTCGGTGGCGGACGCCGACGGGCGCATCGGCATCGACTACGGCGTCTACGGCGTGCCCGAGACCTACCTGATCGACGCCGAGGGCACCATACGCTACAAGCGGATCGGGGCGCTCACGCCCGAGATCGTCGAGCAGAACATCCTGCCGCTCGTGAAGACGCTGCGCCGATGAGGCTTGCGGCTGCGGCGCTGCTGCTGGCAGCGAGCCTTGCCGCCGGCGCCGCGGCGCCGCAGGACGAGGCGCGCATCCGCGCCCTCTCCGAGAAGCTGCGCTGCCTGGTGTGCCAGAACCAGTCGCTCGCCGACTCGAACGCGGAGCTCGCCACCGACCTGCGCAGGGAGCTTCGCGCGCAGGTCGCGGCCGGACGCAGCGACGAGCAGATCCTCGGCTTCATGGTCGAGCGCTACGGCGACTTCGTGCTCTACGAGCCGCCGTTCAAGGCGAGCACCGCCGCGCTGTGGATCGGGCCCTTCGTGCTGCTCGCGGCGGCGCTTGCGGTGCTCGTGCTGGTGCTGCGCAGGCGGCGTGCCGCGCCCGAGCCACCCGTGCTCGCGCCCGAGGAGCGCGCGCGCGCCGCAAGGCTGCTCGGCGAGGGGCGCGAGGAATGACGCTGTTCGTGGCGCTCGCCGCGCTGCTCGCAGCCCTGGCCCTCGCCTTCGTGCTGCCGCCGCTGCTGGGCCGGCGCCATGCCGCGGCGCCGGACGAGCGCGAAGCGGCGAACGCGGCCATCTTTCGCGAGCAGCTCGAGGAGCTGCATCGGGAGCACGCGCCGGGGACCGAGGAACATGCGCGCGCGCGCGCGGAGCTGGAGCGCCGCGCGCTC
>CAZOWR010000080.1:0-12319 GCA_964583645.1 uncultured Enterobacteriaceae bacterium
CGCACATCGGCTACTCGCCCACGGGCGAAGTGTTCAACCTCGCCTGGGAGGACGTCGCCCAGAGCGTCGCGGCGGCGCTGAAGGCCGACAAGCTGCTGCTGCTCACCGAGCCGCTCCCGGCCAGCCGCAAGGGCGAGCCGCTGAACGAGCTCACCGCGCGCGAGGCCGAGGCGCTCGCCAAGCAGCGCGGGCTGCGCCCGGACCTCGCGCGCGCGCTCGGCTGCGCGCTGCGCGCGCTCGCCGGCGGGGTCGCGCGGGCGCACCTCGTGTCGCGCCGCTCGGAGGGCGCGACGCTGCTCGAGCTCTTCACCCACTCGGGCGTCGGCACCATGATCACGGCCGACCCGGTCGAGCGGCTGCGGCCGGCCGCGATCGAGGACGTCGGCGGCATCCTCGCGCTGATCGAGCCGCTGGAGGCCGACGGCACGCTGGTCAAGCGCGGCCGCGAGCGGCTCGAGCGCGAGATCGCCAACTTCGAGGTGGTCGAGCACGACGGCGTCATCGTCGGCTGCGCGGCGCTCTACCCGCTCGCCGACGCATCGAGCGCCGAGCTCGCCTGCCTCGCGGTGGCCCCGGAGTACCGCGACGCGGGCTACGGCGAGCGGCTGCTCAAGGCCTGCGAGGCGCGGGCGCGGCAGGCGCGCGTGCGCCGACTCTTCGCACTGACGACGCGCGCGCAACACTGGTTCATGGAGCAGGGCTTCAAACCGGGTGCGGTAGCGGCGCTGCCGCAGCGGCGCCAGGCGCTCTACAACTGGCGACGCGGCTCGAAGGTGTTCGTCAAGCGCATATAATCGGCGCGTGGCGAGAACCGTGAAATGCGTCAAGCTCGGCCGCGAGGCCGAGGGGCTCGACTTCCCGCCCTACCCGGGCGAGCTCGGCAAGCGGATCTTCGAGCACGTCTCCAGGGACGCGTGGCAGCAGTGGCTGCGCCACCAGACGATGCTCGTGAACGAGAACCGGCTCAACCTCGCCGACCCGCGCGCGCGCAAGTACCTCGCCGAGCAGATGGAGATGCACTTCTTCGGCGACGGCGCCGACGTCGCCTCGGGCTACGTGCCGCCGAAGGCCTAGCGCGCCCGGCGCTCGGCGCGCCAGGGCGCGCTGCGGCGCACGCTTCCCACGCCGCGCGCCACCGTCCCCTCGATCGCCGCGTCACTCACCCGCCCCTCGAAGTACAGGCCAGCCTCGCCTTCCTCGCCGGGACGCTCTACGATGACGAAGGCGAGGCGGTCGGCCTCGAGGGCCGCGTCCCAGACCTGCGCCTCGGCCCCGTCCAGGCGCGCCTCGGCGCGAACCTCCTGGTAACGCTGGCTGAGCGCGATGCTCAGGCGCTGCGTGCGCGCCCCGAGCGTGAACTCCGAGGTCCACTGCCCGGCGGCCCGCGCCGGGACGATCCACAGCATCACGTCCTTGCGGATCGAGGTCCTGCGGTCGGGCTGCCACTCGCCCATGCCCGAGGCGTGCGAGACGATGCGCGTGCCGGGCGCGAGCGCGAGCAGCGCGGGGCGGAGCTTGAGGTTCATGCCGGGCGAGAGGTACAGGGCGATCACCGTGGCCGGCGCGAGGTCGGTGGCAAACAGGTCCTGCTGCAGGAAGCGCACCCGCTCGGCCACGCCCGCGCGCGCCGCCGCCCGCTTCGCCATCGCGACCAGCTCGGGATCGAGCTCCACGCCCACGCCGCGCGCGCCGAACTTGGCAGCCGCGGCGATCACCACCCGGCCGTCGCCCGCCCCCAAGTCGTAGACCACGTCCTGCGGGCCCACCGCGGCAAGCCGCAGCATCTCGTCCACCGTGACGCGCGGCGAGGGCACGTAGGGCGCCTCGTGCACCGTGCCGGTGTCCTGCGCGTAGGCGCTCGCGGCGGCGAGCGCCGCGCAAAGCGTGAGCCGGCAGAGCAACTTGGGCTTTAGGATCGACGAGGAAATTGATTCTGGCATAGTCCGGCTAATGAGCAACCAAGCCGGGCCGCGCCTCTACGACATCCTTGCCGGGGCGTTCGCCCAGGAGAACGTGAAGACCTGCTTCGCGCTCCTCGGCGACGCCAACATGAACTGGGCGGCGCGGCTCGCCGCGCGGGGCTGCCGCATGGTGTACGTCCGGCACGAGCATTGCGCGCTCGCCGCCGCGATGGCCTACGCCCGCAAGAACTTCGACGTCGGCCTCGCCACGGTCACCTGCGGGCCGGGCGTGACGCAGCTCGTCACGGCGCTGCCCGCGGCGGTGCGCGCCCGCTTGCCGGTCGTGGTGTTCGCCGGCGAGTCGCCGCTGAAGAGCGGCTGGTACAACCAGGCGATCGACCAGGCGCCGCTCATCGCCGCGACCGGCGCCGCGTATCACGGCCTGCACTGGCCCGAGCGCATGCCGGCTGGAGTGCGCGATGCGTTCCTGCAGGCGAGGCGCGAGCGGCGGCCGGTGGTGATCGGGATTCCGTTCGACCTGCAGGCGCGGCCCTGGACGGGCCCCGGGGAACTGCCCACGCCCTCATGGCGGCTGCTGCCGAAGCCCGCGCCGATGCCGCCGAATCCGGGCGACCTCGCCGAGGCGGCGCGCCTGGTCGCCGGCGCCGAGCGCATCGTCGTGCTGGCCGGTCTGGGGGCTGTGGAAGCCAAAGCGGGGCCCGCGTGCCGGGCGCTCGCTGCCAAGGCGGGCGGGCTGCTCGCGACGACGCTGCCCGCGCGAGGACTCTTCCACGACGATCCGTTCTGCATCGGCATCTCGGGAAGCTACGCACCCGAAGTCGGGCTGGAGTACCTCGCCGAGGCCGACCTGGTCGTCGCGGTAGGAACTTCGCTTGCCTACCACGCGGGCGGCGGTGGCCAGCTCTGGCCGAAGGCGCAGACGCTGCAGATCGACATCGATCCGGTGGCGCTCAGCCAGGGACAGGAGGTGGCACGGCATCACCTGCGCGCCGACGCGCGCCTCGGCGTCGAGGCCCTGAGCGCCGCGCTGCCGCCCCGCGACCGGGCGTGGAGGAGCGATGCGATGGCCGCGCGGATCCGCGATTCCCGGCCCGACAGCCACGCGTTCGAGATCGAGCCGGGACTGCTCGATCCGCGCGACGTGGTCGAGGCGCTCGAGAGGCTCCTGCCGCGCGATTGGGAGATGGTGAACTCCTCGGGCCACTGCTCGTGGTTCTTCGCGCAGATGCCCTCGCGAGCGCAGGAGCGGTTCCTCACCATCCGCGAGTTCGGCGCCATCGGCAACGGCATCTCGTTCGCCATGGGTGTCGCCGCCGCGCGGCCGGATGCGCCGGTCGTGCTGTTCGACGGCGACGGCAGCCTGATGATGCACGTGCAGGAGATGGAGACCATCCGCCGCCACGGCATGCGCATCCTGGTCGTCGTGATGAACGATGGCGCCTACGGCTCGGAGCTGCACAAGTTCCGCGCCGAAGGCATGCCGGAGGACGGCTCGGTGTTCGGCTACTGCGATTTCGCGGGCATCGCGCGCGGCTTCGGCCTTTCAGGGAAGACCGTCAAGGCGCTGGAGGACCTGCCGAAGCTGGTGCAGGAATTCGCCGCGGGCGGCGGCGCCGCGGTGTGGGACATCCACGTCTCGGACACGGTCGTGTCGCCCACCATCCGCCGCTCCCATCCCACGGGGAAGCAGCACTCCTAGCGCTTCACTTCCTCGGGACTGCTCTGACTCCCTTAAAGAGTAGGCGCACAGCGGCCGAGGAAGCCCGGCTCGCACGCTTCGCCCGGGAATACGAAATTTCGCAGCACCCCGCGCTGCGCGAAATCGAGCGCGTGGTCTGCGGCTGCGCATACGGCGGTACGAGCTGGACCACGCGCACGGAAGCCGAGCGGGTGGCGCGCATTCTCAAGCTCGGCCCCGGCGTGCGTTTTCTCGATCTCGGCGCGGGCTCCGGGTGGCCGGGGCTCTATTTCGGCCGCATCACCGGTTGCGATGTGACGCTGGTCGATATTCCTTTGGCGGGGCTGGAGATCGCGGCGCGGAGGGCGACCACGGAAATGCCCGCCGGCGCATGTTGGGTGATCGCCGCTGACGGGGCAGCGCTGCCTTTGGAAAGCGCGCGCTTCGACGCCATCGGCCACTCCGACGTGCTGTGCTGCCTGGTAGACAAGGCAGCGGTCCTGCGCGAATGCCGGCGCGTCATTCGCGCCGCCGGGACCATGGCCTTCACCGCCATATCGATTGCTCCGGGGCTTTCCGGCGCCGCCTACGAGCGCGCGGTTGCCGCCGGGCCCCCGTTCAAGGAGACCGAGAGCGGTTACCCGGCACTTCTCGAGCAAGCCGGGTGGCACCTCGCGCGCTGTGAAGATCTCACGGCCGAGTACGCGCGCGCCGTTCACCACATGCTGCGAGAAGAAGAGGCGCGCGCCGACACGCTGATTCGAGTGCTCGGCGGGAGCGAATTCGCCGACCTGCTCGCCCGTAGGCTCCGTACCGCCGCAGCCCTGGACGCGGGACTTCTTCGGCGCGAGCTGTTTACCGCCAGCACCTTGGCCTGAAGAGGCCCTTGCCCCTTCTCGCCATTCCCGCTGGGTCGTGTCGCCGACCCCATCGCCCGGGGAAGCGGCACTCCTGGAGTTTCACTTCCTCGAGACTGTTCTAACCCCCGCTTGCTCTGCGAGCAGCAGCACGTCCGCGCCGCGCCGCGCGAACAGGCCGTTCGTGACGACGCCGGCGATCTGGTTGAGCTCCGCCTCGAGCGCGGGGGGATCGAGGATCGTAAGGCCGTGGCAGTCGAGGATCAGGTTGCCGTTGTCGGTGGTGAAGCCCTCGCGCAGCACCGGGTGGGCGCCGCGCTTCACCAGCTCGCGCCCGACGTGGCTGCGCGCCATGGGAATCACCTCCACCGGCAGAGGGAACTTGCCGAGCACGGGCACGAGCTTGGAGCCGTCACACAGGCAGACGAACCTGCGCGCCACCGCGGCGAGGATCTTCTCGCGCGTCAGCGCCCCGCCCCCGCCCTTGATCATATGCAGGTGCTCGGTCACCTCGTCGGCGCCGTCGAACACCAACGGGAGGTCGCTCACGCTGTTCAGGTCGACGACGCGGATGCCGTGCTTTCTGAGCCGCTCGGCGCTCGCCTCGGAAGCCGCCACCGCGGCCTCGATGCGGTTCTTCATGGTCGCGAGGGCGTCGATGAAGAGGTTGACCGTCGAGCCCGAGCCGACTCCGACGATCGCGTCCTCGACCACGTACTTGAGCGCCGCCTGCGCAACCTGCTTCTTGAGTTCGTCTTGGATCATCCATCGGGAGCCTAGCACGCCCTACTTGTCTTGCAGTTGCCCCTCGATGAAGCCGTCAGTGCAGCGGCGTGATGAGAACGACCCTCGCCGCGCGCGCGAGCTTTTCGGCCTCGCCGTTGGTGAGTCCACCAGTTAGATTGCCATCGTCATTCGGGCGGGTTCCGTGGATGAGGGCGTGGGCCGGGTTCGGTCCCCCCTCCTGCCCCTCCGAAAGCGGATCCTTCGTGATGCGAAGTCCGAGCACCCTGACAGTGGCGGCAGTAACTACAGCCACATGAAAGGGACCAGCCGCGCCTCCGCGGTCACGAGTCTCTTGCGGAGCACAGAGTGAGCCGAGGTCCACGGACATGGGTTCATCTCTCCGTCCGTGGCGCAGTGCACCTGACATTGGTCGTGCATCTCCCCCCTGCAGAGGCACGATTGCATCCGCCGACGCATAGAAGCGAGCGTAGAGCCGCTCCTCCGGTGGAATTGACTGGTCATCGGCCGGCCGCAGATCTGCTGCCATGGCCGCCGACCAGGAACGTTACTACTCGGAGATCAGCCAGCCAAACAAGGTGGCGAGATCCAGCGCGGGGCTTTCCTCGACCGGGATACTATCCTGAATGCACAGCGCCTCGAGTCTGCCGCTCGGTTCAATCGAGAACTCCAGCTCTCGATTGCCGACGGACCACTCGAAGTGGTAGCCCCCTCCGGACACCGGGACCACGCGGGGCGCACCAATATTCGGCACGCACATAAGGAAATCAACTGCCGTTTGCCGGACGCCCATATTCGGAGCAGCGCTTCCGCGCCCATCCCAGTTTGGCGACAACCCTCCGAACGCAATGACTTTCTGAATGGCCTCCGCCCTCCACGGCTCAAGTCCACCGACTGGAATGCTGGGGTTTACCGCAACTCCGCCATACGTCCTCACGTGGGAGTGCGTTCTCTGAACCGCGTTCGTCGCAACAGACTGTCCGCTCATTGCTGTTTCCCCCAGATCTGGTGCATTTCTTCTGCGGTGAAATCTGCGAATCCCCGCACGACCCACTTTCTTCCAAGGTCAAGCCAGGCAAAGATGTCACTTTCACTCGAGGATTTCGGTGCTCCTCTAGCTGTCAGCGACATCTGAAGGACCTCCTTGGCGTCCCGACCCCGAATGACGGGGTTGAATAGTACATATAGGCGTCCCGCGTCTTCCTCAAGCCGGTAGACGACCTCCATATTCACGCGCTCGGGAATCGGCAGGAACCGCGTCTTAGAACGCGGCGTTGCAAGCGTCGCCACTACTTTGTCGAGCTCGCCATACCCGCTCCAACCCTTCTCATATTCGATGTTGTTGACGTAGAGAACTTCGCACTGGTTAACCTTGGGGGCTTCGAGCTTCTCGTCCCGAAGGAATCCGCAAAACCGAGACCATTCCTTCTCAAGAACCCGACGTATCTCCGGGTAACGCGGATATGTTTCCGTGCCCGATACCTTCCGCCAGTTGTAAACGAACCGGTCCCGCTGAATCTGGATGAGGCGGTTCCCGGTCTGGTCGAGACACCAGCCGCGAACCTCCGGCAAAGCAAGAAGCGCAAGGCCCAGATGCCGGCCAAAGAAACCCTGTCCGAATTGCTCGGTGACATTGGGAATTGGCTGCTGTACTTCGAATCGAGGGTACTCCGTGCGGATGTTCTGCCAGTACACACCGTAGTGCTGGATATTGAACCCTGGGATCGGCGAGAACTGGATCGAAAGGGCAACCTCGTCTACCGGCGGCTTGAGAAAATCAGGCAGACCACTGTCGCTCGTCGTCGACGCGGTGTGCGAAGGCTTAGGAGCCACGCGGCTAGTGGGTCAGAGTGATCAAATCGTCTGCAAGAAGGTCGCGCCCCGCGGGCCCGAAACAGCGTACCAACCCGAGCCTACGGTGCCGCACATAAGAATCGGCGGCGAATATAGAGCATTGTGGTTCCCAGTAGGCCACCCTGTCAACGTCGCGCCCATATCCTTGGACAAGAGTACCCCTGCTTTGTTGCACCTGTTCAAGGCATTACTCCGCAAAGGCGCCCCGATCGGCTTCCTAGACGAACGGCGCGAATGGCCAAGGCCACCGACCGCTATCCGCCCCGCGGGAGACCCCTTCTCTGCGAACTTGGCGACTCTGCACCGACCTGCCGACGGTGAAGGGGACCGCTATGGCAGCGAGATTCGCCACCTACAGCAGCGTGCGCCGGATGTCGGCGAGCACGCTCGCGAGGTAGGCGGTGAAGCGCGCCGCGAGCGCGCCGTCGATGACGCGGTGGTCGTAGGACAGCGAGAGCGGCAGCACGAGGCGCGCCCGGAACTCCTTGCCGTCCCAGACCTGCCGCATCTGCGATTTCGAGACTCCGAGGATCGCGACCTCGGGGGCGTTGATGATCGGCGTGAACAGGGTGCCGCCGATGCCGCCCAGGCTCGAGATCGAGAAGGTGCCGCCCTGCATGTCGCCGGGCTTGAGCTTCTTCTCGCGCGCGGCCCTGGAGATGTCGGCCAGCTCGCGCGCGAGGTCGAACACGCCCTTGCGGTCGGCGTCGCGCACCACCGGCACCACCAGGCCGTCCGGCGTGTCGACGGCCACCCCGATGTGGTAGTACTTCTTCAGCACCAGGCCCTGGCCGTCGCGGTCCAGAGAGGCGTTGAAGGCCGGGAACTGGCGCAGCGCGGTGACGCTCGCCTTGATGAGGAAGGCGAGCATCGTCAGCTTGAAGCCGCGCTTCTCCGTCTCGGCGGTGTTCGATTTGCGGAACGCCTCGAGCTCGGTGATGTCGGCCTCGTCGAACTGCGTGACGTGCGGGATCATCACCCAGTTGCGGTGCAGGTTCGCCGCCGACAGCCGCTGGATGCGCGACAGGGGTTGCTTCTCCACGGGCCCGAACTTCGCGAAGTCGACCTCGGGCCAGGGAATGACCTCGACGCCACCCGCGCCCTTCGCCGCCGGCGCGGCGGCCGGCCTTGCGGCGAGCGCGCCCTTCACGAAGCCCTGCACGTCTTCGCGCAGGATCCGGCCCTTCGGACCACTGCCGCGCACGCCGGCGAGATCGACGCCGAGCTCGCGCGCGAACTTGCGGATCGAGGGGCTCGCGTGCGCCTTGGCGCGCGTCTCCTCGCGCGGCTCCGCCGGCACCGGCTCTACCCGCGGCGCCGGCTGAGCGGCCTCGGGCTGGGGCCAAGCGACCTTCGGCGCGGGCGCAGCGGCCGCCGGCCCCGGCGCGCCGTCGCCCGCCGCCTCGAGCTCGAGGATCGCCGAGCCCTGCGAGACCTTGTCGCCCACCTTCACCGCGAGGGAGCGCACCACCCCGGCGCCGGGCGAGGGGATCTCCATCGTCGCCTTGTCCGACTCCAGCGTGATGAGCGACTGCTCCTTCACCACGGCATCGCCCGGCTTCACCAGCACCTCGATCACCTCGACGTCCTTGAAGTCGCCGATGTCGGGCACCTTCACCGCCAGCGGCTGGGATTCCCTCTCCGGCGCCGGCTTCGGCCCGGTCGCGGGCCCCGGCTCGCGGGCCGCGGCCGCCTCCTCCAGCTCCAGGATCGGCGAGCCCTGCGAGACCTTGTCGCCGACCTTGAGCCTGAGCGCCTTCACCACGCCCGCCCGCGGCGAGGGGATCTCCATGGTCGCCTTGTCGGACTCCAGCGTGATGAGCGACTGCTCCGGCGCCACGCGGTCGCCGGGCTTGACCAGGACCTCGATGACTTCGACGTCCTTGAAGTCCCCGATGTCCGGGACGAGGACCTCGCTCATACGGTCGTCGGGTCGGGCTTCTCGGGGTCGATGCCGTACCTGCGGATCGCCTCCGCGGCCGCGCTTGCCTCGCCCGCGCCCGAATCGGCCAGCGCCTTGAGCGCCGCGAGCGCGACGAAGTGGCGGTTGACCTCGAAGAAGTAGCGCAGCTTGGCGCGCGAGTCCGAGCGCCCGAAGCCGTCCGTCCCCAGCACGCGGTAGGCGCGCTGCCTGGGCACGAACGGCCGGATCTGGTCGGCGAAGGTCTTCAGGTAGTCGCTCGCCGCGACCACCGGGCCGGCGCGTCCCTCCAGGCACTGCGCGACGTAGGGCACGCGCGGCTTCGCCTCCGGGTGCAGCAGGTTCCAGCGCTCCGCGGCGAGGCCCTCGCGGCGCAGCTCGGTGAAGCTGGTCGCGCTCCAGACGTCGGCCGCCACGCCCCAGTCCTGCTCCAGCAGCTGCGCGGCGGCGAGCACCTCGCGCAGGATCGTCCCCGAGCCGAGCAGCTGCACGCGGGCCTTGGCCTTCGATCCCGACTCGCGCAGCAGGTACATGCCCTGGAGAATGCCGGGCTCGGCGCCCGCCGGCAGCGCCGGGTGCTCGTAGTTCTCGTTCATCAGGGTGATGTAGTAGAAGACGTCCTCCTGGCGCTCGACCATGCGGCGCAGCCCGTCCTGGATGATCACCGCCAGCTCGTAGCCGTAGGTGGGGTCGTAGGAAACGCAATTGGGGATGGCGGAGGCGAGCAGGTGCGAATGTCCGTCCTCGTGCTGCAACCCCTCGCCGTTCAGCGTGGTGCGGCCCGCGGTCGCGCCGAGAAGGAAACCGCGGGCGCGCTGGTCCGCCGCCGCCCAGGCGAGGTCGCCCACGCGCTGCATGCCGAACATCGAGTAGAAGATGTAGAAGGGCACGGTGACGACGTTGGTGTGGCTGTAGGCCGTGGCCGCGGCGATCCAGGATGAAAACGCCCCCGCCTCGTTGATGCCCTCCTCGAGGATCTGCCCGGACTTGTCCTCGCGGTAGTACATCACCTGGCCCTTGTCCACCGGCTCGTACTTCTGGCCCTCGGGGGCGAAGATGCCGAGCTGCCGGAACATGCCCTCCATGCCGAAGGTGCGCGCCTCGTCCGGCACGATGGGCACGATGCGCTTGCCGATCTGCTGGTCGCGCACCAGCGCCGTGAGCAGCCGCACGAACGCCATGGTGGTCGAGATCTCGCGACCCTCGCCCGAGCCCTTGAGCAGCGCATCGAACGCGGCGAGCGGCGGCGCCGCCAGCGTCTCCTGCGCCCTGCGGCGCCGCTGCGGCAGGAACCCCCCGAGGCTCTTGCGCCGCTCGTGCAGGTACTTCATCTCCGGGGAATCCGCGGGCGGGACGTAGAACGGCAGCTCGTCGAGCCTCGCGTCCGGAATCGGGATGTTGAAGCGGTCGCGCATCTCCCGGATGGTGGCGGTGTCGACCTTCTTCAGCTGGTGCGTCGGGTTCTTCGCCTGCCCCTGCTTGCCCAGGCCGTAGCCCTTGATGGTCTTGGCGAGGATCACGGTGGGCTGGCCCTTGTGCTTCACCGCCGCGGCGTACGCGGCGTAGATCTTGTGCGGGTCGTGCCCGCCGCGGTTCAGCCGCCAGATGTCCTCGTCGGTCATGCGCGAGACCATCTCCAGCAGCTTCGGATCCTTGCCGAAGAAGTACTTCCTCACGAAGGCGCCGTCGTTGGCCTTGTAGTTCTGGTACTCGCCGTCGATCGTCTCCAGCATCAGGCGCCGCAGGCGCCCCTCGCTGTCGCGCGCGAGCAGCGGGTCCCAGTACGAGCCCCAGATCAGCTTGATGACGTTCCAGCCGGCGCCGCGGAAGTCGCCCTCCAGCTCCTGGATGATCTTGCCGTTGCCGCGCACCGGGCCGTCCAGCCGCTGCAGGTTGCAGTTGACGACGAAGACGAGGTTGTCGAGCCCCTCGCGCGCGGCCATGCCGATCGCCCCCAGCGACTCCGGCTCGTCCATCTCGCCGTCGCCGCAGAACACCCAGACCTTGCGGTTCTCCGTTTGCGCGAGCCCTCTCGCCTGCAGGTACCTGAGGTAGCGCGCCATGTAGATCCCCTGGATCGGCCCCAGCCCCATCGACACGGTCGGGAACTGCCAGTACTCGGGCATCAGCCAGGGATGCGGGTAGGAGCTCACCCCCTTGCCGTCGACGTCGCGGCGGAAATTCTGCAGCTGCGCTTCGCTGAACCTGCCCTCGAGGAGGCCGCGCGCGTATATGCCCGGCGAGGCGTGCCCCTGGAAGTAGATCAGATCGCCGCCATGGCCCTCCGAGGGGGCATGCCAGAAATGATTCTGGCCGACCCCGAACAGCGTCCCCACCGAGGCAAACGTGGCGATGTGCCCGCCCAGCTCGTCGTCGTTCCTGTTGGCGCGCGCCACCATCACCATCGCGTTCCAGCGGCAGTAGGAGCGGATGCGCTCCTCCAGCGCCGCGTCCCCCGGGGAGCGCTCCTCGAGGTGCGGCGGGATGGTGTTGACGTAGGCGGTATTGGCCGAGTACGGGATGTAGGCGCCGGAGGTGCGCGCCTTCTCGATCAGCTTCTCGATCAGGTAGTGGGCGCGCTGCGGGCCTTCGCGCTCGAGCACCGCCTCGAGCGCATCCAGCCACTCCTGCGTCTCGAGGATGTCGGGGTCGTTGGCGGCGTCTTGCTGGGGAACGGCGGACATGGGATTCTCCGGCTCGTGGCTAGGGCTCGCGCGGGGGCGCGCCTCGTGAGCGCGCCGGGGTCGAAATCTAGCTTAACCCGTCGCCTGTGGGGGCTCAAGTGGCCGCGCGCGGAATGCTAGACTGCGGCCCCTTCCATGACCGCCAGGATTCTCGACGGCAAGGCGCTCGCGGCAATGCTCCGCGCCTCGCTCAAGCCCGAGGTCGACGCGCTCGTCGCGCGCGGGGTGCGCCCGGCGCTCGCCGCGCTGCTGGTCGGCGACGATCCGGCCTCGCAGCTCTACGTGCGCAACAAGGCGCGCGCCTGCGAGGAGACTGGCATGCGCTCCGAGGTGCACCGGCTCCCCGGCGACGCCGGCGAGGCGGCCGTGCTCGAGCGCATCGCCCGGCTGAACGCGGACGCGGCGGTGCACGGCATCCTGGTGCAGCTGCCACTGCCGCGCGGCATCTCCTCCGAGCGCGTCCTCGCGGCGGTCGCGCCGGCGAAGGACGTGGACGGATTCCACGTCGAGAACCTCGGCGCGCTGCTCGCCGGCCGGCCCGGCTTCGTGCCGGGCACGCCCGCGGGCGTCATGCGGCTGCTCGAGGCGGGCGGCATCGCGCTCGCGGGGCGGCATGCCGTGGTGATCGGCCGCTCGACCATCGTCGGCAAGCCGGTGGC
>CAZOWR010000081.1:0-12157 GCA_964583645.1 uncultured Enterobacteriaceae bacterium
CATTTCGACGCGCCGATGCTCGAGCGCATCGCCGCGCGCGGCGCGGCGATCGCCAGAATCACGCTGCACGTCGGCGCCGGCACGTTCCAGCCGGTGCGCAGCGACCCGGTGGAAGCGCACCGCATGCACAGCGAGCGCTACCAAGTCACGCCGCAGGCGCTGGAGGCGATCGCCGGGCGCCGGGTTCTGGCCGTCGGCAGCACGGTGCTGCGGGCGCTCGAGACGACCGCGCTCAGCGGTCGGCCCTGCGGCGAAACCGACCTGTTCATCTGTCCGGGCTTTCGCTTTCGCGCCGTCGAGCGCCTGCTCACCAACTTCCACCTGCCGCGCTCGAGCCTGCTCGTGCTGGCCGCCGCGTTCGCCGGACTGGACAACATCCGCCGCGCCTACGCGCACGCCATCGAGCAGCGCTACCGCTTCTACTCCTACGGCGATGCGATGCTGATCGAGCGCGCGGCATGAGCTTCACGCTCGCAGCCCGGGACGGCGCCGCGCGGCGCGGCCGGCTCGAGCTCGCTCATGGCACGGTCGAGACACCCGCCTTCATGCCGATAGGGACCTACGGCGCGGTGAAGGCGGTGTCGCCCGCGGAACTGCGCGAGTGCGGCACCCAGATCGTGCTCGGCAACACTTTCCACCTGTGGCTGCGCCCGGGGCCCGAGGTGATCGGCAGGCACGGCGGGCTGCATCGCTTCATGGGCTGGCACGGGCCCATCCTCACCGACTCCGGCGGCTTCCAGGTCTTCAGCCTCGGCAGGCTGCGCAAGATCACCGAAGAAGGGGCGAAGTTCGCCTCGCCCGTCAACGGCGACCGGCTGCTGCTCACGCCCGAGGAGTCGATGCGTATCCAGCGCGTGCTCGACTCGGACATCGCGATGGTGCTGGACGACTGCACCGCGTACCCGGCCACCGAGAAGCAGGCGCGCAAGTCGATGGAGCTGAGCCTGCGCTGGGCCGAGCGCTCCAAGCGCGCGCATGAAGGCAACCCGAACCTGCTCTTCGGCATCGTGCAGGGGAGCGTCTACGGGTCCCTGCGCGAAGCATCGCTGGAACGATTGCAGCAGATCGGTTTCGACGGCTACGCGATCGGCGGCCTCGCCGTGGGCGAGCCACAGGAGGAGCGCGGCCGCGTCATCGATCGGCTCGTGCCGGCGATGCCGCAGGACCGGCCGCGATACCTGATGGGGATGGGCACGCCGGAGGATCTGGTGGCGGCGGTGCAGGCCGGGATCGACCTCTTCGACTGCGTGCTGCCTACGCGCAACGCGAGGAACGGCTGGCTCTTCACCCGCTTCGGCGACGTCAAGATCCGCAATGCGCGCTGGCGCGATGATGCAAGGCCGCTGGACGAGCGCTGCGGCTGCTACGGCTGCCGCCACTTCACGCGCGCCTACCTCTACCACCTGCAGAAGACCAACGAAATCCTCGGCGCGCGCTTGAACACGCTGCACAACCTGCACTACTACCTCGGGCTGATGGCCGAGCTGCGCGCCGCGATCGAGGCCGGGCGCCTGGCGCAGACGGCGGCGGAGATTCTCGAGGGCAGGAAAAAGGGGTCTGACCCCGTTTTCCGAGGCTAGCTGCCGCGCAGTTTCTGCACGTGCCGGCCGGCGACGAGCGCCGCGGGGTAGAGGACCTCCTCCTCCACATGGTCGTGCATGATCAGCTCCTCGGCGAAGGCAACGTATTCCGCGAGCCCGGCGGCCTCGGCGGCGCGCGCCAGCTCGCGCACCGCGTCCGACATCTGGCGATGGTCCGAGACCATCCCCGCGATCTCCTCCTTGAGGCCGACCGCGATCTTCGCCGCCTCGGCGGCGTCCGAGCTCGTATCGCCGCGCGCGAGGGCAGGCAGCAGCCCCAGGAGCGGCATGACGTGCTTTTCCTCGCGCAGGAAGTGGCCGTCGGCGATCGAAGCCAGCCTGCGCGCGGCGGCTCCCAGCGGATCGGGCTCGCGCATGGCGCGCTTCAACGTGGCGCGCAGCGCCTCGTGCCCGGCCTTGAGCGACCGGGGGATTCTCTCGGGCATGCGGCCTCCTTGCCGTTGCGATGCCGCATTGTTGCCGCGCCGCGCCGCGCGCCTCTGATCTGCGTCAAGCCGATGCTATAATTCGCCCCTTTTTCCCGCCGCAGCAAGGAGTTGCACGTGTTCATCCCCAGCGCACTCGCCCAGGGCACCGGCGGCGGCGACGCGGGACTGATCGGCTTCCTGCCGATCATCCTGATGTTCGTGCTGCTTTACTTCCTCATGATCCGGCCGCAGATGAAGCGCGCCAAGGAGCACAAGCAGATGGTCGAGGCGCTGCAGAAGGGTGACGAGGTCGTGACCTCGGGCGGGGTGGTCGGCAAGGTCACCAAGGTCGGCGACGCCTACGTCAACCTCGAGATCGCCTCGGGCACCGAGGTCGTGGTGCAGAAGACCGCCGTGCAGCTGCCGCTGCCCAAGGGCACGATCAAGAGCCTCCAGTAGCTTCCGCACGTGAACCGCTATCCAGCCTGGGGGTACGCGCTCATCGCGCTGTGCGTGCTGGTCGCGCTCGTCTACACCGTGCCGAACTTCTACGGCGAGCTGCCCGCGGTGCAGGTCTCGAGCGCCCGCGCCACGGTGAAGGTGGACGCGGCGCTCCTTGGGCGCATCGAGCAGGCGCTGAAGGCCGGCGGCGTGGCGACGACCGGCACGCTCGCGGACGAGAGCGGGGTGCGGGTGCGCTTCGCCGACGCCGACACCCAGCTCAAGGCGAAGGACATCGTCGAGCGGGCGCTCAACCCGGACCCCCAGAACCCTTCCTACGTGGTGGCGCTGAACCTGCTCTCGGCCTCGCCCGGCTGGCTCACCGCGATGCGCGCGCTGCCCATGTACCTGGGCCTGGACCTGCGCGGCGGGGTGCACTTCCTGCTGCAGGTCGACATGCAGGCCGCCATCACCAAGCGCCTGGAGAGCTACGGCGGCGAGATCCGCACCCTGCTGCGCGAGAAGGACATCCGCCATGCCGGCATCGCGCGCGAGGGCCAGACGCTGCGCCTGCGGTTCCGCGACGCCGCGACCCGCGACAAGGCGAACCTCGCGATCCAGGCGGCGGTGCCCGACCTCGCGCTCGCGGCGCGCGAGGACGGCCAGGACCTGCTGCTCGTCGCGACGCTCAGGCCGCAGGCCCAGCAGAAGGAGCAGGAGCAGGCGCTCAAGCAGAACATCGTGACGCTCAACCGCCGCGTCAACCAGCTCGGGGTGGCCGAGCCGGTGATCCAGCAGCAGGGCGCCGACCGCATCGTGGTGCAGCTGCCCGGGGTGCAGGACGTGGCGCGCGCCAAGGAGATCCTCGGCCGCACCGCGACGCTGGAGATCCGCATGGTCGACGAGGACGCGATGCGCAGCGGCAGCACTTTCAACGTCGACGTGTTCCCCGAGCGCAAGCGCGACGGCACGGTGGGCAGCGTGCCGGTGAAGCGCCAGGTGGTGGTCACCGGCGACCAGTTCGTCGGCGCGCAGGGCACCTTCGACCAGGACCAGCGCCCCGCGGTGGCGGTCGAGCTGAACGACGCCGGCGGCCGGGTCATGCGCCAGACCACGCGCGAGAACCTCAAGCGCCTGATGGCGATCATCCTGTTCGAGAAGGGCAAGGGCGAGGCGATCTCGGTGGCCACCATCCAGAGCGAGTTCGGCAGCCGCTTCCAGATCACCGGCAGCTTCACCCCGGCGGAAACCAACGATCTCGCGCTGCTCATCCGCGCCGGGTCGCTCGCCGCGCCGATGGAGATCGTCGAGGAGCGCACCGTGGGACCGTCGCTGGGGAAGGAGAACATCGAGAAGGGCTTCGACGCCACCCGGTGGGGCTTCGTCGCGATCGTGCTCTTCATGAGCACCTACTACGTGCTGTTCGGCGTGTTCTCCTCCATCGCGCTCGGCGTCAACCTGCTGTTTCTCGTCGCGCTGCTGTCGCTGCTGCAGGCGACGCTCACGCTCCCGGGCATCGCCGCGATCGCGCTCACCCTGGGCATGGCGATCGACGCCAACGTGCTCATCAACGAGCGCATCCGCGAGGAGATCCGGGGCGGGCAGACGCCGCAGGCGGCGATCGCCGCGGGCTACGAGCGCGCCTGGGGCACCATCCTCGACTCCAACGTCACGACGCTGATCGCCGGCCTCGCGCTGCTCATCTTCGGCTCGGGCCCGGTGCGCGGCTTCGCCGTGGTGCACTGCCTGGGAATCCTCACCTCGATCTTCTCCTCGGTGGTGGTGTCGCGCGCCATCGTCAACCTCGCCTACGGGCACCGGCGCCGCGTGGCGAAGCTCGCCATCGGCGACACGGCGTGGAAGTGAGCTAGGGCATGGAATTCTTCAAGATCCGGCGCGTGATTCCCTTCATGCGCCATGCGCTGGTCTTCAACGTCATCTCGCTCCTGACCTTCGTCGCCGCGGTCGGCTTTCTCGCCGTGCGGGGCCTGAACTTCTCGATCGAGTTCACCGGCGGCACGCTGATGGAGGTGAGCTACCGCGAGCCCGCGCGCCTGGAGTCGATCCGGCAGACGCTGGAGCACGCCGGCTTCAAGGTCGAGGTGCAGAACTTCGGCTCCTCGCGCGACGTGCTGCTGCGCATGCCGATCGAGAAGGGGCAGTCGACCTCGGCGCTGTCGCAGAAGGTGCAGTCGCTGCTGCAGGCGCAGGACGCGGGCGCCCAGGTGCGCCGCGTGGAGTTCGTCGGCCCGCAGGTGGGCGAGGAGCTCGCCGAGTACGGCGCGCTCGCGCTGCTGGTGACCGCCGTGGGGATCGTGCTCTACCTGTGGCTGCGGTTCGAATGGCGCTTCGGCCTCTCGGCGATCATCGCCAACCTGCACGACGTGGTCATCATCCTGGGGTTCTTCGCCTTCTTCCAGTGGGAGTTCTCGCTCGCGGTGCTCGCCGCGGTGCTCGCGGTGCTCGGCTATTCCGTGAACGAGTCGGTGGTGGTGTTCGACCGGGTGCGCGAGAACCTGCGCAAGATGCGCAAGGCGACCATCCCCGAGGTGATCGACGCGGCGATCACGGGGACCATTTCGCGCACCATCATCACCCACGGCAGCACCCAGATCATGGTGCTCACGATGCTGATCTTCGGCGGGCCGGCGCTGCACTATTTCGCGCTTGCGCTCACCATCGGCATCTGCTTCGGCATCTACTCCTCCGTGCTGGTGGCGAGCCCGCTCGTCATGTGGCTCGGCGTGGACCGCTCGCAGTTCGTGCGCCCGCCGAAGAAGGACCGCCGCGACGAGCACGAGGGCGCCGTCGTCTAGAATTACTTGAGGATCTGGACGAGGTTCGAGTAGTCGTCGGTCCAGGTGCGCCAGCCCGCCTGCTCCTCGGGCGGCTCGGGCGAGACCGCCTCGATCGCTTCCGCGGCGAGCGCCGCCGGGTCGCGCGACACCAGCACCCAGTCGGTCTGCGTGTCGTCCTCGTCCGTGCCCGAGTCCGAGACGTGCACGGCGTGCGCACCGAGCTCCCTGGCCAGCCGCCCGACCACCGGCGCAAGGCGCAGGAAGCGGTTGGAAACGTGGAAGGCGACGATGCCGTCGGGCCTCACGTGGCGCAGGTACAGGCCGAGCGCCTCCCTGGTGATGAGGTGCACCGGGATCGAGTCGCTCGAGAAGGCGTCCACCGCGAGCACGTCGAAGCCCTGCGGCGGCTCGCGCTCCAGGCTCAGGCGCGCGTCCCCCAGCACGTGCTCGATGCGCGCCGCGCTGTCGGCGAGAAAGGTGAAGCGCGTCCTGGCGAGCTCGACCACCTTGGGGTTGATCTCGTAGAAGCGGTACACGTCGCCCTTGCGGCCGTAGACGGCGAGCGTCCCCGCGCCCAGGCCCGCTACGCCCACGCGCACGCCCTCCCGGCCGCTGCGCGAGGCGAGCGCGGCGCCGATGCCCGAGCTCGCCTGGTAGTAGGTCGTCGCCGCGCGGCGCCGGCCCTCGTGCAGGTACTGCTCGCCGTGCATGATGACGCCGTGCACCAGGCGCCTCAGGTGCTGCTCGCTGCCCGGCTCCCCGTACTCCTTGACGCGGACCGCGCCGTAGAAGTTGCGCTCCGACACGAGCACGTTGCGCTGCAGGCGCAGCCCGTCGTACACGGCGCAGCCGGCGACGCCCATGAGGACCGCGAGGCTCGCGCCGTACGCCACCCTGCCGAGCGGCGCCAGGCGCATCGCGGCGAGGAAGGCGAGCGCGACCAGCGCGATCCCCAGCTCGTAGTAGGCGTCGAAGGCGAGCGGCGCGAGGACCGCGACGAGCAGCCCCCCGAGCGCCCCGCCCGCGGAGAGCGTGAGGTAATAGGCCGTGAGCCGGCTCGCGTGGGGACGCGCGCTGTAGAGCTCGCCGTGGCAGAAGAGGCAGGCGACGAAGAGGCCGCTCAGGTAGACACCGAGCTGCAGGGCGAGCTCGAACTGGCGCTCGGCATCCGCCACCAGCCAGGCCATCGCGGCGAGCCAGGCGAGCAGCGCCACCCAGAAATACCGCGCGCGATGCCAGTCGCGCCCTTCGAAGGCGAGGATGAAGGTGAGCAGGTAGAGCGTCAGGGGCGCGAGCCAGAGCAGCGGCACCGAGGCGACGTTCTGCGTGACGTGGTTGGTCACCGCGAGCAGCAGCGCCGATCCGGTCGCCGAGAGCGCGAGCCACAGCAGGATGCTCCCGCCCGCGGGCGCCGGCCCGTTCTGCGCCGGTGCCGCGGCGGCCGGCGCACGGTGCGCGCCTCGCGCCCCCAGCCAGGCGAGCGCGGCGCAGCCGAGCGCGAACGCGGCGAAGAGCCACGACCAGGCCTCGACCTGGAGCCGCCCGCCGAGCCAGGGCTCGATCGCGAGCGGGTAGCCTGCGAGCGCAAGCAGCGACGCCAGGTTCGACAGCGCGAAGAGGCGGTACGGGTTCTCCCCGGGTCGCGCGCGCGCGAACCACGCCTGCACCAGGGGGCTGGTCGCCGAGAGCAGGACGTACGGCAGGCCTACGGTGGCCAGGAGCAGCAGCAGGATGGCGCTGATCGGCTCCTCGGCCCCGGAGGGCTTCCATGCCTCGCCGGGCGCGATCGGCAGGGTGGCGACTGCCGCGGCGAGCAGCGCCGTATGCGCGATGGCGAGCGTGCGCGGCGCGAGCTTCGCGTTGGCCGCGTGGGCGTAGGCGTAGCCGGCCAGCAGCCCGGTCTGGAAGAACAGCAGGCACGTGGTCCAGACCGCGGCGGTACCGCCGAACCAGGGCAGGATCAGGCGCGCGATCAGCGGCTGGACGAGAAACAGCAGCAGCGACGACAGGAAGATCGTGGCCGCGTACAGCATGCGGCCGCTAGACGCGCTTCGCGAGCTGGGCGGCGAGCCCGGTATAGGTGGCGGGCGTGAGCGCGAGCAGGCGCCGCTTCGCCTCGGCGGGCAGCGCGAGGCCGCGCACCAGCGCGGCAAGCTCGCGGCGTCCCGGGCGCCGGCCGCGCGTCGCGGCCTTGAGCTGCTCGTAGGCGCCGGCGAGGCCGTGGCGGCGCATCACCTGCTGCACGGCCTCGGCGAGCACCTCCCAGTTGTCCTCGAGGTCCGCCGCCATGCGCCGCGCGTCGGGCCCGAGCTTGCCGAGCCCGCGCAGGCAGGCCGTCCAGGCGAGCAGGCTGTGCCCGAGCGCGGCGCCGGCGTTGCGCAGCGCCGTCGAGTCGGACAGGTCGCGCTGCCAGCGCGATACCGGGAGCTTCTCGGCGAGGTGGCGCAGCAGCGCGTTGGCGACGCCGAGGTTGCCCTCGGAGTTCTCGAAGTCGATCGGGTTCACCTTGTGCGGCATGGTGGAGGAGCCCACCTCGCCGCGCTTCGCCCTCTGGCGGAAGTAGCCGAGCGAGACATACCCCCAGAGGTCGCGGTCGAGGTCCAGCAGCACGCTGTTGGCGCGCGCGTAGGCGTCGAGCAGCTCGGCGAGCGCGTCGTGCGGCTCGATCTGCGTGGTGTAGGGGTTGAATTCCAGGCCGAGGGACTCGACGAAGCGGCGGCAGAAGCGCTCCCAGTCGAAGCGCGGGTAGGCCACCGTGTGCGCGTGGTAGTTGCCGACCGCGCCGTTCATCTTCCCCGACAGCGCTACGCCCGCGATGCGGCTGCGCGCGCGCCGCAGGCGGTGCACGAAGTTGGCGAGCTCCTTGCCGAGCGTGGTGGGCGAGGCCGGCTGCCCGTGCGTGCGGGCGAGCATCGGCAGCCGCGCGTGGCGGCGCGCCATCGCGCGCAGCGCCGCGATCACGGCGTCGAGCTGCGGCAGCATGACCCGCTCGCGCGCCTCCCCGAGCATCAGCGCGTAGGCGAGATTGTTGATGTCCTCCGAGGTCGCGGCGAAATGCACGAACTCGAGCGCCCCGCGCACGGCCCGGTCGCGGCCGAGCCTCTCCTTGAGCCAGTACTCGATCGCCTTGACGTCGTGGTTGGTGCGCGCCTCGATCGCCTTGATGCGCTCGCCGTCGCGCTCCGAGAAGCCGGTGACGAGCTTGCGCAGCGCCGCGGCGCTCGACCCGGGAAACGGCTTCAGCTCGGCGATGGCGGGCTCGGCGGCGAGCGCCGCGAGCCACGCCAGCTCCACCCGCACCCGGTAGCGGATGAGCGCGTGCTCGCTGAAGTACGGCCTCAGGGAATCCACGGACCCGGCATACCGGCCGTCGAGCGGCGACAGCGCCGAGAGCTGCGAAGGCATGAAGGCAGGGGCTTGTTTTGACGCACTATTATACGCGCCATGCCCCGAGCGAGCGCCCTGGAGCGGCTCTGCAGCGAAGCGCGCGCCTGCCGCATCTGCGAGCCGCATCTGCCGCTCGGGCCCAGGCCCGTGTTCCTGGTGGGCGCGCGGGCGCGACTGCTGATCGTGGGCCAGGCGCCGGGGCGCCGCGTGCACCAGACCGGCATCCCGTGGAACGATCCGTCCGGCGACAAGCTGCGCGAATGGCTGCGGCTGGACCGCGCTGGCTTCTACGACACCCGGCGCGTCGCGATCCTGCCCACGGGGCTGTGCTACCCGGGCACCGGCAGGAGCGGCGACCTGCCGCCGCGGCCCGAATGCGCACCGGCCTGGCATCCGCGGTTCCGCGCGGCGCTGCCCCGCATCCGCCTGACGCTCCTCGTCGGCCAGTACGCGCAGGCCTATTACCTGGGTGCGCGGCGCAAGAAGTCCCTCGCCGCCACCGTTCACGCCTTCCGCGAATACCTTCCGGAGTACTTCCCGCTGCCGCACCCCAGCCCGCGCAACCAGCGCTGGCTCAAGGCGAACCCCTGGTTCAAAAAGTTTGTCATCCCGGCGCTGCGCAGGCAGCTCGGCTCGTTATAATCCGCCGCCGCCATGAAGCTGCTCGGCTCCGTTCCCAGCCCCTACACCCGCAAGGTGCGCGTGGTGCTCGCCGAAAAGCGCATCGAGTGCGAGTTCGAGACGGTGGACGTCAGCCCGGCCGAGAACCCGGTCAACGCGCACAACCCGCTCGGCAAGGTGCCGACGCTGCTGCTCGATGACGGCACGGCGCTGTTCGACTCGCGTGTCATCGTCGAATTCCTCGACAGCGTCTCGCCCATCTCCCGGCTCATCCCCGAGGACAACCGCGAGCGCGTGGCGGTGCGCCGCTGGGAGGCGCTCGCCGACGGGTCGCTCGACGCGGGCCTGCTCATCCGCTACGAGTCGCTGCGCCCGAAGAAGGAGCAGAGCAGGGCCTGGAGCGAGAAGCAGGCGGGCAAGCTCGAGCGCGGGCTCGCCATGATGGCGGGCGAGCTGGGCGACCGTCCCTGGTGCCACAACGACCGCTACACCCTCGCCGACATCGCGGTGGGCTGCTGCCTGGGCTGGGTCGAATTCAGGAAGCCGGGCGGCGTCGAGTGGCGCTCGCGCTACGCCAACCTGGCGCGGCACTACGACAAGCTCATGGAGCGCGCGGCGTTCGCCGAGACGGCGCCGAGGGCATAGCGCGCGCCGCGGGTCCTGCCCGGGGCCGTCTCACTACGCCGCGCGAGCGCGGCCGCCGTCATTCCGCAGCAATGCCGTGGCCTGCTCGACCGGCACCGGCTTGCTGAAGAGGTATCCCTGCGCCTCTTCGCACGCCTGGTCGGCGAGGAAGGAAAACTGGGCCTCGGTCTCGATGCCCTCGGCGACGACCTTCAATCCCAGATTCTTGCCCAGGGTGATGATCGCCTTGGTGATCGCGACGTCGTCGGCCGCGCCCGGGATCCCGCGCACGAAGCACTGGTCGATCTTGAGGTAGTCGAGCGGGAACTGCTTCAGGTAGCCGAGGGACGAATACTCGGTACCGAAATCGTCGAGCGCCACCGCGACCCCGACCGCACGCAGCTCCTTCAGCAGGTACACGGTTCTTGCCGGATCCTCCATCACGGCGCTCTCGGTGATCTCGAGCTCCAGATGGCGCGGGTCCAGGCCGATCTCCTCGAGGATGGTCGCGATCCGCCGATGCAGGTCGGCGCGGCGCAGCTGCCGCACCGACAGGTTCACCGCCATCCGCGACGGTGCGAGCCCGTGCCGCAACCAGGACGCCTGCTGCGCGCACGCCGTGCGCAGCACCCATTCGCCGATCTCCTCGATCATGCCCGCCTGCTCGGCGATCGGGATGAACTTGTTCGGCGGGACCATGCCGAGCTCGGGGTGTTTCCAGCGCAGCAGCGCCTCCACCGCGGTGATCCCCCGCGACGAAACGGCGATCCGCGGTTGATAGTTGAGCGACAGCTCGTCGCGCTGGATGGCGTGCCGCAGCTGGTTGCGGAGATTCAGCGCCTCGATCGCGATCACCTGCAGCTCCGGCGAATAGAAGCTGAAGCCGTTGCGCCCCTGTTCCTTGGCGACGCGCTTGGCGGTCTCGGCATTGCGCAGCAGCGTCTGCGCATCGTCCCCGTTCTGCGGATAGCAGCTGACCCCCGCGCTCGCCGTCACGTCCACCTCCCGCCCCTCGATCGCGAAGGGACGCGCAAGCCGCAGGAGGATGTCCTGTGCGGCGTCCGCAAGCGCGGTGCCGCTCGGCAGATCCTCCAGCAGCACGGCGAACTCGTCCTCGCCGAGGCGCGCGAGAACGTCGAGCTCGTGCAGCGATGCGCGGATGCGGTCGGCCACCTCGCACAGCAACCGGTCGCCGGCGCCGTAGCCGAGCGATTCGTTGACGCTTCGGAAATGGTCGATGTCGACATACAGGACGCCCACGCTCGTGCCGCGGCGCTGCGCGCGCAGGATCGCCGTGCGGCAGCTCTCCTGGAACAGCGCCCGGTTGGGCAGCCGCGTCAGCATGTCGTGCTGAGTGAGAAAATTCGTCGCCCGCAGGCGCCGCACCGTGACCTTCGCGATCTCCAGCGCCACGTCGGGCTGCTCGCGCACCAGCCTGAGCAGCGAGTCCCGGTCCACCGCGACGATGGTGCAGTCGCTCAGCGCAACGGCGCTGGCGCTGCGCGCGTGCTCCTCGTCGTCGAGCAGCGCCATTTCGCCGAGGATGCCGCCCCGCGCGATGGTCTCGAAGACGACGTCGCCGATCTTGACCTGCGCTTCACCCTCGAGCAGGACATACAGGACGTCGCCCGCTTCTCCCATGGCGAAGATGACTTCCCCCGCCCTGCAGGTCCGCGGACTGCCCAGCTTCGACTGCAGCACGGAAAAATCGAAATGCACGTCTCCCTCTGACGACCCGGCCCGAACTCATCATACGCCGGAAGCGCGGGGAAATCAGGCTGCTTGCCCGGTCACGCGATCACTGCGCCGCCGAGGCAAATCTCGCGCTCGTACAGCACCACCGACTGCCCCGGCGTCACCGCCCACTGCGGCTGGGCGAACTCCACCCCGATCGCGTCGTCTCCGGATTTCGTCACCACGCAGTCAAAATCCGCTTGCCGGTAGCGCGTCTTGGCCGAATGGGCCGTGCCCGCCGCCGGCGCCATCCCGGACACCCAGGCGGGATCCTGTGCCGCCAGTGCGCGACTCATCAGCAGCGGATGGTCGTGCCCCTGCACGACGACCAGCGTGTTTGCCGCGAGATCCTTGCGCGCGACGTACCACGCCTCGCCCTCGCCGCCGATGCCGATCCCCTTGCGCTGCCCGATGGTGTAGAACGCAAGCCCGATGTGCTCGCCGACGCGCCTGCCTTCGGGCGTGACCATCGGCCCGGGCTCGCGCGCGAGGTAGCGGTTGAGGAACTCGCGGAACGGCCGCTCGCCGATGAAGCAGATGCCGG
>CAZOWR010000082.1:0-12119 GCA_964583645.1 uncultured Enterobacteriaceae bacterium
TGCAGAGCGGAAACTCGTGGGCGAACTCGGGCATCGTGAAACGGCGCAGGTTGCGGATCACCATCAGCGTGTGCTGGTCCACGGTGTAGACGTGGAACAGGTCGTGCTGCATCTGGCCGACGATGCGGCCGAACTGGGGCACGTAGGCGCCCAGCACGCCGTACTGGTTCATGCGCCGGAACTCGTGCACGATGCCGCGCGGCTGCTGCAGGATGTGCAGGAACAGCAGCCGCGCCGCGGGGTCGCGCCGCAGGCGCGCGTCCACGCGCCGGCGCGCGCGCCAGAGCGCGCGCAGCGTCCCCGCGCTCATCCCGCGCAGCTCCTGGTGCTGCTGCAGCAGCAGGAAGCTCTCGAGGATCGCGCGCGGCTCGCGCTCGAACAGGTCCTCGCGGCACGCCTCCAGCCG
This sequence comes from uncultured Enterobacteriaceae bacterium, assembly GCA_964583645.1. Classification (GTDB taxonomy): domain Bacteria; phylum Pseudomonadota; class Gammaproteobacteria; order Burkholderiales; family SG8-39; genus RBG-16-66-20. The sequence continues at coordinate 407 of CAZOWR010000082.1, forward strand.
GCCCGCGCGCGCCTGGAAGCGCTCGTTGAGCAGGCGCGGCGCGGAGGGCGCGCCCGGGACCACGCGCGCCTCCAGGTTCTGCAGCAGGATGGCGTTGAGCTGCGTCACCGCCTTCGCGGTGCGGTAGTAGCGCTGCATGAGCTGCTCGCTGGCGCGCCGGCCGGCGACGGCGCGCAGGCCCACCTGCGCCGCGAGCGCGTCCTGGTAGTCGAACACGATGCGGTCCTCGCGCCGCCCCGCCAGGTAGTGCAGGCGGATGCGCAGATCCTGCAGCAGCGCCTCGTGACGCGCCAGCTCGAGCGCCTCGCCCGGCTGCACCAGATGGTGGCGCGCGAGGTCCGGCCAGCGCTCGCCCAGGCCGCAACCGCGCGCGATCCACAGGATCGTCTGCAGGTCGCGCAGCCCTCCTGGCGCCTCCTTCAGGTTCGGCTCGAGCGAGTACGGGCTGTCGTGGTGCTTGGCATGGCGCTGCTCCTGCTCGAGCTGCTTCGCCTTGAGAAACGCGGCCGGCTCGAGCAGCCTGGCCATGGCGCGCCGCAGCTGCCGCACCAGCGGCTCGCTGCCCGCCAGCCAGCGCGCCTCCAGCAGCGAAGTCTCGACGGTGATGTCGGCGCGCGCGGACTCGACGCACGCTTCGAGCGTGCGCACGCTGTGCCCGACCTCCAGCCCGACGTCCCACAGCAGACCGATGAAGCGCTCGAGGCGCTCGCGCTCGGCCGGGGCGGGCTCCGCGCCCAGCAGCACCAGCAGGTCGACGTCCGAATGCGGGAACAGCTCGCCGCGCCCGTAGCCGCCGGTGGCCACCAGCGCCATGCGCTCGCCGGGCCGCGCGGCGCGCCAGAGCTGCCGCAGGATGCGGTCGACGAGCCGGGTGTGGCTGCGCAGCAACCGCCCCGGGCGCGCGCCCCTCAGGTAGCCCTCGCGCAGCGCCCTGCGCGCCTCCCGTAGCCGGACGCGCTGCGCCTCGATCGGGGAGGGGGGCACGCGCAGCACCGCGCTCATGGCCCCCTCAGTCCTGCGCGAACGGCGGCGGCGGCGGCGTCCCGGCCGAGAGCGTGAGCACCTCGAAGCCGGTCTCGGTGACCAGCACGGTGTGCTCCCATTGCGCCGACAGGCTGTGGTCCTTGGTGACGATGGTCCAGCCATCGGCAAGCTCGCGTATGGCGGGCTTGCCGGCGTTGATCATCGGCTCGATGGTGAAGGTCATGCCGGGCTCGAGGCGCAGCCCCGTGCCGGCCTTGCCATAGTGCAGCACCTGGGGCTCCTCGTGGAACCTGCGGCCGATGCCGTGGCCGCAGAACTCGCGCACCACCGAGTAGCCGTGGCGCTCCGCGTGCGCCTGGATCGCCGCGCCCACGTCCCCCAGGCGGGCGCCGGCGCGCACCTGCAGGATCCCGTGCCACATGCAGTCGTAGGTCACCTCGACCAGGCGCCGGGCCTGAATGCCGGGCTCGCCGACGTAGAACATGCGGCTCGAGTCGCCGTGGAATCCGTCCTTGATCACGGTGATGTCGATGTTCAGGATGTCGCCGCCCTTGAGCACCCGCTCGCCCGGCACGCCGTGACACACCTGATGGTTGACCGAGGTGCAGATCGATTTCGGGAACGGGCGGTAGCCGGGCGGCGCATAGTTGAGCGGCGCGGGAACGGTGCCCTGCGTGCCCACCATGTAGGCGTGGCACAGATCGTTCAGCTGGCCGGTCGTCACGCCGGGCCGCACGCGCGACGCGATGAAATCGAGCACTTCGCCGGCCAGCCGCCCGGCGGTGCGCATCGCCTCGATCTCCGCTCCGTTCTTCAGGACCACCGCCATCGTCGTCAAAAAAAGGGTGCCGATTATGCTAGAATTCCCGCGCGGTGGCAGGCTCGATGCCGCCGCCCAAAATATCCCGCCCGGCAGCTTTAGGGTGTCCCCCATTGTGGCACCGGGGATCGCGGTTTGCCGGCGCGGTAGTGATCAACCCTAAAATTGGAGCAGGACATGTCCGTGACGATGCGCCAGATGCTGGAGGCCGGCGTGCATTTCGGCCACCAGACGCGCTACTGGAACCCGAAGATGGCGCCGTACATCTTCGGCCACCGCAACAAGATCCACATCATCAACCTGGAGAAGACGCTGGCGCTGTACCAGGAGGCGCTCGCGTACGTGCGCCAGCTCGCCGCCAACAAGGGCTCGGTGCTGTTCGTGGGCACCAAGCGCCAGGCGCGCGAGATCGTGCGCGAGGAGGCGCTGCGCTGCGCCATGCCCTACGTCGATCACCGCTGGCTCGGCGGCATGCTGACCAACTTCAAGACCGTGAAGCAGTCGATCAAGCGCCTGAAGGAGATGGAGCAGATGGCGCAGGACGGCACGCTGGAGCGCATGTCGAAGAAGGAGGCGCTGGGGGTGCAGCGCGAGCGCCAGAAGCTCGACCGCTCGCTCGGCGGCATCAAGGATCTGGCCGGCCTGCCCGATGCGCTCTTCGTGATCGACGTCGGCTACCAGAAGGGGGCCGTGGCCGAGGCGCGCAAGCTCGGCGTGCCGGTGGTGGCCGTGGTCGACACCAACCACTCCCCCGAGGGCATCAGCCACGTCATCCCCGGCAACGACGACTCGAGCCGTGCGATCCGGCTCTACGCGCGCGGCATCGCCGACGCGGTGATCGAGGGGCGCGCGCAGGCGGTCGAGGAGGTGGTGACGGCCTCGCGCGACGAGTTCGTGGAGGTCGACGAGGAGGGTGCCGGCTGAGGGGGCGACCCCCCGCGAGGCCTGCAGGGGCCCCCGCGGCCCCGTTTTTTTGACTCGGACTGGAACGGGAGCAGCGACGCATGGCAGAGATCAGCGCCAGCCTGGTGAAGGAGCTGCGCGAAATCACCGGGCTCGGGATGATGGAGTGCAAGAAGGCGCTCGCCGAGGCGGGCGGCGAGCTGGGCAAGGCCGAGGAGCTGCTGCGCATCCGCGGCGGCGCGCGCGCCAAGCTCGCCGGCCGGGTCGCCGGAGAGGGCGTGATCGGTGCCTGGCGCTCGCCCGACGGCAGGCTCGGCGCCCTGGTCGAGGTCAACTGCGAGACCGACTTCGTCGCGCGGAACGCGGACTTCGTCGCCTTCGCGGACTGGCTCGCGCGGATCGTGGCGGAGCGCGATCCCCGCGACGCCGCGGCGGCAGTGCAGCTCGAAGGCGTAGAGCAGCGGCTGCAGGAGCTGGTGCAGCAGATCAAGGAGAACCTCTCGTTGCGGCGGATCCAGCGCCTGCGGACGGAGAGATCCCTGGCGCTGTACGTGCACGGCGGGCGCATCGGCGTGCTGGTCGAGTACGAGGGCCCCGACGAGGTCGGCAAGGACGTCGCGCTGCACGTGGCGTTCGCGCGGCCCGCCTACCTCGCCCGGTCGGAGGTGCCGGCGGACATCGCCTCGCGCGAGCGCGAAATCCTGGTGGCGCGCGCCACGGCGTCGGGCAAGCCGGAGGCGATTGCCGCGAAGATGGTCGAAGGCGGCCTCGCCAAGTTCCTCGGCGAGATCACCCTGCTCGGCCAGCCGTTCGTCAAGGACGACAAGCAGACGGTCGAGAAGATGCTCGCCGCGCGCAGGGCGCGCGTGCTCGCCTTCCGCTTCCTGGTCGTGGGCGAGGGCATCGAGAAGAAGCAGGCGGCGTGAGCGCGCCGAGGTACCGCCGCATCCTGCTCAAGCTCTCGGGCGAGGCGCTGGTTGCCGAGGGCGGCTACGGCATCAGCCGCCCGACCATCGAGGCGATCGTGGCCGAGATCGCCGCGGTCGCGCGCCTGGGCGTCGAGGTCGGCGTCGTGATCGGCGGCGGCAACATCTTCCGCGGCGTGGCGCCGGGCGCGGCCGGGATGGACCGCGCCACCGCCGACTACATGGGCATGCTGGCGACGGTGATGAACGCGCTCGCGCTGCAGGACGCGATGCGCCGGGCGGGCGTCGAGAGCCGCGTGCAGTCGGCGCTCAACATCGAGCAGGTGGTCGAGCCCTACATCCGCGGCAAGGCGATCCGCTACCTGGAGGAGGGCAAGGTGGTGATCTTCGCCGCGGGCACCGGCAACCCCTTCTTCACCACCGACACGGCGGCGGCGTTGCGCGCGAGCGAGGTCGGCGCCGAGATCGTGCTCAAGGCCACCAAGGTCGACGGCGTGTACACTTCCGACCCGAAGACGGACCCGGCGGCGAGGCGCTACGGCCGCGTCAGCTTCGACGAGGCGATCCGGCGCAACCTCAAGGTCATGGACGCCACCGCGCTCGCGCTGTGCCGGGACCAGCGGCTGCCGGTCAACGTCTTCAGCATCTTCAAGCGCGGCGCCCTCGGCCGCGTGGTGGCCGGCGAGGACGAGGGCACGCTGGTGCACGCCTAGCGCAAGGAGGGCGCCATGATCGCCGAGCTCAGGAAGGGCAGCGAAGCCAAGATGAGGAAGAGCGTCGAGGCCTTCAAGGCCGACCTCGCCAAGGTGCGCACGGGCCGCGCGCATACCGGGCTGCTCGATCACGTGACCGTCGACTACTACGGGACGCCGACGCCGATCCAGAGCATCGCCAAGGTGACGCTGCTCGATGCCCGTACCATCGGCGTGACGCCGTTCGAGAAGAAGATGGCGCAGGCCGTGGAACGGGCGATCCGCGACTCCGACCTCGGACTCAACCCGGCCGCCGCGGGCGAGACCATACGCGTGCCGATGCCGGCCCTCACCGCGGAGCGCCGCAAGGAGCTGACGCGGGTGGTGCACAAGGAGGCCGAGACGGCCCGCGTCGCGGTGCGCAACGTGCGGCGCGACGCGATCCACGCCCTCAAGGAGGCGATGAAGCAGAGCGAGATCTCGGAGAACGACGAGCGCCGCGCGCTCGAGGACATGCAGAAGCTCACCGACCGCCACGTGGCCGAGATCGACAAGCTGCTCGCGCAGAAGGAAGCCGAGCTGATGGCGGTGTGAGCGCATGAGCTATCCCAGCTCGACCCTGGAGGTGCCGTCGCGGGGCGCGGTGCCGGCGCACGTCGCGATCATCATGGACGGCAACGGGCGCTGGGCCCAGCAGCGGCGGCTGCCGCGCCTCGCGGGCCACCGGCGCGGCGTCGAGACGGTGCGCAAGATCGTCAAGGCCTGCGCCGAGCGCGGGGTGGGCTTCCTCACCCTGTTCGCCTTCAGCTCGGAGAACTGGCGCCGGCCGCCCGACGAGGTGGCGCTGCTGATGCAGCTGTTCCTCGCGGCGCTGGAGAACGAGGTGCACAAGCTCCATCGCAACGGCATCCGGCTCAAGGTGATCGGCGAGCGCGAGCGTTTCGGCCCGCGCATCCAGGCGCTCGTCGCCGAAGGCGAGGCGCTTACCGCCGCCAACCGCGGCCTCACCCTGACCGTGGCCGCCAACTACGGCGGCCGCTGGGACGTGCTGCAGGCGATCTCGCGGCTGGCCGCGGCGCGCCCCGAGGCGCTCGCGCAAGGCGTGCGCGAGCAGGACCTCGCGCCGTACCTGGCGATGGCCTACGCGCCGGAGCCCGACCTGTTCATCCGCACCGGCGGGGAACAGCGGCTGAGCAACTTTCTTCTCTGGCAGATGGCGTACACGGAGCTCCTGTTCACCGACACGCTGTGGCCGGACTTCGACGCCGCTGCGCTCGAGGCGGCCTTCGAGTCCTACCGGCTGCGCGAGCGGCGCTTCGGGCGCACCGGCGAGCAGCTCGAGCGCCCGCTCTCCGGGCGGCAGCCGGCCGCCAGCGACGCCTGAGCCCTGTCCTCACCCGCGCGCTGACCGCCGCGGCGCTGCTGGCGGGATTCGTCGCCGCCCTGCTGCTGCTCGCGCGGCCCGCGCTGGCGGCGCTCACCGCGATCATCGTGCTGCTCGCGGGACGCGAGTGGGCGCTGCTCGGCGGGGCGGAGCGCAAGCGGGCGTGGGCGTTCGGGGCCCTGTGCGCCCTCCTGATGCTGGCGGCCGCCCAGTTGACAGCGCTCGCATCGCCGGTGCTCGCCATCGCCACAGCCTTCTGGGTGCTGCTCGCGCCCTGGTGGCTGGCGCGAGGGGTGGCAAGTGCCCCGGCGAGCGCCCTGGCGGCCGCGGGCATCGTTGCGCTCGTGCCGGCAGGACTGACGATGGCGCTGCTGCCGCCGTGGCAGCTGCTGCAGCTGCTCGGGCTGGCGTGGACCTCCGATACGGCCGCGTACCTCGCCGGGCGCGCGTTCGGCAGGCACAGGCTCGCCCCGTCGATCAGCCCCGCCAAGACGCGCGAAGGCGTGGCCGGCGCGCTGGCGGCGAGCCTCTTGTACGCTATCATCTGGGCAGCTCTGGATCCGGTGCTGGAGGCTCGCGTGCAGGGGCCGCTGTGGGTTCCGTATCTCGCTGCAGCAGCGGCCCTGTGCGCCCTCGGCGTGGTGGGTGATCTGCTCGAATCTGCGGTCAAGCGGCGCGCGGGCGTGAAGGACAGCGGCGCGCTGCTGCCCGGCCACGGCGGCGTGCTCGATCGCATCGACAGCGTCACCGCCACCCTGCCGGCCGGTGCCCTACTCATGCTCTGGACAGGCGCGAATTGACTGCCCATCTGACCCTGCTCGGCGCGACCGGCTCGGTGGGTGCGAGCACGCTCGACGTGGTCGCGCGGCATCCGGGGCGCGTGCGCGTGTTCGCGCTCACCGCACACCGCTCCAGCGAGGCGCTGCTGCAGCTCTGCGCACGCCATCGGCCGCGCCACGCCGTGCTCTCGGGACTGGCCGAGGACGCGGCGCTGCGCCGGCGCTTCTCCGAGGCGGGCGCCGGGACCGAGCTGCGCTTCGGCACCCGCGCCCTCGAGGAGGTGGCGGTCGATCCGGGCTGCGACGTCGTGATGGCCGCCATCGTGGGCGCCGTGGGCCTCGCGCCGGCGCTGTGCGCCGCGCGCGGCGGCAAGCGGGTGCTGCTCGCCAACAAGGAGGCCCTGGTGGTGGCCGGGCCGCTGTTCATGCAGGCGGTGCGCGAGGGAGGCGCGACGCTGCTGCCGATCGACAGCGAGCACAATGCCGTGTTCCAGTGCCTGCCGCGGGATCACGCCGAGGCGCGCGCCTCGGTGCGCCGCATCGTACTGACGGCCTCGGGCGGACCGTTCCGCCAGGCGCCGCTCGAGCGCCTGATGCGCGTCACGCCGGAGGAGGCCTGCGCGCACCCGAACTGGGTGATGGGACGCAAGATCTCGGTCGACTCCGCGACCATGATGAACAAAGGGCTCGAGGTGATCGAGGCGCGCTGGCTGTTCGATGTCGCGCCCGAGCGCATCGAGGTGCTGATCCACCCGCAGAGCGTGGTGCACTCGCTGGTCGAGTACGTCGACGGCTCGGTGATCGCGCAGCTCTCCAACCCCGACATGCGCGTGCCGATCGCGCACGCGCTCGGCTTCCCGCAGCGCATCGAGTCGGGCGCGCGCCCGCTCGATCTGGCCGCGGTAGGGCAGCTCGCCTTCGAGCGCCCCGACCTGGCGCGCTTTCCCTGCCTGGCGCTCGCCTACCGGGCGCTCGCGCAGGGCGGCACCGCCGCCGCGGTGCTCAACGCCGCCAACGAGATCGCGGTCGAGGCCTTCCTCGACGGGCGCCTGCGCTACACGGCGATCCCCGCGGTCATCGAGTGCTGCCTGGAGCGCGCCCCGGCCGCACCAGCCGCGTCGCTCGAGGCGCTGCTGGAGGCCGATCGCGGCGCCCGCCGCGAGGCGGCGGCGAGCGTGGCGCAGGCGATGGGGCGCGCCGCGTGAGCCTGCTGCACACGATCGCGGCGTTCATCGTCGCCCTGGGTGTGCTCATCGTGGTGCACGAGTACGGGCACTACCTCGCGGCGCGCCTGTGCAACGTGCGCGTGCTGCGCTTCTCGGTCGGCTTCGGCCGCCCGCTCGCCGTCTGGCGGCTCGGCCGGGACGCCACCGAGTGGGTGATCGCCGCGGTTCCCTTCGGCGGCTACGTGAAGATGCTCGACGAGCGCGAGGCGCCGGTGGAGCCCGCCGAGCGGCGCCGCGCCTTCAATCGCCAGGGCGTGGGCCGCCGTTTCGCCATCGTCGCCGCGGGGCCGGCGTTCAATTTCCTGTTCGCGATCGCGGTCTACGCGGCGCTCTACATGCACGGCATGCCCGAGGCGCGCCCGGTGCTGGCCGCGCCCGCGGCGGGCACGGCGGCGCACGCCGCCGGACTGGGCGCGGGCGACACGGTGCGCACCATCGAGGGCGAGGCGATCCTCACCTGGCAGGAGCTGCGCTGGCGCGTGATCCAGGGCGCGCTGCAGCGCGAAGCGCTCCGGCTGGAGGTGGTGCGAGCGCACGGCGACATCTCGCTTCACCTGCTCGACTTGAGGGGCTTCGACCCGGCTTCGGTGGAGAGCGATGCCCTGGAGCGCATCGGGCTGCGGCTGTACCGCCCGCCCCTCGACCCGGTGCTCGGGCGGGTGGTCGGGGGCGGCGCCGCGGACCGGGCCGGGCTGCAGGCCGGGGACCGGGTGACGCACCTCGACGGCCGGAGCGTGGCGACCTGGGACGATCTGGTGCGCGCGGTGCGCGCCGCGCCCGAGCGCACGCTGCGCCTCACGCTCGAGCGGGAGGGCGCCCGCCACACGCTGCAGGTCGCGCCCGACGCGGTGAGCGAGAACGGCGAGCGCATCGGCCGGATCGGCGCGGCGCCGCGCATCCCGCCCGCGCACGCCGACCGCGTGCTGGTGCAGGTGCGGCACGGCCCGGTGGAGAGCCTCGCCAAGGCGCTCGCCAAGACCTGGGACATCTCGGTGTTCAGCCTCAGGATGCTCGGCAAGATGCTGCTGGGCGAGGTGTCGTGGAAGCACCTTTCCGGCCCGGTAACGATCGCCGATTACGCCGGCCAGTCGGCGCAGATGGGCTGGATCTCGTACGCCACCTTCCTCGCGCTCATCAGCATCAGCCTGGGGGTGCTCAACCTGCTGCCGATCCCGCTGCTCGATGGCGGGCACCTGATGTATTATGCCGTCGAGGTCATCAAGGGCAGCCCGGTGTCGGAGCGGGCCGTGGAGCTCGGCCAGCGCGTCGGGCTGGCGCTGCTGCTGGTCATGATGGCCTTCGCCTTTTACAACGACCTGAATCGCCTGTTCTCCGGATAGCGATCGACCGATGCGCAAGCGCCTTCTCGCCGCGGTCGCCGGCGCCCTGCTGGCGTTCGCGGCCGGCGCGCTGGCGCAAGGCTTCCGGCCTTTCGTGGTGAAGGACATCCGGGTCGAGGGGCTGCAGCGCACCGAGCCCGGCACCGTGTTCAGCTACCTGCCAGTGAAGGTCGGCGAGCTGATGACCGAGGAAAAGGCGCAGCAGGCGCTGCGGGCCCTGTTCGCCACCGGCTTCTTCCGCGACGTGCGCCTGGAGGTCGAGAACGATGTCCTGGTGGTGCTCGTCGAGGAGCGCCCCGCCATCGCGCAGGTGGACTTTTCCGGGGTGCGCGAGTTCGAGACCGACACCCTGCGCCGCGTGCTGCGCGAGCTGGGCCTCGCCGAGGGACGCACCTTCGACCGCGCGGTGCTCGACGGCGCCGAGCAGGAGCTCAAGCGCCAGTACCTCTCGCGCGGGCGCTACGCCGCGGAGGTGCAGACCACGGTGACGCCGCTCGAGCGCAACCGGGTCGGGATCAATTTCGCGGTCACCGAGGGTGAGGTCGCCAAGATCCGCTCCGTCAACATCATCGGCGCGCGCGCCTTCCCCGAGAGGGAGCTGCTCGAGCTGCTCGTGCTGCGCACGCCCGGCTGGCTCACCTGGTACACCAAGCACGACCAGTACTCGCGCCAGAAGCTCACCGCGGACCTGGAGACCCTGCGCTCGCACTACCAGAATCGCGGCTTTCTCGACTTCAGCATCGATTCCACCCAGGTCTCGATCAGCCCCGACCGGCGCGACATCTACATCACCATCAGCGTGACCGAGGGCGAGAAGTACACCGTGTCGGAGGTGCAGCTCGCGGGGCAGATGCTGCTGCCCCGGGAGGAGCTCGAGAAGCTGGTGCGCATCAAGGCGGGCGACGTGTTCTCGCGCGAGCGGCTCACCGAATCGACCAAGGCCATCGTCGATCGCCTCGGCAACGAGGGCTACGCGTTCGCCAACGCCAGCGCCGTGCCGCGCGTCGACAAGGACCAGCGCAGCGTCGCCTTCACCCTCGTCGTCGACCCCGGCCGGCGCGTCTACGTGCGCCGCATCAACGTCGCGGGCAACACCAAGACGCGCGACGAGGTCATCCGGCGGGAGATGCGCCAGCTCGAAGGCGGGTACTACGACGCCTCCAAGATCCAGCTGTCGAAGTCGCGCATCGACCGCACGCAGTACTTCAAGGACGTGAATGTCGAGACCGTGCCGGTGCCGCAGAGCGCCGACCAGGTGGACGTCAACTTCACGGTCGAGGAGAAGCCCACCGGCTCGCTGCTGCTCGGCGCGGGCTTCTCCTCGGTGGAGAAGCTCGTCATCACGACCTCGATCACGCAGGCGAACGTCTTCGGCAGCGGCAAATTCGTCTCGGCGCAGCTCAACACCGGCAACGTCAACACCACCTACGCCCTGTCCTACCTCGACCCCTACTTCACCGTGGACGGCGTCAGCCAGGGGTTCGACGCCTACTACCGCACCACCGACGCCTCGTCCCTCGCGGTCGGGCCCTACCGCACCAAGTCGCTCGGCGGCGGAGTGAAGTTCGGCTATCCGCTGAGCGAGACCGACTCGCTCAACTTCGGCCTCGCCGGCGAGAACGTCAAGCTGGAGACCTTCGCCACCAGCCCGGTGCAGTACCTCAGCTTCGTCGACCAGTTCGGCTCCAGGTACACCTACGGCTCCGGCACCGCCGGCTGGGCGCGCGACCGGCGCGACAGCGCCATCGTCACCACCCGGGGCACGCTCAGCAGCGCCGCGCTCGAGCTCGCCGGGGGCGACCTGCAGTACTACCGGCTGACGCTGGGGCATCGCTGGTACCGCCCCCTGACGCGCACCCTCACGCTCGGCCTGTGGGGCGAGTTTGGCTACGTCCACGGCCTGGGCGGAAAGCCGGTGCCGTTCTTCAAGAACTTCTACGCCGGCGGCCCGGAGTCGGTGCGCGGCTACCGCGCCTTCTCCCTCGGCCCGCAGGATGCGTTCAGCAACGTGCTCGGCGGCACGCGCAAGCTCACCGGTAGCGCCGAGGTGCAGTTCCCGATGCCAGGCGCCGGGCAGGACCGCTCCCTGCGGCTGGCCGTGTTCGTCGACGCCGGGCAGGTCTACGCCGAGGAGGCGAAGGTCTCGCTCGGCGAGCTGCGCTATTCGGCCGGGATCGGGCTGGCCTGGAACTCGCCGTTCGGCCCGCTGCGCCTGTCCCTCGCGCAGCCGCTCAACGAGAAGAAGGGCTTCGACCGCATCGAGCGGTTACAATTGACCTTTGGCACCACATTCTGAAAGCTGAAGCCGCGTCCATGCCTTCCAGATACCTCGCTGTCTGTGCCGTGGCGCTCGCCGCGGCGGCCGTCGCGGCACCCGCGGCTGCGCAGAGCAAGATCGGCTTCGTCAACACGGAGCGCATCCTGCGCGACGCCGTCCCGGCGGTGCGGGCGCAGAAGAAGATCGAGGCGGAGTTCGCGAAGCGCGACCAGGAGCTGTCCAAGATCGCCGACCAGCTCAAGCGCATGCAGGACGAGCTGGAGAAGAACGGCGTCACCATGCCGGAGGCGCAGCGCCGCAACAAGGAGCGCGACTTCAACGACCTCAACCGCGACTTCCAGCGCAAGCAGCGCGAGTTCCGCGAGGACCTCAACCAGCGCC
>CAZOWR010000083.1:0-11977 GCA_964583645.1 uncultured Enterobacteriaceae bacterium
GTGCCATTGCGGGGCGGTGCGGTTTTTGCTCGAGTCCCACACGCCCTATCCCTATCAGCGCTGCTACTGCTCGATCTGCCGCAAGACGGCGGGCGGCGGCGGCTACGCCATCAATATCATGGGCGCGGCGAAGACCCTGAAGGTCGAGGGGCGGCGCAGCCTCTCCGTTTACCGGGCGAAGCTCTCGAAGCGCGCCCGCAGGCCTTCCCCGGGGCGGCGCCACTTCTGCCGCCGCTGCGGCTCGGCGCTCTGGGTGTGGGACCCGCGCTGGCCGGAGTGGGTCTATCCCTTCGCCTCGGCGATCGACACGCCGCTGCCGGCGCCGCCGGAGCGCCAGCACATCTTCCTCTCGGCGAAGCCCGCCTGGGTGGCGCTTCCCGGGGGGCGGCGCGACCGGCGCTTCCGCGACTACCCGGGCGAGGCGATCATCGACTGGCACCGCAGGCGCGGCCTGCTCGCGGCATGAAGCTGCTGTTCGACGTCTTTCCGGTGGTGCTGTTCTTCGCCGCCTTCAAGGCCTGGGACATCTACGTCGCGACCGGCGTGGCGATCGCGGCGACCTTCGCGCAGGTGGGGTGGCTGAAGCTGCGCGGCCGGCGCGTCGACCCGATGCTCTGGGCGAGCCTCGGCATCATCGTGGTCTTCGGCGGCGCCACGCTCGCGCTGCGCGACGAGACCTTCATCAAGTGGAAGCCCACCGTGCTCTACTGGCTGTTCGGCGCCGCGCTGGCCGGCGGCGAGCTGCTCGGCCGCAACCTGGTGCGCATGCTGCTCGGCGCGCAGCTGCAGCTCCCCGACGCGGTATGGCGGGGCCTCGCCTGGAGCTGGATCGGGTTCTTCGCCGCGATGGGCACGGCGAATCTCGTGGTCGCGTTCAACTTCACGACCGACCAGTGGGTCAGCTTCAAGCTCTTCGGCGGCATCGGGCTGATGCTGCTGTTCGTCCTCGGGCAGGGGCTCGTGCTCGCCCGCTACCTGGGCGAGGAAAAGCCGTGAGCGTGGCGCGCCTGATGCGCGAGCGCCTGCAGGTGCTCAGGCCGCAGCGCCTGGAGCTGGTGGACGAGAGCGCGCAGCACGCGGGACACGCGGGCGCGCGCCCCGGCGGCAACACGCACTGGCGCCTGTCGATCGTGTCGCCCGAGTTCGCCGGCAAGCCGATGGTGGCGCGCCACCGCATGATCTACGCCGCTCTCGGCGAGCTGATGCGCGAGCCGATCCACGCGCTCGCGATCGACGCGCGCGCCCCCGGTGAAACTGACGCATAATGACGCCCCCACCCGGACCAAGGATGGAGATGAACCGACTTTTCCTCGCCCCGGCGCTCGCTGCGGCGCTCGCCCTCCTCCCGCTCGCGGGCGCGCAGGCCCAGAGCAAGCCCGCGCCGGCCGCCGCGAGCGGGCCGCTCGCCACGGTCAACGGCGTCGCGATTCCCCGCAGCCGCGCCGACATCATGGTGCGCGAGCGCGTGCAGCAGGGCGTGGCCGACAACGACCGCCTGCGCGCCGCGGTCAAGGAGGAGCTGATCAACCGCGAGATCCTCCTGCAGGAGGCGAACCGCACGGGACTCGCCAAGCGCCCCGAGCTGCTCGCGGAGCTCGAGCTGCTGCGCCAGTCGGCGATCGTGCAGGCGTACCTGCGCGACTGGGCCAAGCAGCACCCGGTGAGCGACGCCGACGTGCAGAAGGAGTACGAGCGCGCCAGGACGCAGACCGGCCAGACCGAGTACAAGGCGCGCCACATTCTCGTCGCCTCGGAAGACGAGGCGAAGAAGCTGCTCGCCGAGCTGCAGAAGGGAGCCAAGTTCGAGGAGCTGGCGCAGAAGAGCTCGATCGACGAGGGCACCAAGCCGCGCGGCGGCGACCTCGACTGGAACGTGCCCGCGATCTTCGACAAGGCGTTCGCCGACGCCCTGGTGAAGCTCGAGAAGGGCAGGATGACCGCGGCGCCCGTGCGCTCGCGCTTCGGCTTCCACATCATCCGGCTGGAGGACGTGCGCCCGGTCAACTTCCCGCCGCTCGCGCAGGTGAAGCCGCAGATCCAGCAGCGCCTGGTGCAGGCCAGGATCCAGGAGCTGGTGCGCGACCTGCGCGCCAAGGCGAAGATCGAGTAGCCCGCTGGGCGCCGCGCTGCTCGCCGAACGGCGCCTCGCCTCCGGCGGCGTCTTCCAGGTGGTGCGGGGCAACCTGCTGGAGGAGCCGGTGGAGGCGATCGTGAACGCGGCGAACGGCATGCTGGCCCACGGCGGCGGGGTCGCGGCGATCATCGCGCGTGCCGCCGGTGCAGCGCTCGTGGAGGAATCCGAGCGCCTCGTGCGCGGGCGCGGGCCCTTGCCGACCGGGTCGGCCGTCGTCACCACCGCGGGCCGGCTTCCCTTCAAGGGCGTGATCCACGCGGTCGGGCCGCGCCAGGGCGAGGGCGAGGAGGAAGCGAAACTCGTGAAAGCGCTCGCGTCCGCGTTCGCTGCCGCCGCCGAGCGCGGCTGGACCTCGGTGTCGTTTCCCGCCGTGTCCTCGGGGATCTTCGCCGTGCCGCCGGAAGTCTGCGCGCGCGCCTACGTGGCTGCCGCGGGCGCCTCGGGCCTGAGTAAGGTGCGCCTGTGCCTGCGCGACCAACCGGTCGTCGACGCCGTGCTCAAGGAGATCCAACGATGATCCGCATGCTCGCCGCAATCGTCCTGCTGTTCGCCGCGATGCCGGGCGGTGCGCAGCAGAAGACCGCCAAGGCCACCTTCGCCGCCGGCTGCTTCTGGTGCGCCGAAGAGGCCTTCGAGAAGGTGCCGGGCGTGCTCGGCGCGGTCTCGGGCTACATCGGCGGCAGGAAGGACAAACCGACCTACCAGGAGGTCTCGGGCGGCGGGACCGGCCACACCGAGGCGGTCGAGGTGACGTTCGACCCCGCGAAGGTGGGCTACGAGAAGCTGCTGGAGACCTTCTGGCTGAACCACGACCCGACCTACGTGGACCGGCAGTTCTGCGACTTCGGTTCACAGTACCGCCCCGAGATCTTCTGGCACGACGCGGAGCAGAAGCGCCTCGCCGAGGCCTCCAAGGCGAGGTGGGAGAAGGACAAGCCCTTCAAGCAGAAGATTCTCACGCCGATCACCAGGGCGGGCCGCTTCTGGCCGGCGGAGGACTACCACCAGGACTATTACAGGAAGAACCCCGCGCGCTACACCTTCTACGTCACGGGCTGCGGCCGCTACCGGCGCCTGGACGATCTCTGGGGCACGCTGCGCAAGAAGTAGCGCGGGCTAGAACCTGCGCACGCGCTCGATCTCGGAGACGCGGCCGCTCACCAGCCGGATCGAGGTGGTGAACGGATCCGCGCCGGTCGGCAGGTAGGTCCAGAGGCGCTCGCCCCGGCCGAGGTACGAGATGTGGTCGGGCCGCCCGGCCACCGTGAGCAGCTCGCCCTCGCTCATGCCGCGCTGCACGCTGATGTAGCGGCTGAAGCTCAGGCCCCGGGGCTCGCTCGGCGCGGCGGCCGCGCGCAGCGCCCGCTCGCGCGCTTCCATCTCTTCGCGCCTGCGCTCGCGCTCCTCCAGCCGCTCGCCCTGGCAGCGGATCGTGTAGCAGTCCCTGCCCTCGGTGGCCAGCGCGGGTGGCGGCATCTCCTTGGCGTAGGGATCCACGACCACCGCCTTCACCCCCGGCGGCGGGGTGCGGTTCGAGAAATGGATCCGCCCGTTCTCGTCCTTCCAGCGGTAGATCTGTGCCTCGGCAGTGCCGGCGGCGAGCCCGCAGGCGAGCAGCAGGAGGATCGGCAGCCGCGACATGACGACCTCCATAATACGCTCCGGGAGGCGGACGACATGGCCGGGAAAGCCGATTCGCTCAGGACCATCTTCTACGCCCTGGGCGCCAACTTCGCGATCGGGCTGGCCAAGCTCGGCGCCGCGCTCGCCACCGGCTCGAGCGCCATGCTCGCGGAGGCGATCCACTCCTTCGCCGACTGCGGCAACCAGGCGCTGCTGCTGGTGGGGCTGCAGCGGGCGAAGCGCCCACCCTCGCCGGACTTTCCGCTCGGCTACGGCAAGGCGATCTACTTCTGGTCGTTCATCGTGGCGCTGGTGCTGTTCAGCCTGGGCGGGCTGGCCTCGGTCTACGAAGGCGTGCACAGGCTCTCGAGCCCGGAGCCGCTCTCCTGGCCGTGGGTGGCTGTGGGGGTGCTCGCCTTCGGCATCGCCGCGGAGACCGTGTCGCTCCTCGCCTGCCTGCGCGAGATCGCCAAGGTGCGCGGCGGCCGCAGCCTCTGGCAGTGGTTCCGCGACAGCCGCCAGAGCGAGCTGGTGGTGATCCTGGGCGAGGACGTCGCCGCCGAGGTCGGGCTCGCGCTCGCGCTCCTCGCGGTGCTCGTGACCATCGCCACCGGCAATCCCGTGTATGACGCGCTCGGCTCGATCGCGATCGGCGCGGTGCTGATCGTGGTCGCGATCGGCATCGGCGTCGAGATCAAGGGCCTGCTGATCGGGCAGAGCGCCGAGCCCGACACCGAGGCCGCGATCCGCGCGTTCCTGGACGGGCGCGCAGAGGTGGAGAAAGTGTTCAGGCTGATCACCCTGCAGCTGGGCGGCACGCTCATGGTCTCGGTGAAGGCGCGCATGAAGGGGGCAAGCGCCGCCGAGCTCGTCGCCTCCATCAATGCCGTGGAGACCGCCTTGCGGGAGCGTTTTCCGGACGTGCAGTGGCTGTTCTTCGAGCCCGACGTCGCCGACTAGCGCGCCTCGTACCGCCCCAGCCGGACCATCGTCGTCCCCGGCTTCAACTGGCTCATCGAAGGCATCACCAGCACGCAGTCGTCGTAGGGCGTGAGCCACTCGGTCTCGCGGTCGTGCGCGACCGGCGTCCCCGCCCTGGGCACGACCTCCAGCCCGCGCCAGGACTTCGCGAACCGGAAGTCCAGCGTCTTCGCCACCACCGGCTCGGTGACGCGCACCAGCCGCTGTTCGCGTGGGGGTCTCAGACGCAGCCTGGGCTTGACCCAGCTCTCCTCCAGGGCGCCGGCGACGGCGAGAAAGCGCAGCGCGGTGTCGATCGCCACGTCCACCGAGCCCTTCTCCCAGTGCTGCCCGCACTCGATGAGGACCGCCGTCCTCGGGCTCGCCGGATCGCTGAAAGCCCCTCGCTCGATCATGCGCAGCCCCGCCGGGTGCCCGGTGTCGAGCAGGAGATCGCCCGGCACGCCGATGCGCCGCGCCAGCGAGACGCTCCTGTCGCTTCTTGCGCACACCATGATCGGGCGGCAGGGCTCGTGCATCGAGTGCAGGTCGAGCAGGTAGTCCGCGGCATCGACGAAGGGCCTGAGCTCGCGCGCACGCCGCAGCTCCACCGAGTCGCGGCTCCCCAGCAGCGCGTCGTCCGCCCAGACCCGGTTGTAGTCCTCGTCCACGTAGCGGGAGCGGTCCGGGTGCTCCGGGTCGAAGCGTGCGTAGGCGGCGACGTTGGCGAACGCGAGCGTCAGCTTGCCGGCGCGCGGCTCAACGCCCTCGCGCAGCAGATAGTCGAGCGCGATGGCGCCGCAGTACTCGTTGCCGTGGGTGAGCGCCTGCAGCATCACGCCCGGGCCGGGGCGGCCGGAATCGAGCACGTGCACGAACTCCACGCCCGTATTCCCCTCGCGCCAGGGCGCGAGCTCCGGCGGCGGAATCTCGATGGGCAGCGGGCTCATGCGTAGCCCCGGACCGCCTCGAGGAGGCGCGCGAGGTTCCTCCGCAGCGTCGCGAAGCCCGCGGTTTTCTCCAGCGTCGCCTCGTCCATGTAGAGGCGCTTGTTGATCTCGATCTGCAGGCTGTGGCGGCCGCGCGCGGGGTTGGAGTAGGCGCGCACCAGCTCCACGCCCTTGTACGGGTCGTTCACCTTCACGTCGTAGCCCATCGCCGCGAGCGCGCGGCGCACGAACTCGGTGAACGCCGGGTCGCAGCTCGTGCCGTCGCGGTCCCCGAGCACGAGGTCGGCCCGCGCGCTGCCCTCGCCGTCGCTCGACTGCCGTCCCGCCACCGAGCGCATCGAGTGGCAGTTGATGTGGTAGACCTTGCCGAAGCGCTCGACCGAGGCATCGAGCAGCCCGCGCAGCGCCCGGTGGTAGGGCGCGTGGTGCGCGTCGATCCGCGCCTTCACCTCGCCCGGGGCGAGCCGGCGCGCGTAGATCGCGCGGCCGTCCTCGAGCGTTCGCCAGACCAGCGCCTTGCCGAGCCTCGCCTTGCCGCTCGGCCGGTACTCCCAGGGCCAGGCGCCCTCGATCAGCTCCAGGTCGACGTCGCCCGCGTGCCGGTTCGGATCGAGGTAGGTGCGCGGCCACAGCGCCGCGAGCAGCGGCGCGCCCATCTCGGGTCCCGCGGCGTAGAGCTCGTCGACGTAGCAGTCCTCGCCTTCGCGCAGCTCGACCTCGGTGACCGCCGCGTCGAAGTCCGCCGGGAAGCGGTGGCCCGAGTGCGGGCTGTCCAGCACCAGCGGCAGCGCCGGCACCGCGGGGCCGCGAACCTCGAACACCCCGCTCACCCCGGCCCCCAGAAGCTGAGCAGCCAGTAGTGCTCGAGCAGCTCCACGTTCGCGCCCCACCCGACTCGCGCGGATCGGCGGATGAGCTCGCCCTCGGAAGGGAAATTCTTCAGCACCTCGTGGCTGCTGCCGTCCTGCAGCGTGCGCAGCTGGTAGCCGTTGCCCTCGGCGTCGCGCCGCGCGACCGGCGTGCTCGAGCCCTCGACGTAGCGGTTGTCGAGGAACACGAGCAGCGCCCCGGGCGCCACTGCGGCCGCCGCAGCGGCGAGGAAATCATCCAGCCGCGCGAGCGGCACGTGCGACCACCAGAAGCCCGCGAAGAGCGCATCGTGCCGGCGGCCCAGGTCGGGCGGTGCATAGGCATCGCCCTGCACGAAACTCGCCTTCGCCCCCGGATAGCGCTTGGCGCGCGCGATGGCGAGCATCTCCTCGTTGAGGTCGAGCGCCAGGACCTCGCGCGCCGCGGGCGCGATCACCTCGGTCCACCAGCCCGTGCCGCAGGCGAGCTCGAGCACGGCGCGCCCGACGAGCATTCGCGCCACGCGCGCGCGCAGCACCGCGAGGTCCGGCTGGCGCTCCGGCCGCGCGTAGATGCGCTCGTACTCGGCGGCGCGCTTCGCGTAGTACGTGGCGAGCTCAGTCATTCAGGTGGCAGGCGGCGACCCGCCCGGGCGCGACCTCGCGCAGCCGCGGGGCCTCGCGCGAGCAACGCCCCATGGCCTTCGGGCAACGGGGGTGGAAGTGGCAGCCCGAGGGCGGCCGGATCGGATTGGGCACGTCGCCTTGCAGCACGATGCGCTTGCGCTTCGCCGCCGGATCGGGGATCGGGACCGCCGAGAGCAGCGCCTCGGTGTAGGGGTGCTTCGGCGAGGCGTACAGCTCGCGCGCCGGCGCGAGCTCCACGATCCGGCCGAGGTACATGACGGCGACGCGGTTGCTGATGTGCTCGACTACCGAGAGGTCGTGCGCGATGAAGAGATAGGTCAGGCCGAGCTGCTGCTGCAGGTCCTCGAGCAGGTTGATGACCTGCGCCTGGATCGAGACGTCGAGCGCCGACACCGGCTCGTCGCAGATGATGAGCCGCGGCGACACCGCGAGCGCGCGCGCAATGCCGATCCGCTGGCGCTGGCCGCCGGAGAACTCGTGCGGGTAGCGCCGCGCGTGGTCCGGGTGCAGGCCGACCAGACGCAGCAGCTCGATCACCCGCTCCTCGTGCTGGCGCCGGCTTTGCGCCAGGCGATGGATCACGAGCGCCTCCCCGATGATCGCCCCGACGGTCATGCGCGGGTTGAGCGAGGCGTAGGGGTCCTGGAAGATGATCTGCATCTCCCGGCAGAGACTGCGGCGCGCCGCGCCGCCGAGCTCGGTCACCTCCCGGCCGCCGAACCAGATCCGGCCCGCGGTGGGCTCGATGAGGCGCAGGATGCAGCGCCCCGTGGTCGACTTGCCGCAGCCGGACTCGCCCACGAGGCCCAGCGTCTCGCCCGCCAGCAGCTCGAAGCTCACGCCGTCGACGGCGTAGACATGGTCCACCACCCGGCCGAGCACCCCGCCCTTCACCGGGAAGTGCTTGACCAGCTCCTCGACGCGCAGCAAAGGCTCGGTCATGTGCGCTAGTAGAGGATGCAGGCCGCCTTGTGCCCGGGGGCGACCTCGCGCAGCCGCGGCGTGTCGGCGGTGCATGCGGTGCGCGCGTGGGCGCAGCGCGGCGCGAAGCGGCAGCCCGGGCGCGGCTCGAGCAGGCTCGGCACGACGCCCGCGATCGCCTCGAGCCGGCGCTTGCCGGTCACCGCGGCATCGAGCCGCGGAATCGAGCGGATCAGGCCCTGGGTGTAGGGGTGGCGCGGCCGGGCGAAGAGCTCGGCGACCGGCGCCTCCTCGACGACCTTGCCGGCGTACATCACCACGACGCGCTGCGCGGTCTCGGCGATGACACCCATGGCGTGCGTGATGAGCATCACGGCCATGCCGAAGCGCGCCTTCATCTCGGCGAGCAGCTCGAGGATCTGCGCCTGGATGGTGACGTCCAGCGCCGTGGTCGGCTCGTCGGCGATCAGCAGCTTCGGGTTGCACGAGAGCGCCATCGCGATCATGACGCGCTGGCGCATGCCGCCGGAGAACTGGTGCGGGTAGTCGTGCACGCGGCGCTCGGGGTGCGGAATGTGCACCAGCCGCAGCATCTCGACCGCCCTGTCCAGCGCCGCGCGGCGGCCCAGTCCCTCGTGCAGCCGGACCACCTCGGCGATCTGCTCGCCCACGCTGTACACAGGGTTGAGCGAGGTCATCGGCTCCTGGAACACCATGGCGATCTCGCGCGCGCGGATGCGGCGCATCGCCTCGGCCTCCAGCGGCACGAGATCGCGTCCCTGCCAGAGGATCTCGCCGGCGACGATGCGCGCGGGCGGCATCGCGAGCAGCTTCATCACCGTGAGCGCCGTGACGCTCTTGCCGCAACCCGATTCGCCGACCACCCCGAGCGTCTCGCCGGCCTCCACGCCCAGGTCGACGCCGTCGACCGCGTGCACCATGCCGTCGTCCGTGACGAAGTGGGTCTTCAGCCCGCGGATCTCGAGCAGGCGGCCGGCGGCCATCCGGGCGCCTACATCACCTTGCGCGGATCGAGCGCGTCGCGCAGCCCGTCGCCGAGATAGGTGATCGAGAGCACCGTGAGGAAAACGGCGCAGCCCGGGATCACGGCCCAGTGCGCCGCGACGTCGAGGTGGTCCTTGGCGTCGAACAGGATCCGGCCCCACGTCGGGATGTCCGGCGGGAACCCCAGGCCAAGGAACGACAGCGTCGACTCCGCGATGATGGCGGCGGCGACGTCGATGGTGGCGGCCACGATCACCACCCCGAGCGAGTTCGGCAGGATGTGCCGGGCCACCAGCCGCAGCGGCGTCGCGCCGAGCGCGCGCGCCGCCTCGACGAACTCCTTCTCTCGCAGGCTGAGGAACTGCGCCCGCACCAGCCGCGCCACCGGCATCCAGCGGAAGCCGCCGATCACGGCCACGATCAGGACGAACACCCCCACCTCCGGCCCGACCAGGGACTTCAGCGCGTCCCGGAACAGGTAGATCACCAGCAGCAGCAGCGGCAGCTGCGGCAGCGCGAGGAAGAGGTCGGTGAGCCACATCAGCGCGGCGTCCACGGAGCCGCGCGAGACGCCGGCGATCGCGCCGACGATGACGCCGACCACCACCGCGATCACCATCGCGGCGAGCCCGACCGCGAGCGAGATCCGGCCGCCGTAGAGCATGCGCGCGAGCAGGTCCTGGCCGAGGTCGTCGGTGCCCAGCGGGTGCGCGAGCGACGGGCCCTGGAGCTTGGCGCCGAAGTCGATCTCGTTGATCGGCACTTTCCAGACGAGGGGCCCGAGGACCACCGCGAGGATCATGAGGCCCAGGATGATCCCGCCGCCGAGCGCGAGGCGATGGCGCTTGAAGCGGCGCCAGGCCTCGCGGCCGAGCGAGGTGCGGCGCGGCTCGAAGCCGCCGAGCGCGGCGTCAGCGGTAGGCGATGCGGGGGTCGAGCCAGCCATAGAGCACGTCGGCGAGCAGGTTGAAGAGGATGACCAGGATCGAGAGGACGAACGTGACCGCCATGATCACCGGCGTGTCGTTGGCGAGGATGGCGCTGATGAGGAGCGAGCCGATCCCGGGGACGCGGAAGATCTGCTCGGTGACGATCGCGCCGCCGAATACCGCCGGGATCTGCAGCGCCACCAGCGTCACCACCGGAATGAGCGCGTTGCGCACCACGTGCTTCACGACCACCACCCGCTCGGCCAGTCCCTTGGAGCGCGCGGTGGTGACGTAGTCGAGCCGGATCACGTCGAGCACCGCCGAGCGCACGTAGCGCGTCCAGGCCGCGCCCTGGAACAGCCCGAGCACGGCGACCGGCATGATCGCCTGGCGGACGTGCTCCCAGTACCAGCGCCACCCCGTCGCCGAGATGTCCGCGCGATACACGAACGGCAGCCAGTCGAGATAGATGCTGAAGAAGAGGATGAAAAGGATGCCGGTGAAGAACGTCGGCAGCGAGAAGCCCACCAGCGACAGGGTGCTCGCGATCTGATCGAAGATCGAGTAGGGCCGCATCGCCGCGTAGATGCCGACCGGGAGGGCGATGGCGAGCGCCAGGAGCTGCGAGGAGCCGATGATGAGCAGCGTCACCGGGATGCGCTGCAGGATCAGGTCGTCGACGTCGATGCGGCTGGCAAACGAGAAGCCCCAGTCGCCCTGCACCATCGCGCCGAACCAGCGGAAGTAGCGCAGCGCCACCGGGTCGTCCAGCCCGAACTGGGCGCGCAGGTTGGCGCGCACCTCGGGCGGGATCGCGGGGTTGGTCGCCAGCTCCTCGAACGGGTCGCCGGGCGCGAGCGCGAGCACCGTGAAGAGGATGACGCTGATCCCGATGATGCTCGGGACCGCGATGAGCAGCCGCCTGAGCAGGTACCTGCTCATCGCGTGCCTGGCGTCAGGCCGCCCCGGTCAGGAGTCCCGGTACCAGTCCCTCAGGTTCCAGAGGTCGTTGTCCCACCCTGAGAGCGGGCAGCGCAGCCTGGTGGCCACCGCCGAGACGCGCGGGCGGTAGACGACCGGGATCACCACGTTGTTCTCTACCACGAGGTCGTTCATGCGGATGAACAGCGCCGCCCGCTTCACCGGATCGAGCTCGCTCTCCGCCGCGCGGTAGGCCCGGTCGTAGTCGTCGCTCTTCCAGCGCGTGATGTTGCGGCCCTGCCACTTGTTGGCCTTGGTGGCGATCTCCCAGGAGGTGAACTGGTTCATGAACACCGCGGGGTCCGGCTGCGGCATGGTGGTGGTGTACATCTGCATGTCGCAGTAGAACTTGGTGTAGGTGTCGGGGTTCGCCACGTCGGAGGAGAAGTACACGGAGGCAGTGACCGCCTTGACCTCGACGTCGATGCCCGCCTTCTGGCAGGCCTGCTTGACGATCGCCTGGTTCTTCTGCCGCGGCGCGTTGATCGAGGTCTGGTAGACCACCTTCAGCTTCTTGCCGTCCTTCACCCGGATGCCGTCCGAGCCCCGCCTCCAGCCCGCCGCATCGAGGATCTGGTTCGCCTTCTCGACGTTGAACTCCCACTTCGTGTTCCTCGAGGTGAAGCGCGGCGGGTTGTTGAGGAAGTTGCCGGTGGCGATGCCGGTGCGGCCGTAGATGTGCTTTTGCACCGCGGCGCGATCCACCAGCACGGCCATGGCGCGCTTCACCGCGGGATCGGCAAACAGCGGATGCTGCGTCGTCACGCTCGAGCGCTCGCCGTCCACCTCCTTCCACGGGTCGGTGGTGTTGAGCTGGATGTGCTCGATGTTGGCCCCCGGCGTGATCTCGGAGCGCCCCTTGCCGCTGTCCTCCAGCCGCAGCAGGATCTCGTCCTCCACCTGCATGTTCCAGGCGTAGTCGAACTCGCCCGTCTGCAGCACCGCGCGCGCCGCCGAGACCGCGTCGCCGCCGCCCTT
>CAZOWR010000084.1:0-11799 GCA_964583645.1 uncultured Enterobacteriaceae bacterium
GCGAGCTCTACCTGGTCGAGGGCGACTCCGCGGGCGGCTCGGCGAAGCAGGGCCGCGATCGCAGGTTCCAGGCCATCCTGCCGCTGAAGGGCAAGATCCTGAACGTCGAGAAGGCACGCTTCGAGAAGCTGCTCGGCTCGGCGGAGATCGCCACGCTCATCACGGCGCTCGGCTGCGGTATCGGCAGGGAGGAGTACAACCCCGAGAAGCTGCGCTATCACCGCATCATCGTCATGACCGACGCCGACGTGGACGGCTCCCACATCCGGACGCTGCTGCTCACGTTCTTCTACCGGCAGATGCCCGAGCTGGTGGAGCGCGGCCACATCTATATCGCGCAGCCGCCGCTGTACCGGGCGAAGCTCGGCAAGGAGGAGCGCTACCTGAAGGACGAGCACGAGCTGAACGAGTTCATGCTGCGCCAGGCGCTGGTGGACGCGGCGCTGCACCCGGCGGCGCGCCGCGACCCGATCACCGGGGATACGCTGGCCGAGCTCGCCAAGTCCTACCTCCTCGCCGAGGCCGTAATCGAGCGCGTCTCGCGCTGGATCGACCGCGATGTGCTGCTCGCGCTGCTGCGCGGGGTGCAGGTCGACCTCGGACGGCGCGAGACCGCGCAGGCCTCGGCCGAGGCGCTCAGTGCGGCGCTGCAGGAAGGTAGCGCCGGCGACGGGGTGCGGGTAAGCGCGCACTTCGACTCCAAGACCGAGCGCTACCAGGCGAGGATCGAGCGCACCCGCCACGGCAACGTGCGCATCACGACCATCGACGCGGAGTTCGTGCACTCGGGCGACTACGCCCAGATCCGGCAGACCGCCGAGATGCTGCGCGGCCTGGTGGGCGTGGGCGCCTACGCGCAGCGCGGCGAGAAGAAGCAACCGGTGCGCGACTTCGGCGGGGCGATGCGCTGGCTCCTCGCCGAGGTGCAGAAGTCGATGAGCCTGCAGCGCTACAAGGGCCTGGGGGAGATGAACCCGTCGCAGCTCTGGGAGACCACCATGGATCCGGCGGCGCGGCGGCTGCTCAAGGTGCAGATCGACGACGGCATCGTCGCCGACGAGATCTTCACCAAGCTGATGGGCGACGAGGTCGAGCCGCGCCGCGCCTTCATCGAGTCGAACGCGCTCGGCGTTCGGAACCTCGACGTGTAGCCTTCTCTTCGGCCGGTCTTTCGCTGGCCGCGCGGGGCTGGCTCGAGCGCTCTGCGCGGGCCATGAATTCGAAGCCGATCTTGCCGTCGGGCTGCTTCAGCAGGAAGGCCTTGAACTTCCTTCCTTTCCTCGAGACGAAGCTCGTCAGCAGGTCGGTCCTGCCGGTGGCGAGGAGCTTGCGCATCTGCGTGCGCTCTACGGGCTGCTGCAGGATCATGCGCCCGGAGCGGAAGTCGCAGCTGCGCTGCGGGCCCACTGAGCGTTCGCAGACATACGAGACGCCGTGCTCGAAGACGCGGCCGCCGCACTTCGGGCAGGCGCCGAGCGGCTCCTGGGCGCCGAAATCGGGCGCTTCGGCGCCTTGCTCGGCCGGCTGGCCGAAGTCGAACTCGATGCGGTACTCATCGGTGAGGCGCAGCCCCGCCGAGAAGGGTCGCCCCTGCCTGCTGCGAAAGCCCGAGAGCGGCCCGATGTAGCGCTGGGTGACGAGCTCGGCGACCTCCTCGGGCGACCAGTCGCGCCCGAGCAGCACCGGCCAGATGTAGAAGTCGCAGGACTGGCACTGGAACTTGCGGTAGGTCTCCTGGATAGTGCCGCCGCACTTCGGGCAGGGGGCCGCCACGGTCGCGAAGGCCTGGTCCGGAATGGCGCCCGCCTTCACCCGCTGCACCAGGTCGCGCGTGACCTTCTCGATGTGGTCCATGAACTTCTGGCGCGCGAGCTTTCCCTGCTCCATCTGCTTGAGCTTGAACTCCCAGTCGCCGGTCAGCTCGGGCGAGGTGATCTCGTCGACCTCGAAAGCCTTGAGCGCGAACATCAGCCGGAACGCCTTCCAGGTGGGCCTGAGCTCGCGGCCGAGCCGCTCGACGTACTTCTCGTTGATCAGGCCCTCGATGATGGCGGCGCGCGTGGCCGGCGTCCCCAGGCCCTTGGCGCCCATCGCCTCGCGCAGCTCGTCGTCCTCCACCAGCTTGCCCGCGCCCTCCATCGCCGAGAGCAGCGTCGCCTCGGTGAAGCGCGCCGGCGGCCGGGTCTGGTGTGCGGTTGCCGCCACCTCCAGGGTCTTTACCTTCTCGCCCTGCGCGATGGCGGGCAGGTTTGCGCTCTCCTCCTGTATCGTCTTGCCGTAGACGGCGAGCCAGCCCGGGACCTGCAGCACTCTGCCTTCGGTCCTGAATTGCGCCTCGCCGACCCTCGTGATGCGCGTCGTCTGCAGGTACTCGGCCGACGGAAAGAATGCGGCGAGGAAGCGCCGCACCACCAGGTCGTAGAGCTTGGCCTCCGCTTCGCTCAGGTGCCCCGGCGCCTGCAGCGTCGGAATGATGGCGAAGTGATCCGAGATCTTGCGGTTGTCGAAAATGCGCCGGTTCGGCTTGATCCACCCGCTCTTCAGCACCTGGCCCGCGAAGGACGCGTACTGCTTCCTCCCGGCGAGCGCGTCGATCGTCTTCTTGACGGTGGACAGGTAATCCTCGGGCAGGGCGCGCGAGTCGGTGCGCGGATAGGTGAGCACCTTGTGCCTCTCGTACAGCGCCTGGGCGAGCGCGAGGGTGCCTTTGGCCGAGAAGCCGAAGCGACCGTTCGCCTCGCGCTGCAGGCTGGTCAGGTCGTAGAGCAGCGGAGCAGCCTGCGTCGAGGGCTTGGTCTCCTCGGCGGCCGTGCCCGCCTTGCCCGCACAGGCGGCGGCAATCGCTTCGGCCTGCGCCGCTTTCCAGAGGCGCTCGGCTTTGCGCTCCGGGTCGTCGGTCTTGCCGAAGCCCGGGTCGAACCAGCGGCCCGCGTACTCGCCCGCCCTGGCGCCGAACCGAGCATGCACTTCCCAATAGTCGCGCGGCTGAAAGGCGCGGATGCGCTCCTCGCGCTCGACCAGGATCGCGAGCGTGGGCGTCTGCACACGCCCTACCGTGGTGAGGTAGAACCCGCCCTCCTTGGAGTTGAACGCCGTCATCGCCCGGGTGCCGTTGATGCCGACCAGCCAGTCGGCCTCCGAGCGGGACTTCGCGGCATCGGCAAGCGGCAGCAGCTCGCGATCCCTGCGCAGGGCGGCGAACCCCTCGCGGATCGCGCTCGGGGTCATCGACTGCAGCCACAACCGCTCGATCGGCTTCCTGGTCCTCGCGTACTGCGCGATGTAGCGGAAGATCAGCTCGCCTTCGCGGCCCGCGTCGCAGGCGTTGACCAGGCCCGTGACCTCCTTGCGCTTGAGCAGTCGCAGCAGCAGGTTGAGCCGGGATTCGCTGCGCTCGATCGGCGCCAGATCGAAATGGGGCGGGATGAGGGGCAGCTTGGCGAACGACCACTTGCCCTTCTTGACGTCGTACTTCTCCGGCACCACGAGCTCGAGCAGGTGCCCGACCGCCGAGGCGAGCACGTAGTGCGCGCTCTCGAAGTACTCGCCCTTGCGCGTGAAGCCGCCGAGCGCGCGCGCGATGTCGCCCGCGACCGACGGCTTCTCGGCGATGATCAGCTTCTTGCTCATGATGCGATGCGAAAGGGCCGCAGAGGATACCTGCAAAGCGCGGCACGTTACAACCGCAGGAGCCCTACGCGTGCGCGTGCGCGCGCGCGAGCCCCTCAATGCAGCCGCTGGTAGAGGCCGCCGGGGAGCGTGGCGACGCGCCCGGCGAGCTCCAGGCGCAGCAGCTCTGCGGTGACGCGCTGCGCGCTCAAGCCCGCGCGCGCGCAGAGCGTGTCGACGTCGACGGGCTCGAATCCCATGTGTGCGAGCAGCGGCTCGGCAGGCAGCGCAGGGGCGGCCGCCGCGGGCGCGGGCTGCGCGCGCTCCAAGCCGCCGAGCTCGGCCAGCACGTCCTCGGCGGACTCGACGAGCTTGGCGCCCGACTTGATCAGCGCGTGGCACCCTTTGGAGAGCGGCGAATGGATCGAGCCGGGCAGCGCGAACACTTCGCGTCCCTGCTCGGCGGCGGCGCGCGCGGTGATGAGCGAGCCGGAGCCCAGGGCGGCCTCGATCACGAGGCAGCCCTGGGCGAGCCCGCTGATCAGGCGATTGCGACGCGGGAAGTGGTGCGCCAGCGCGCGGGTGCCGAGCGCGAACTCCGAGACCAGCAGGCCGTGCTCGGCGATCTGGTCGGCAAGCGCCGCGTGCGCCAGCGGGTAGACGCGGTCCACGCCGGTGCCGAGCACCGCGACGGTCGAGCCCGCGCCGGCGAGGCCGCCACGATGCGCTGCGGCGTCGGCGCCCTGCGCGAGGCCCGACACGATCGTCAGCCCGGCCTCGCTGAAGGCGCGGGCGAAGCGCTCGGCGTCGCGGGTGCCCTGCGCCGTCGCGTTGCGGCTGCCGACGACCGCGAGAGAGCGCCGGTTGAGCAGCTCGAGCCGCCCCCGGCAGTAGAGCAGTGCCGGCGGGTCCGCAGTCTCGAGCAGCAGCCGCGGGTAATTCGCGTCCCCCAGGGCGACGACGGCGTTGCCCGGGTGCTCCACCCAGGCAAGTACGTGCTCGACCTGCCGCGCGATCGCCTCGGAGTCGAGCGCATCGATCGCGGCGCCGGGCGCGTGGCGCGCGAGCTCCGCGCGCGGTGCACCGAGGACACGCTCGGGCAGGCCGTAGCGCCCCAGCAGTTCGCGCAGCGCAGCGCCCCCCAGGCCGGGCGTGAGCGTGAGCCGCAGCCACGCCGCCAGCCCCGGATCGCGGGCCATGCCGACGGTGCGCTGCAGCGGCTACGGGTTCTGGACGATGTCCAGCGGGTTGACCGGCCGGTTGACGTGCATGACCAGCGCGTAGGACACCCGCTCGAATACGCGGAACACGAACGCGAGGCCATAGCGCTCGTCGGGAAGCTTGAGCTCCTGTGCGTTCTTGACGCGCGAGGCCGCGGCGATGGCCTCGCCGGGCCGGTGCAGCGCGAGCACATGCCCGACTTCCATGCCCTGGGCTCTGCCGAGATTCACCGTGATGACCGATTGCGGACCGGCCTCGCCGGTGCGCCCGACTCCGCCGTAGAGCGAGATCACGCGCCCCTTGACCGCCGCACCCGGCGCGCGCGGCGCGTAGCTCACGATCTCGGCCTTGCCCGCGGGCACCAGCTTGTCGCCCACGCCGACTTCCTGCTTTGCGGTGGTGAGGCGGATCATGGCCGGATCCCCGCCGCGCACCACGCGCGCGGTGCCGAGGTAGATCGCCTCGTAGCCGAGCGTGCTGTTGCTGTCGGGATCGACCAGGGGCTTGCCCTGCCGATAGAGCATCCAGTCCTCCCCGGCCGCGCCGCCCATGCCCTTGACAAAGGCGTGGTTGCCCGCCTCGACCACCACCCGGCCCTCCTCGGTGGCGACGATCGTCGGCGCCTTGTCGAGACCCTCCGGCTCGACCACCAGCGGTCGCGTGAGGAACGGCTCGATCACCCTCGCCGGAATGCTCGGGATCGCGGCGCGCGCCGTGGACTCCGCGCGCACGCGCGGGCTGAGCTTCACGGTGTCGCTCGCCATGGCGAGCTGCCGGCGCGCCCGGTCCAGCACGATCACGTTGCCCGGGTAGATGCGGTGCGGATTCTTGATCTCCTCTTTGTTCAGGTTCCACAGCTCCTGCCAGCGCCACGGCGAATCGGTGTAGCGCTCCGCGATCGACCAGAGCGTGTCGCCCGGAACCACGACATACCGGTCGGGCGCGTCCGGCTTGAGCGCGAGAGGAGTCTTCGGGGCCTGCGCGAGCGCCGCTGGAAGAGCGCCCAAGGCGAGGACAAAAGCGAGCGTTGTGATAGACTTACGCATGACAGGGTGCATATGGCCCTCGAGCGGTGGCAGGTGTCCGGGGCGGGTCGGGATGCGGTTCGGCGTGGTCGACTGTAGCACGATGCCGGAATTGTTTACGCTCAGCCTGAGATACTGCACGTAATTTCTTAAATCTGCAAGTGTTTTCCAGAAAGTCATGGCCCAACTGAGCATCTTGAGATATCCGGACGCGCGCCTGCACAAGGTCGCCGCGCCGGTCACCGTATTCGACGAGGCGCTGCGCAAGCTGGTGCACGACATGGCCGAGACCATGTACGCGGCGCCGGGCATCGGCCTGGCCGCAGGCCAGGTCGACGTACACAAACAGGTGATCGTGGTCGACGTCTCCGAGCGGCGCGACTCGCTGGTGGTGCTGGTCAATCCCGAGATCCTGGAGTCGAGCGGCGTATCCGACATCGAGGAGGGCTGCCTCTCGGTGCCCGGTATCTACGAGACATTGGAGCGCGCCGAGCGCGTCAAGGTGCGCGCCTTCGACCAGAACGGCCACGCCTTCACGCTCCAGGCGCAGGGGCTGCTCGCCGTCTGCATCCAGCACGAGATGGATCACCTCAAGGGCAAGGTGTTCGTAGAGCACCTCTCGCAGCTCAAGCAGCAGCGCATCCGCGCACGGCTCGCCAAGCAGCTTCGCAAGAGCGCCTGATCCCTTCCTGCGCCTAGCCTTCGCCGGCACCCCTGCCTTCGCCGCGTGCGCGCTTGAAGCGCTGCTCGCGGCGCGGCACGAGCTCGCGCTGGTGCTTACGCGGCCCGACCGGCCCGCGGGCCGCGGCCTGCATGCGGCGCCCAGCGCCGTGAAGCGCCTGGCGCTCGAGCGCGGCCTGCCGCTGCTGCAGCCCGCCACGCTCGAGGGCGATGCGGCACTCGAGCGCCTCGGCACGGCGCAGCCCGATGCGCTGGTGGTGGCGGCCTACGGCCTCATCCTGCCGCCGGCGCTGCTCGCGGCTGCGCCGCACGGCGCGCTCAATATCCATGCCTCGCTGCTGCCGCGCTGGCGGGGCGCGGCGCCCATCCAGCGCGCGCTGCTTGCCGGGGATGCCGAATCGGGCGTCAGCATCATGCAGATGGACGCGGGACTCGATAGCGGGCCGCTGCTCGCGCAGCGGCGCATCCCGATCCTCCCGGAGGATGACGCGCAGTCGCTGCACGACCGGCTGGCGGCGCTGGGCGCCGAGATGATCCTCGCCGCCCTCGCGGAGGTCGCCGCGGGGCGAGCGCGCGCCACGCCGCAGCCGGCAACGGGGGTCACCTACGCGCACAAGCTCGCCCGCGGCGAGGCCGTGCTCGACTGGGCCCGGCCCGCCGTGGAGCTCGAGCGCAGGGTGCGCGCGTTGCGCCCCGCGCCCGGGGCGCAGTCGCTGCTGCGCGGTGAGCGCATCAAGATCCTGGGCGCGCGTCTCGCCGCGGGGGCCGGCGCGCCCGGCGAAGTGCTCGGGATGGGGCCCGCGGGCATCGTGATCGCCTGCGGTCAGGGGGCGCTCGCGGCGACCGAACTGCAGCGCGCGGGCGGCAGGCGTCTCGCCGCCGCCGAATTCGTGCGCGGCTTCCCGGTGGCGCGGGGCGAGCGCCTTGGCGCCGCTCGCTGAGTCCCTCGCGGCGGCGGCGGCGCTGGTGGCGCGCGTTGCCGCCGGGCGCAGCCTCGGGGGGGAACCGCAGGGCGCCTCGCGCGGCGCCGTGCTCGATCTGCGCAACGGCACGCTGCGGCGCTACGGCCGCTCGCAGGCGATCGTGCGCGCGCTCTCGCGCCGCGGCCGCGCGCGCGAGCCGGCGCTCGAGGCGCTCCTCTGGTGCGCGCTGTACGCGCTCGACTCGGGGCGCTACGCGCAGCACACCGTGCTCGATCAGGCGGCGCGCGCCGCCGAGCGACTGCGCGGCGCGCGCGCCAAGCCCTACGTGAACGCCCTGCTGCGCGCCTACCTGCGTGCGCGCCCGGCGCTCGAGGCCCGCCTGCAGTTCGATCCGGAGGCGCGCCACCAGCACCCGCGCTGGTGGATCGAGCGCGTGCGCGCCGAGCATCCGCGGGACTGGGAGCGGGTCCTCGAGGCGGGCAACGGGCATCCCCCGATGTGCCTGCGCGTCAACCTGCGCCGCCAACCGCTCGCGTCCTACGCGGCGCGCCTTGCCGAGGCCGGGATCCCTGCGCGGGTCCTGGGCGGCGCTGCGCTGCTGCTGGAGCGGCCGGTACCCGCGGCGCGGCTGCCGGGGTTCGAGCAGGGCGAGGTCTCGGTGCAGGACGCGGGGGCGCAGCGCGCCGCCGCGTGCCTGGCGCTCGAGCGCGGCCAGCGCGTGCTCGACGCCTGCGCTGCTCCCGGGGGCAAGAGCGCCCACATCCTGGAATCGGCGGAGGTTTCGCTCACCGCGCTCGATGCCGACGCGGCGCGCTGCGGCGAGATCGTGCGCGGGCTGCGCCGGCTCGGCCTGGAGGCCGAGGTGCGCGCGGCCGATTGCGCGGCGAGCGCCGACTGGTGGGACGGCAAGCCCTACGAGCGCATCCTCGCCGACGTTCCCTGCAGCGCCTCCGGCGTCGCGCGACGCCATCCCGACATCAAGTGGCTGCGGCGCGCGAGCGATGTCGCCGCCTTCGCGGCGCGGCAGGCGCGCATGCTGGAGGGACTTTGGCGGGTGCTCGCCCCGGGTGGTAAATTGCTGTATGTCACCTGCTCGGTGTTCGCCGAGGAGAACGGCGCGGTGGTGGACGCGTTCCTCGCGCGCGCCGCGGGCGCGCGCCGTGTGGCGCTGCCCGACGGCGGCCCGGCGCAGCTGCTTCCCGGGGCCGAGCACGACGGCTTCTACTTTGCGCTGCTAGAGAAACCCGCCTGACGCGAAGCGCGATGCGCGGCATCGCCCTCCTCAAGACGCTGCTGCTGGTGCTGGCGGGGCTGGCGACGCTCGCGGCGGCAGGCGCGCGCGGCGACGAGATCGAGGTGCGCGATGCACGGCTCGGCGCGCGCGAGGAGGGCCTGGTGCTGGAGGCCGATTTCGCCTTCGATTTCAATCCGCGGCTCGCGGAGGCGGTGGCCAACGGCATCCCGCTCTATTTCGTGGTGGAGTTCGAGCTGTCGCGCGCGCGCTGGTGGTGGTTCGACGAGAAGACAGTCGCCAAGCGCCTGCAGCTGCGCCTGTCGTATCACGCGCTGTCGCGCCACTACCGGCTCTCGACCGGACTGCTGCACCGGAACTACGGCACCCTGCAGGAGGCGCTCAACGTCCTGCGGCGGCTGCGCAACTGGGTGGTGCTGGAGCCCGGCGCGCAGCTTCCCGAGGCGAGCTACGACGCCGCGGTGCGCATGCGCCTGGACGTGGCGCTGCTGCCCAAGCCGTTCCAGTTGAGCGCGCTGACCAGCCGGGAGCTCCACCTGGAGTCGCCCTGGAAGCGCTTTATCTACCGCGCGCCGCCGCCGCCGCCGGCG
The DNA here is from genome assembly GCA_964583645.1 of uncultured Enterobacteriaceae bacterium. Lineage (GTDB taxonomy): Bacteria > Pseudomonadota > Gammaproteobacteria > Burkholderiales > SG8-39 > RBG-16-66-20. The sequence continues at coordinate 9,302 of CAZOWR010000084.1, forward strand.
CCGGTCGAGTCGCGCGAGCTGCGCGAGGCCGACGGCCGATGAGGCTGCTGCTGCTCGTCAGCGCGGCGCTCGGCGGCGTGCTCATCTTCCTGCTCGCGACGGCGAGCGCCAACACGACCCTGTTCGCCCGGCACTACCCGCTGCTGCTGGGGCTCAACGCCGCGCTCGCGGGCTCGCTCGCCGCGCTGGTGGCCTGGCAGCTGACCGCGCTTGCGCGCCGCGTGCGCAGCCGCGCGTTCGGCTCGCGCCTGACGCTGCGCCTGCTGCTGATGCTCGCGCTGATGGCGCTCGTGCCGGGGGCGCTCGTCTACACGGTGTCGGTGCAGTTTCTCAGCAAGAGCATCGAATCCTGGTTCGACGTCAAGGTGGACGCCGCGCTCGAGGGCGGCATCAGCCTCGGCCAGTCGGCGATCGACCAGGCGCTCGGCGAGATGCTGCTCAAGGCGCGCACCATCGCGCTGGAGCTCGCCGAGCGCGGGCCGGCGCAGCAGGTCACGCTGCTCGAGCGGCTGCGCGAGCAGGCGGGCGTGCACGAGGCGGTGCTGGTCTCCGCCGCGGGCGGCGTGCTGGCGAGCGCAAGCGGCGACGTCTCGCGCCTGGTGCCGGAGCTCCCGGCGCCGCAGATGCTGCGCCAGGCGAGGATCGGCCGCGGCTACAGCGCGGTGGACGCGCCCGCGGGCAAGCCGCTCGCGTTGCGCGTGGTGGTGGCCGTCACGAGCCTGTCGCTGGCGCCCGAGCCGCGCTTCCTGCAGCTGCGCCAGACCCTGCCCGAGCAGTTCGCGCGCAGCGCCGAGGCGGTCGAGGCTGCTTACCGCGACTACCGGGAGCTCGCGCTCGCCCGCCAGGGGCTGAAGCGGATCTACATCGTCACCCTGACGCTCGCCCTGTCGATGGCGCTGCTGGTGGCCATCGCGCTCGCCGTGGTGCTCGCTGCACGGCTCTCCGAGCCGCTGGCGCGCCTGGCGCAGGCCACCCAGGCGGTGGCGCGCGGCGACTTCAGCCGCCCGCTCGCCGTCACCAGCCGCGACGAGCTCGGCGTGCTGACCGAGGCGTTCAACTCCATGACGCGCCAGCTGGACGAGGCCGGGCGCGTGGTGGAGGCGAACCGCACGGCGCTCGAGACCGCCAAGGTGCGGCTGGAGAACATCCTCGGGAATCTCTCGGCCGGGGTGCTGGTGTTCGACCGCGGCCTGGCGCTGTCGATCTCCAACCACGGCGCGCAGGCGATCCTCGGCGCCGAGCTCGAGTCGTTCGCCGCCGCAATGCGGGAGCAGTTCCGCGCCCACGGCGAGCGCGCCTGGCAGCTGGAGACCGAGCTCAAGGCGAGCCGCAAGACGCTGCACGTGCGCGGCGCAGCGCTGCCGCAGGATCCCGCGGGAGGCTTCGTGCTGGTGTTCGACGATGTCACGCAGCTCATCCAGGCGCAGCGCGCCACCGCCTGGGCCGAGGTGGCGCGGCGCCTGGCGCACGAGATCAAGAACCCGCTCACCCCGATCCAGCTTTCGGCCGAGCGGCTGGAGATGAAGCTCGCGCGCAAGCTCGCGCCCGGGGACGCCGAGGCGCTCGCGCGCGGCATCCGCACCATCGTGAGCCAGGTCGCGGCGCTGAAGAGCATGGTCGACGACTTCCGCGACTACGCGCGGCTGCCCGCCCCGGTGCTCGCGCCGCTGGAGCTCAACGCCCTGGTCACCGAGGTGCTGGCGCTCTACGAGACCTCGCGCGCGCCGATCCGGCGCGCGCTCGCCCCGGGGCTGCCGGCGGTGCGGGCGGACGCGGCGCAGATCCGGCAGGTGGTGCACAACCTGGTGCAGAATGCGCAGGACGCGCTCGAGCAGCGCGCCGGCGCGGCCGAGCCGCCGGCGATCGAGGTGCGCACCGAGCTCGCGGGCGACCGGGTGCGGCTGACGGTGTCGGACAATGGCGTCGGCTTCCCGGAAGCGATGATGGCGCGCATCTTCGAGCCCTACGTCACCACCAAGCCGCGCGGCACGGGGCTGGGGCTCGCCATCGTCAAGAAGATCGTCGACGAGCACCACGGCGAGGTGGCGATCGCGAGCCGACCCGCGCACGGCGCCGCGGTGAGCGTGCTGCTGCCCGCCGCGGCCGGCGGCGCCACGGCCAAGGCGGCCTGAAGGTCATGGCCCAGATCCTGGTGGTGGACGACGAGGTCGGCATCCGCGAGCTGCTGCTCGAGATCCTTGCCGACGAGGGTCACCAGGTGCTGCTCGCCGAGAGCGCTGCGCAGGCGCGGCTGCTGCGCGAGCGCGGCCGTCCGGATCTGGTGCTGCTCGACATCTGGATGCCGGACACCGACGGCATCTCGCTGCTCAAGGAATGGGCCGCCGGCGGCCAGCTCTCCATGCCGGTGGTCATGATGTCGGGCCACGGCACCATCGAGACCGCGGTCGAGGCGACGCGCATCGGGGCGCTCGACTATCTGGAGAAGCCGATCGCGCTGCAGCGGCTGCTCGCCACGGTGAAGCGTGCGCTGCGCAACC
>CAZOWR010000085.1:0-11774 GCA_964583645.1 uncultured Enterobacteriaceae bacterium
GCAGATGCCGGTGCCGATGATGAACGTGATCAACGGCGGGGCGCACGCCAACAACAGCCTCGACCTGCAGGAGTTCATGATCGTGCCGGTGGGGGCGAGGAGCTTCCGCGAGGCGCTGCGCTGCGGCGCAGAGGTGTTCCAGGCGCTCAAGGGGCTGGTCGGCGCGCGCGGCATGTCCACGGCGGTGGGCGACGAAGGCGGCTTCGCGCCGAGCCTGCCCACGCACGCGGCGGCGATCGAGCTCGCGCTCGAGGCGGTCGGCAAGGCGGGCTACGCGCCAGGCCAGGACGTGCTGATCGCCCTCGATTGCGCGGCGAGCGAGTTCTACAAGGACGGCAAGTACACGCTCGCCTCCGAGCGGCTCTCCCTCTCGCCGCAGGAGTTCTGCGACTACCTCGCGGGCCTGGCCGAGCGCTACCCGATCGTCTCGATCGAGGACGGCATGGCGGAGGCCGACTGGGACGGCTGGCGGCTGCTCTCGGGGCGCCTCGGGCGCAAGCTCCAGCTCGTCGGCGACGACGTCTTCGTCACCAACACCCGCATCTTCCGCGACGGCGTCCGCCAGGGCATCGCCAACGCGATCCTCGTCAAGGTGAACCAGATCGGGACCCTGTCGGAGACCTTCGCCGCGATCGAGCTCGCCAAGCGTGCCGGCTACGGCACCGTGATCTCGCACCGCTCCGGGGAGACCGAGGACACCACCATCGCCGACCTCGCGGTGGGCGCCAACGCGCTGCAGATCAAGACCGGGTCGCTGTCGCGCTCGGACCGCACCGCCAAGTACAACCAGCTGCTGCGCATCGAGGAGGACCTCGGCGATTCGGCGAGCTATCCGGGCCGCGAGGCCTTCGCGCACCTGAGATGAGAGCCCTGGCCGCGATCCTCGCCGCGCTGATCGTCGCCATCCAGTATCCGCTGTGGCTGGGCAAGGGGGGGTGGCTGCGCGTCGCCGAGCTCGAGCGCCAGGTGCAGACCCAGCTCGCGCGCAACGCGCAGTTCGAGGCGCGCAACGGCGCGCTCGCCGCGGAAGTCAGGGACCTGAAGCACGGCCTGGACGCGCTCGAGGAGCGCGCGCGCTACGAGCTGGGGCTGGTGAAGGACGACGAGGTGTTCTTCCAGTATTCCGGCAGCGCGCAGACGGGGTCGGGCCCCTGAGCTCGCGCATCGCGTTTCGCGACGCGCTGCTCTTCGACAGCAGCGCCGGCGCGATGCGGCCGAATGCCACCGTGGTGGTCGAAGGCGATCGCGTCGCGCATGTCGCCTTCGACGGCGGGCGTATCGACGATGCCGAAGTCCACGACCTCGGCGGCAGGGCGCTGCTCCCCGGGCTGATCGACGCCCACGTGCACGTCACGGCGGTGGACCACGACCCGCTGCGGCTCGCCGCCATGCCGCCCTCCTTGATCACGGCGCAGGCGAAGGGCGTGCTGGAAGGCATGCTCGCGCGCGGCTTCACCAGCGTGCGCGACGCCGCGGGCGCGGACTTCGGCCTGCGCGAGGCGATCGAGCAGGGCCTGCTCGCCGGCCCGCGCCTGTACATCTCGGGCCAGCCGCTCTCGCAGACCGGCGGCCACGGCGACGTGCGGCCGCGCGGCGCGCAGGCCATCTACTGCACCTGCGCGGGGCTGGGCCTCTTCGGCGCCATCGCCGACGGGGTGGACGCGGTGCGCAAGGCCGCGCGCGAGCAACTGCGCAACGGCGCCGACCAGGTCAAGGTCATGGCGAGCGGCGGCATCCTCAGCCCCACCGACCCGGTGGAGGGCACGCAGTACTCGCTCGAGGAGTTGCGCGCGATCTGCGAGGAGGCCGAGGCGCACGGCACCTACGTCATGGCGCACGCGTATTCGCCCGCGGCGATCCAGCGCGCGGTGCAATCGGGCGTGCGCTCGATCGAGCACGGCAACCTGCTCGATGAGGGATCTGCGCGCGCGATGAAGCAGCACGGCGCCTTCCTCGTTCCCACGCTCGCGACCTACGCCGCTTTCGCCGACCCTTCGGTTGTTGCCGATCGCACGCCGCTTTTGCGCGCGAAACTGCAGCGCGTGCAGACGCAGGGCATCCGCGCGATCGCGATCGCCAAGGCCGAAGGCATCCCCATCGCCTTCGGCACCGACCTGCTGGGGGCGATGCACGGGCGCCAGACGACGGAATACGCGCTGCGGCTCCCGGCGATGACGCCCGCCGAAATCCTGCGCAGCGCGACCAGCGTCGCCGCGGACCTGCTCGGGGAGTCCGGAAGGATCGGGGTCGTCGCGCCGGGCGCCCTCGCCGACCTGCTGGTGGTGGAGGGCGACCCGACGCGGGACCTCGCGCCGCTGCAGGCCCCGGAGTGGGGCCTGCGCGCGGTGATGAAAGACGGCCGGTTCTACCTCAACCGGCTGTGAAGCCCTAGGTGCCGCCGCCTACGCGCGTGAAGCGCGCCTGGTGGCGGTCGTCGGCGCTGTGCACCGCCGTGACCGACTTCTTCATCGCCCAGGGCCGCAGCTGGTGGTGCAGGGTGATGTAGTAGGCCTCGTCGCGCGTCTTCACCAGCGCCTCGCGCAACAGCGCGTCGCGCGCCTTCGGGTCGGTGGCGATCTTGATGGCGTCGATGGTGTTGTCGAGCTTGGGGTCGCTGATCCGCCCCTGGTTGAAGTTGCCGTCCGCGCCCGTGGTCTTGGTGCGCACCAGCGACTGCAGCGTGTAGAGCGCGTCGAACGTCGCCACGCCCCAGCCGAGCAGGTAGGCGCTCGAGTCCAGGTTGAGGATCTTCGGAATGAAGTTGGCGAAGGGCATGGAGTTCAGCCTCACCCGCATGCCGGCCTTGGCCCACATCCCGACCAGCGCCTGGCAGATCTTCTCGTCGTTGACGTAGCGGTTGTTCGGGCAGTCGAGCGTGAATTCGAACCCGTTCGGGTAGCCGGCGTCCGCGAGCAGCTTCTTCGCCGCGGCGATGTCCACCTTCGGGTAGACGTCGATATCCTTGCCGTGGCCGTGCACGCCCGGGGCCACCATGATGCCGGCCGGGATCGACAGGCCGCGCATGGTGACGCGCTTGATCGCCTCGCGGTCCACCGTCATGTTGAGGGCCCGGCGCACGCGCAGGTCCTTGAACGGGTTCCTGCCCTTGACGTCGGAGTACTTGAGCTCCTCGTTGTGCTGGTCCATGCCGATGAAGATGGTGCGCACCTCGTGGCCGTCCAGCACCTTGAGCTTCGCCTCCCTGCGCAGCCGCTCGACGTCCTGCACCGGCAGGTCGGTCACCAGGTCGACGTCGCCCGCGATCAGCGCCGCGACGCGCGTGGCGTCGGCCTTGACCGGGTTGTAGGTGACCCCGGTGACGTTGCCGTCGAGCTTGCCCCACCAGCCCTTGAAGGCCTGCATGGTGATGCTCTTGTCGGGCGCCCAGCCCTTGATCATGTAGGGTCCCGTGCCGTTGACGTTGCGCGAGGCGTAGGTCTCCTCCTTCTTCTTGTAGTCCTGCACGTTCTGCGAGCGGGTCTTCTCCGACCAGGCCTTGCTCATGATGCGGAAGTCGGTGATGTTGCGCAGCAGGACCGGCACCGGGCCGGTGAGGATGAAGTCCACCGTGTAGTCGTCGATCTTCTTCACCTCCCTGATGCCCGTGACGTAGATCTGCATGGTGCCCTGGGGCTGCTGGATGCGGCCGAAGGAGAACACCACGTCGTCGGCGGTGAAGGGTGAGCCGTCGTGGAACTTGACGCCCTTCCTGAGCGTGAACCGGAAGTGCGTGTCCGACAGCTGCTTCCACCCGGTGGCGAGGGCGGGCTCGACCTTGTAGTCCTTGGTGTAGCGCGTCAGGCCCTCGTAGGCGTGCTGCAGGATGGCATTGGTGGTGGCGTGGTTCTGCGAGTGCACGTCCAGCGTCAGGATGTCGTTCTGCGCCGCCCACTTCAGCGGCGCGGCCGCGGCCGGGCCGGCGGCGAGGGCGGCCGCGACCGCGGCCGCCGTCAGCGGGGTTCTGAACTTCACGGGGTTGTCTCCTCTGTACGGTTGCGGGAAAGTACCCGGGGGCACGCAGTCTAGCAGAGCGGATCTATAATCGGACGCGTGAACCTGCACGCGAAGCTGCTCGAGCGCCGGGACAGCCCCCTGCGCGTCGGCGTGATCGGCGCGGGAAAGTTCGCGGCGATGTACCTCGCGCAGGTGCCGCGCACGCCCGGGGTGCACGTCGCGGGCATCGCCGATCTGAGCCCGGCGGGCGCGCGCGCGAACCTCGAGCGCACCGGCTGGACCGAGGCGCAGCATGGCGCCGCTTCGCTCGATGCGGCGCTGAAGGAGCGCCGCACGCACGTCGGCGAGGACTGGCGCGCGCTCGTCTCGCATCCGGCGATCGACATCGTCATCGAAGCCACGGGCAACCCGCTGGCGGCGGTGGACCACGTGCTCGAAGCCTTTCGCCACGGCAAGCACGTGGTGATGGTGACGGTGGAGGCGGACAGCTTCTGCGGCCCGCTGCTCGCGCGCAAGGCCGCCGAGGCGGGCGTCGTCTACAGCCTCGCCTACGGCGACCAGCCGGCGCTCATCTGCGACCTCGTGGACTGGGCGCGCGCCGCGGGCTTCCCGGTGGTCGCGGCGGGCCGCGGCCACAAGTGGCTGCCGCACTACGCGCAGTCCACGCCGGAGACCGTCTGGGGCTACTACGGGCTGACGCCCGAGCAGGCGAGGATCGGCGGGCTGAATCCGAAGATGTTCAATTCCTTCCTCGACGGCTCCAAGCCCGCGATCGAGACGAGCGCCGTATGCAACGCCACCGGCCTCACGCCCGCGCCGGGCGGCCTCGCGTTCCCGCCGGGCAGCGTCGACCAGATCCCGAACCTGATGCGGCCGCGCGGCGAGGGCGGCGTGCTGCACCACAAGGGCCAGGTCGAGGTGATCTCCTCGCTCGAGCCCGACGGCAGGCCGATTCCCTACGACATCCGCTTCGGCGTCTGGGTCGCGTTCGAGGGCGAGACCGACTACATCCGCCGCTGCTTCGCCGAGTACGGCGTGAAGACCGACGACAGCGGCCGCTACGCGTGCCTGTACAAGCGCTGGCACCTGATCGGGCTGGAGGCCGGCATCTCGGTCGCCTCGGTCGGCCTGCGGCGCGAGCCCACGGGCTGCGCGACGGGCTGGCGCGCCGACGCGGTCGCCACGGCGAAGCGCGCGCTCAAGGCGGGCGAGATGCTGGACGGCGAGGGCGGCTACACCGTGGTCGGCCGGCTCACGCCCGCCGAGGATTCGCTCGCGCAGGGCTGCCTGCCCCTCGGTCTCGCGCACGGCTGCAAGCTGCTCAAGCCGGTCGCCGCCGGCCAGCCGCTCAGGTGGAGCGACGTCGCCGTGGACGAGAGCGTGGGCGCCGTGCGCCTGCGGCGCGAGATGGAGGCCGCATTCGCGCCAGGTAGCGGTACATCTCGGTATGGTCTGCGCCCGCAGGCAGCCGGCGGTGCGCGTCGCGCCACATCCGCAGCGTCGCCCTGAGGTAGGGTACGGGCACGCCCGCCGCGCGCGCGATGGCAGCCGCGATGCCGACGTCCTTCGTCATGTGCGCTAGCCTGAAGCCCGACGCGAAGGCCCCGGTGAAGATCTGCTGGGGAATCTTGCGCTCGGTGGTGCTGTTCCTGCCGCTCGAGGCATTGATCGCGTCGACCAGCGTTCTCGGGTCGAGGCCGAACCTGCGCCCCACGAGCAGCGCCTCGAAGCCCGCGATGGTGCCGGCGGCACCCAGGTAGTTGTTGAGCGCCTTGGTGGCGTGCCCCGAGCCGAGCTTGCCGGTATGGAAGATGGCGCTGCCCATGCAGCCGAGCACCGGCCGCGCGCGCCGCAGCACCGCGGGGTCTCCGCCCACCATGAGCGCGAGCGTGCCGTCCTTCGCCTTGGCCTTGGCGCCGGAGACCGGCGCATCGAGCATGGCGATCCGGCGCTTCGCCAGTTCCCTGCCGAGGGCGCAGGTCGTGGCCGGGTCCGATGAGCTCATGTCGATCACGATCGCGCCACGGGCGAGGCCGGGGAGGGCGCCGCGCACCGCGCGGCGCACCGCCCTGCCGTCGGGCAGCATGGTGATGAGGATCCTCGAGCCGGCCGCTGCCTCGCGCGGCGAGCGGCGGTTGCCCGTGCCGCTCAGGTCGTAGGTCTGCAGCCGGTGCCCGGCGCGGGCCAGGTTCGCCGCCATCCGCCGGCCCATGGTGCCCAGGCCGATGAAGCCGACGATCAGACGCCGCACTCCTTGAACACCTCGCGCGCGCAGCGGAAGCTCACCACCGCGGCGGGCACGCCGCAGTAGATCGCGACCTGCAGGAACACCTCCTTGATCTGGTCCTTGCTGAGGCCGTTGTTGAGCGCGCCGGTGACGTGCAGCTTGAGCTCGTGCTCGCGGCCGAGCGCCGAGAGCATGGCGAGGTTGAGCAGCGAGCGCGTCTTGCGATCCAGCCCGGGGCGGTTCCAGATGTCGTTCCAGCAGTAGGTGTTGAGCAGCTCGGAGAACTCGCGGCCGAAGTCATCCACCGCCGCCTGTGAGCGGTCGACGTGGGCGGCGCCGAGCACTTCGCGGCGGGTCTTCAGTCCGGCGTCGTAGCGTTCCCGGTGGGCCTTCTTGTCCATGCGTTGGTCCTCCTTCAGGCGATGTCTTCGTAACGGATCCCGGCGCGGCGCAGCAGCGCGTCGAACGTCTCCCCGCCGGGCCGCGCTCCGGCGCGGAACCCCGCGATGCGCCGCGGCGTGTCCTCGAGCACCTGGCGTGCGATCGGCAGGCTGTCGCCCGCCATGGCATCGGCAGCGGCCTGGATCTGGCAGGCGCGCTCGAGCGTCCAGTAGCGGATGAAGGCGTCGGCGATGCATGAGCCGGTGACGAGCAACCCGTGGTTGCGCAGGACGAGCACGTGCTTCGGCCCGAGGCTCGCCACCAGGCGCGGCTGCTCGGCGGTGTCCGTGCTCACGCCCTCGAAGTCGTGGTAGGCGACCTCGCCGTAGAGCAGCGCGCTGTAGAAGTTGTCGAAGCGCAGGCCGTCCTTCTTGCAGGCGACCGCGCTGCCGGCGGTGGTATGGGTGTGGATGACGCAGTGCGCCTCTTCGCGCGCGCCGTGGATCGCACTGTGGATGACGAAGCCCGCCCTGTTGACCGGGTACTTCGAGCCGTCGAGCACCTCTCCCGCGAGGTTGACCTTGACGAGGTTGGAGGCCGTGACCTCGCTGTACCACAGGCCGTACGGGTTGATGAGGTAATGGCGCTCGGGCCCGGGTACCCGCGCCGTGACGTGGTTGTAGATGAGCTCGGTCCAGCCCAGCCAGTCGAACGCGCGGTAGCAGGCCGCGAGCTCAAGCCTGATCTCCCATTCCGCCTGCGCCATGCCCGCGGGCTTCAGGCGCAGCGCCTTGTCGCTCAGATCCATGCCTCACCCTCTCCCAAAAAAAGCGCGAGCCGAAGCCCGCGCTTTTACCTTGCCACAATGCAGCAGGCTACTTGCCGATCACCTCGCCGAAGAGCTTGAAGGTCTGGCCGTCGAAGCGCGTCAGCTGCTCCGACTCGATCGGGGCGAAGTCCCCGGCGCCGGTATTGATGTAGATCTTGGGCAACAAGGTCTCCGGCCGGTATTTTTTCAGGCTGGCGGCCTGCTTCATGACGTTGGCGCGGGTCAGGTTGTCGCCCGATTGCTTGAGGACCTGGTGCAGGGTCTGTGACACCGCGTAAGCGTAGACGTTGAAGGGGTCCACCGGGTTCCCCTCGGGGTAGTACTTCTTCATGAACGTCTCCCACTCCTTCATCGCAGGATCGTCTTTCCACTGCGGGTCGGTGGGATCCTTGATATACGCCGTGGATATTATCCCCACTGCCTTCTCGGGCCCGGCCGGCTTGATCACCGAGCCGACGGAGGCCGACACGCTGTTGAGATAGTGCGTCGGCTTCCAGCCGGTGTCGTACGCCTTGCGGATCGCCTGCGCCGCGAACTTGGGGATCGTGATGTTGAAGAACGTGTCCGCGCCGGAAGCCTGGAGCTGCACGATCTGCGAGTCGACCGTCGGGTCGGCAACCTCGTAGGAGACTTCCTTGACGATCATTCCCACCTTGTCGCCCAGGCCGTCCTTGAAGCCCTTGAGGTAGTCCTTGCCGTAGTCGTCGTTCTGGTAAAGGACGCCGATCTTGGCCCTGGGATTGCTCTTGAGGATGTGCGCCGCGTAGATGCGTCCCTCGGTCTGGTAGTTCGGCTGCCAGCCCATGGTCCAGGGGAAATTCCTCGGATCGTTCCATTTCGTGGCGCCGGTGGCGACGAAGGCCTGCGGCACCTGCTTCGCGTTCATGTACTTGTGGATCGCCGTGTTGGGCGGCGTGCCGAGCGTCTGGAAGACGAACAGGACGTTGTCCTGCTCGACCAGCTTGCGGACCATCTCCACGGTCTTGGGCGGGCTGTAGCCGTCGTCGTAGGAGATGAAGTTGATCTTGCGGCCGTTGACGCCGCCCTTCTCGTTCACCATCTTCCAGTAGGCGCTGATCGCCTTGCCGATGGTGCCGTAGGAAGACGCCGGGCCGCTGTACGGGTTGGTGTTGCCGATCTTGATCTCGGTGTCGGACGCGCCCGGGTCGTACTTCTTCTGCGCCAATGCCGCCGGCGAGGCGAGTGCGACGGCCAGCAGGGCTGCGATGGGTGCGAGCTTCAGTTTCATGGCTGCCTCCTCCTGTCGTAGTGCGTCACGGATTCTGCGCCTTTCGCGTCAGCCGCGCCAGTGCCATGCGCACGGCGCCCGCGACTCCCGTCGGCATCAGGTACACGAAACCGATCAGGAATACGCCGAAGATCGCCCAGGGGGCGGCCTTCGAGATCTCGTCAGCGATGTTGGGCACGAACTGGATGAACAGCGCGCCGTAGACGGCCCCGGAGATCGAGGCGAGGCCCCCGATCACGATGCCGACCAGGAACACGATCGACAGGAAGAAATTGAAGCTGTCGGGCGCCACGTACTGGATCGCGATCGCCCCCAGCGCGCCGGCGACGCCCGTGTACATCGCCGAGACGCCGAAGGTGAGCGACTTCACCATCGCCGTATTGACGCCCATCGCCTCCGCCGCGGTGTGCTGGTCGCGGATCGCGACCATCGCGCGCCCGATGCGCCCGCGCAGCAGGTTCCAGGCGAGGACGAACATCAGCACGGTCACGGCGAGGGTGAAGTAGTAAAGCCACTGGTCCTGGTTGATCGGCAGGCCGAGCGACGAGAAAAAAAGCGGCGGCTGGGGCTTGTTGATGACGATGCCCTGCACGCCACCGGTCCACTTCTCCAGGTCGTGGTACTTGAGGAGCGACGGCAGCGACACGCCGAGCGCGAACGTCGCCAGCGCGAGATACAGGCCTTCCAGGCGCAGCGCGGGCAAGCCGAACAGGAATCCCACCCCCAGGCAGACGGCGGCAGCGACCGGCAGCGTCGCCCAGTAGGGCACGCCATACTGGTCCATGAGGATGGCCGTGCAGTAGGCGCCGATCGCGTAGAACGCGCCGTGGCCCAGCGAGATCTGCCCATTGTAGCCGGTGAGCAGGTTCAGCCCGAGCAGCGCGGTGGCGTACACCAGGGCCAGCGTGAACTGAAACGTGCGGTAGTCGCTCACCGCGAACGGAAGCGCGCAGGCTGCAAGCAGCAGCACCGCTGCGACCATCAGCTGGCGCCGGCTCATACGCGGGTCACCAGCACCTTGCCGAAGAATCCCGAGGGCTTCACCACCAGCACGCCGATGATCAGCACCAGCGCCACCGCCAGCTTGAGCTCGTTGCCGATGACGAACGCGCCGAGCACGTTCTCCAGCACGCCGACGAGGAAGCCGCCGAAAACCGCCCCGGCCGGGTTGTCGATGCCGCCGACGAGCGCGGCGGCAAAGGCGTACAGCAGCACGCCGCCCATCATGTTCGGGTCGAGGTAGACGATGGGTGCCACCATCATGCCGGCGACCGCGCCGACCGCTGCGGCCAGCCCCCAGCCGAGCGCGAGCATCCAGCCCACCCGGATGCCGACCAGGCGCGCCGATTCCGGGTTCTGCGCCGCGGCGCGCAACGCGAGGCCCAGGGGCGTGAAGCGGAAGAACGCGTACAGCGCGAGCAGCACCACCAGGGTCACGCCGATCGCGCCGCCTTCGTGGGCCGACATGTACTTGCCGAACACGGGCTGGGTCGGGAACGGCGAGGGGAAGGTCTTGATGGTGTAGGTGTAGATCCAGCCGGTGACGCTGTTGAGGATGATGAGCAGGGCGATGAACACGACCACCACCGCGAGCACGGGCGCGTTCTCCACCGGGCGGATGATGACGCGCTCGATCACCACGCCGAGCACGAATGCGAAGCCGACCGTGAGCAGGAAGGCGGGCCAGTAAGGCATGCCCGCGTTGACCAGCGTCCAGGCGATGTAGGTGGCGAACATCGCCATCTCGCCCTGCGCGAAGTTCACGAGATGGGTCGCCTGATAGATCATGACCAGCGCCAGGGCGAGGCTGGCGTAGATGCCGCCCGTGGCGAGGCCGGCGAGAACCTGGTGGAGGAAGGCTTCCAAGGCTGCGTCCCCTAGTATCCGAGGTAGGAGCGGCGCACTGCGTCGTCGCGCCTGATCTCGTCCGCCGTGCCCGAGAGCACCACGCGCCCGGTCTCGATGAGGTAGGCGTGGTCGGCCAGGTCGAGCGCCATGGCGGCGTTCTGCTCCACCACCAGCATGCTGACGCGCTCGCTCTCGTTGACCTGGCGCAGGATCCCGAACAGCTCCTTCACCACCAGCGGCGCGAGCCCGAAAGAGGGCTCGTCGAGCAGCATCAGCTTCGGCCTCAGCATGAGGGCGCGCGAGACGGCGAGCATCTGCTGCTCGCCGCCCGAGAGCGTGCCCGCCTGCTGGCCGCGGCGCTCGCGCAGGCGCGGGAAGTAGCCGTAGACGCGCTCCAAGTCCTGCTCCACCGCATGGCGGTCCTTGCGCGTGTAGGCCCCCAGGCGCAGGTTCTCCTCGGTGCTGAGGTTGACGAAGGTGCCGCGACCGTCCGGGACGTGCGCGACGCCCAGGCGCACGACATCCTCGGTGGCGCGGCCGGCGATCGGCGCGCCCTGGAAGCGGATGTCGCCTTGAGTCTTCACCATGCCGCAGAGCGCGCGCAGGGTGGTCGTCTTGCCCGCGCCGTTGGCGCCGAGCAGTGTGGTGATGGTGCCCGGCTCCATGGAGAAGCTGATGCCGTGCAGCACGCGCGTCAGCCCGTAGGCGGCGCGCAGGTCCCGCGCCTCGAGCAGCGCCATCAGTGTCCCGTCCCGAGGTAGGCCTGGATCAGCTCGGGGTCCCGCTGCACCTCGGCGGGCGTGCCCTCGGCGATCTTGCGGCCGAAGTTGAGCGCCACGACGCGGTCCGAGACGCTCATCACCAGGCTCATGTGGTGCTCGACCAGCAGCACCGTGAGCGCGAGCCGGTCGCGGATCTCCCTGATGAGCGCGCCGAGCGCGCCCACCTCCTCGTGGTTGAGGCCGCTCGCCGGCTCGTCCAGCAGCAGCAGCTTCGGCTCGGCGGCGAGCGCGCGAGCGAGCTCGACGCGCTTCTGCGTGCCGAAGGGAAGATCGGCGACGCGCGCACGGGCGACTGCGCCCAGCCCGAGCATGCCGACGAGCAGCTGCGCCTTGTGCAGCGTGTCGCGCTCCTCCGCGGGCACGCCCGGCAGGCGCACGGCGTTGGCGAAGAAGCCGCTGTGCGTGCGGCAGTGGCGGCCTACCAGCACGTTGTCGAGGACCGACATGGTGCGAAACAGGGCCAGGTTCTGGAAGGTGCGGCCGATGCCGAGCGCGGCGATGCGG
>CAZOWR010000086.1:0-11609 GCA_964583645.1 uncultured Enterobacteriaceae bacterium
CGGTGTAGATCGCGCCGGCGGCGAAGAACAGCGTGATCTTGCCGAGCGCGTGCGCCGCGATGTGCAGCGCCGCGGCGGCGGCCGAAAGCGGCACGAGTAGCGACGCAGAGAGCACCACGTAGGACAGCTGGCTCACCGTGGAGTAGGCGAGCCGGCGCTTCAGGTTGTCGGCGTGCAGCGCCACGATCGAGGCGGCGATCACCGTGAAGCCCGCCACCGCCGGCAGCCAGTCGGAAGCGCGCACGCCGGCGAGCGCCTCCACGCCGAACACGTAGAGGATCACCTTCAGCACCGCGAACACGCCCGCTTTCACCACCGCCACCGCATGCAGCAGCGCCGAGACGGGCGTCGGCGCCACCATGGCCGCCGGCAACCAGCGGTGCACCGGCATCAGCGCCGCCTTGCCGATGCCGAACACGTAGAGGGCGAGCAGACCCCCGAGCGCCGGCCCCGAGAGCCCCGCGTCGCGCAGGATGCCGCCGGGGGCGAACTCGAGCGTCCCCGCGTACGCCCAGGTGGCGATGATCGCCGGCAGCAGCAGCACGATCGAGGTGCCGAGGAGCAGGCCGAGGTACACGCGCCCGCCCGCGCGCGCCTCGTCGTCGCCGTGGTGCGTCACCAGCGGCCAGGTGACCAGCGTCAGCATCTCGTAGAACAGGAACAGCGTCAGCAGATTGGCGGCGAAGGCGATGCCCATGGTGGCGGCGAGCGCCAGCGCGAAGCAGGCGTAGAAGCGCGTCTGGTGCGGCTCCCCGTTGGCGCGCATGTAGCCGATCGAGTACAGCGAGTTGACGATCCACAGGCCCGAGGCGACCAGCGCGAACAGCATCCCCAGAGGCTCGACGCGGAAGCCGAGCGCGATGCCGGGCAGCAGCTCGAGCGCGAAGAGCTGCGGCCGCGCGCCGGCCAGCACCGGGGGCGCGAGCGCGACGACGCAGGCGAAGAGCAGCGCGGCGGCGACCAGGGTCACCGCCTCGCGCAGGTTGGGCCGGCGCCCCGCCAGGGCGAGCAGCCCCGCGCCGGCCGCGGGCACGAGGAGCGCTGCGGCGATCAGCTGGGCCGCGCTCACGGCGCGCCTCCGAGCAGCAGGAGCGCGGCGCTGCGCGCGCCCCGGACCGTGAACGACGTGTCGAGACCGAACCAGATGCAGGCAGCCACCAGCAGCCAGGCGGGGACGAGCATCGCGCGCGGTGCCTCGCCCGGCTGCGGCGTGGCCGCGCCCGGTGGTGCAAGGTACGCCGCCTCGACGAAGCGCCAGACGTAGGCCACCGCGATGAGGGAAGTCGCCACCACCAGCGCGGCAAGCCACCAGCGCTCGGCCTCGATGGCGCCCAGCACCAGGTACCACTTGCTGATGAAGCCCGCCGTGCCCGGCACGCCGATGAGCGAGAGGCCTGCCAGCACGATGCCGAGCGAGGTCAGCGGCATGACCTGTCCCAGACCCTGCAGACGCTCGAACCCGGCGCGGCCGGCGCGCAGCGCGATGCCGCCCACGAGCAGAAACAGCGCCCCCTTGGTGATGCCGTGGTTGAACAGGTGCACCACGGCCGCCGTGAGGCCGTCGCGCGAGGCCATGCCGACGCCGAGCGTGATATAGCCGATCTGCGCCACGCTCGAGTAGGCGAGCAGGCGCTTGAGGTCGGCCTGCCAGAGCGCCACCAGCGAGGCGGTGACGATGGCGAGGATCGACAGCGCGAGCAGGATCTCGGGCATCGGCAGCTCCCCCACCACCAGCCGCGCCCCGAAAACGCCGAAGTAGAACCGCAGCAGGATGTACACCGACACCTTGGTGGCGGTCGCGGCGAGGAAGGCCGTGACCGCAGAGGGTGCGTAGGCATAGGCGTTCGGCAGCCACAGGTGCAGCGGGAACAGCGCCAGCTTGAGCGAGACGCCCACCGTGATGAAGGCGAGCGCTGCGAGCACCGGGCGCGTGCCGGCGAGCGCCGGCAGGCGGGCGGCCATGTCGGCGAGGTTGAGGGTCCCCGTCATGAGGTAGAGCAGCCCGACGCCGATCACGTAGAAGGTCGCGCCGATCGTGCCGAGGATCAGGTACTGGTACGCGGCGAGCAGCGCGCGGCGGTGCCGCCCGAGCGCGATCAGCACGTAGCTCGCGAGCGAGGAGATCTCCATGAACACGAAGAGGTTGAAGGCGCCCCCCGTGATCGTCATGCCGAGGAGCCCCGCGAGGCACAGGCAGTACAGGGCGTAGAAGAGGTAGACGCGGTCGCGCGGCAACTCCGCCGCGACGCTGCGCCAGGCAAACGGCGCCACGACCGCCGCGACGCCCGAGACCAGCACCAGCACGAACGCCGAGAGCGCATCCACCCGGTACTCGATTCCCCAGGGCGGCGGCCAGCTGCCGAGGGCGTAGGACACGGGGCCGCCGCCGGCGACCTGCGTCGCGAGCAGCAGCGCGGCGGCGAAGGCGAACCACGACACCGCCGTGGCGACCCCCCACGCCACCGTGGACTGGCGTACGAGCACGATGAGCGGGGCGGCGGCGAGCGGCACCGTCACCTGCAGGGCGGGAAGGTGTTCCAGGATCACGCGCCGTCCGGGTCGTCTCGGTCGGCGGCGAGGATCTCGTCCTCCTCGATGCTGCCGTAGGTCTCGCGCACGCGCACCGTGATGGCAAGGCCCAGTGCGAGCGTTGCCACGCCGACCACGATTGCGGTGAGGATGAGGACGTGGGGCAGCGGATTGGAGTAGAGCTTGAAAGCCTCGGCGACGATCGGCGCGGTGCCGCCGATCAGCTTGCCCGGGGCGATGTAGAGCAGGTACACGGAGGTCTGGAAGATCGCGAGCCCGATCAGCTTCTTCACCAGGTTGCCGCGCGCGATGACGATGTACAGGCCCGCGGTCATCAGCAGCACCGTGATCCAGTAGCTGTAGTGGCTCGCGACGCTCATTCGCCGGCCGGCCGGGCGCGCCCGGCGAAGACGTAGAAGATCTTGAGCATCACCCCGGCGACGGTGACCAGCACGCCCACCTCCACCCAGAAGATGCCGCGGTGCTGCCCCGCGACGGGATCGCGGTCGAGCACGAAATAGTCGAGGTAGTTTCCCCCCAGCGCCAGCCCGGCGAAGCCCACGCCGAGGTAGATCAGGACGCCGAGCGCCACCATCGCCTCGACCACCGTCTCGGGCACGAGGCGCCGCGCCGCCGGCAGGCCGAAGATGAGCGCGTAGAAGATCACCGCGGCGGCGGCGATCACGCCCGCCTGGAAGCCGCCCCCGGGGCCGAAGTCGCCGTGGAACTGCACGTAGAGCGCGAACAGCAGCATGTACGGAATCAGCAGCTTGCCGACCACGCGCAGCACCGGCTCGCGCCTCACGGCTTGCCTTCCTTCCTGCGGCGCGCGCGCCGCAGCAGCGCGATCACCCCGATGCCGGCGGTGAAGACGACCAGCACCTCGCCCAGCGTGTCGTAGCCGCGATAGCTGGCGAGCACGGCGGTGACGACGTTCGGCACGCCGGTCTCCTTCGGTCCCTGCTCCAGGTAGCGCGGCACGACATGCGTGTGCGGAGCCGCCTGCGGATCGGAGAAGGCGGGCAGGCCGAGCGTGCCGTAGACCAGCGCGGCGACGATCGTCAGCGCAACCGCGAGCGGCGGCCACGGCCGCGCCAGCGGCTTCGCCTCCTCGCCGCCGCACAGGTGCAGCGCCCCGAGCAGCAGCACCGTCGAGATGCCCGCGCCCACCGAGGCCTCCGTCATGGCGACATCGACCGCGTCGAGCGCCACCAGCACCGTCGCCATGAGGAAGCTGTAGATGCCGGCGAGGACCACGGCCGAGAACAGGTTGCGCTGCAGCGCCACTGCGATCGCCGCCACGGCCATCATGGTGAGCAGCACCTGGATGATCAGCGCTTCGATGGCGCCTCCCCGGCGTGCGCCTCGAGCCGCAGGCCGCGCGCGAGCGCCGCGTTGGCGAGCGCGTGCGTCGCGGTGGGCGAGGTGAAGAAGATGAGCAGCCCGATCACGACGAGCTTGACGGCGACCAGGGTCCAGCCCGCCTGGAGCATGAGGCCGAGCAGGATCAGCCCGGCGCCCGCCGAGTCGATCACGCTCGCGGCGTGGGTGCGCGGGTAGAAGCCGCGCAGCCGCACCAGGCCGAGCGCGCCCACGACGCAGAAGGCGCCGCCGGCGAGCAGCAGCAGCCAGGACAGGGCGCCGAGCGCCGCGCTCATCGCGGGGCGCCCTCCTCGCCCGGGTCGCCGAGGTCGCCGTGGCGGAAGAACTTGAGCACCGCGATCGTGCCGACGATGTTGAGCAGGCCGTAGAGGATCGCCAGGTCGAGGAACTCGGGGCGTCCCGTGAGGAATCCGATCACCGCGAGCGTGAGCAGCGCGAGCGTGCCGATGGCGTTGCCCGCGAGCGCGCGGTCGAACACCGTGGGCCCGGCGACCGCACGCGTCAGCGCGAGGCCGAGCGACACGAGCAACGCCAGCGCCACCGCCTCGAACATCAGGCGCTGCCCTCGAAGCGCTCCACGCGCCGGTCCATCTCGCTCTCCAGCACCGCGGCCGCGCCCTCACGCGTCAGGGCGTGGACCGTGAACTGCTCGCCCGAGACCTCCACCGACAGCGTGCCGGGCGTGAGGGTGATCGAGTTGGCGTGCGTGACCAGTCCGACCACCGTCTTCTGCCGCGGGCGGAAGCGCTGCACCACCGGGCTCACCGGCAGCGCCGGGTCGAGGATGCGGCGCGCGACGTCCAGCGCCGACTTTAGGATCTCCTTGACGAGCCAGGGCCAGTAGGTCACCGCCGACCAGGTCAGGTGGTACGGATGGCCCTCGTGGTCGACAACGTCCAT
Source organism: uncultured Enterobacteriaceae bacterium (assembly GCA_964583645.1). GTDB lineage: Bacteria > Pseudomonadota > Gammaproteobacteria > Burkholderiales > SG8-39 > RBG-16-66-20. The sequence continues at coordinate 4,813 of CAZOWR010000086.1, forward strand.
GCGCCGGGCAAGCCACACCACGGCGAGGCTCGAGGCCGCGCCCACCGCGAGCAGGAACGGCGTCAGGATCCCCGACATGAGGACCCAGAAAGCGAAGAGCGCGACAAGCAGGCTGACGGATCGAAGCATGAGGTTCCCGTTCCGGCGCGGCGCCGCGATTCTAGCCGCTTGCGCGGCGCGGGGACAAACCTTCCCGCCGCCGCAGCCGATCGATACTGCGGCCGCGGCCGGTCCGGATTAGCGAACCCGACCTGCGATGGGACAATGCGGGCATGCGGCGCAGATTCTTCCGCCGGTTCCTGCCCTCGGCCGAGAAGCTGCGCTCGACGCGCAGCCTGCGCTGGCTCGGGCCGCTGCTCGACCGCCCGTGGCTGTGGCAGCTCAACCGGCACAGCGTCGCCGCAGGCGTCGGCATCGGTGTGTTCTTCGGCTTCCTGATCCCGGTGCTGCAGATCGCGGGCGCCGCGCTGTTCGCGCTGCTGCTGCGCGCCAACCTTCCCGTGGCCGCGGTGAGCACCCTGGTGTCCAACCCGTTCACCTACGCGCCCATCTTCGTGGCCGCCTACCGCGTCGGCTCGGCGCTGCTCGCCGAGCCGACCGACGAGGCGCAGGCCGCGGCGATCGAGGCGAGCGCGGCGGAGGCCGACGTGCTGGCACAGAGCTGGTGGGAGCGCTTCGCGGGCTTCGGCAAGGCGCTCATGCTCGGGCTCGCCACCTTTGCCGTGATCGGCGGCCTCGCCGCTTACGCCGCGACGCTGCTGCTGTGGCGGATCGCTGTGCTGCTGAAGATGCGCCGCCGGCGGGCTAGGGCACGAGCAGCACCGGCACGTCCGCCTGCCCCGCCACCGCCAGGGCCACCGAGCCGATGAAGGCGTGGTGGGCGGCGCCCAGACCGCCGGTGCCCATGACGACGAATCCAGCACCTCGCGGGCACCGCGCAGCGCAGCCTCGACCCGCCGCGGCGGACTCGTCCGCTGCCAGCAGGAGCATCGCGCGCTGCGTCATGATGCGAGCGCCGTGCCGGTCGTGCCACCCGCGCGGACCCGCGCCGCAAAGGCCTGCGCCGCGTGGTCCGCGGCGTCGGTGAAGGGATTGAAGATGTGCTCGACGCCGGCCTGGCGCAGCGCCCTGCCCTGCGACTCGTCGCGCACCACCCCGGCAACTTCGCCGCGGAAACCCGTTTCGCGCAGCAGGTGCAGCAGCGCCCGGGTTCGCCTCCCACAGCGGCAGCGACGTGACCACCCAGCGCGCCCCCGCCAGGGGCAGGGTGTCGAGCGACACGGCCGCCTCGCTGTCGGCCGAGAAGTCCACCGGCGCCAGCACCCGCCGGTAGGGACCCTCGGGCGGGCGCTTGACGACGAGCACCGGACTGGTGCCCAGCCTCAGCAGCCGCTGCGCGCTACTGCCGAGGACGAGGTCGCGCAAGGGATGCTCGCCGTGCGCACCCAGCGCGACGAGGTCGTATTCCGCTGCGGCGCGCGCGATCTCGGGCACCACGGCACCGCTGCGCACGTGGGGACTGCAGGCAAGCCCGTGCGTGCCCCGCATCTCCCCCGCGAGCTCCTCCAGCGCGCCCTCGACCGCGGCGGCGGCACGCTGCTCGAGATCCGGGGCCAGCGCGAACTCGGGCATGACGTGCAGCAGCTCGCACCGGCGCAGCCCTGAAGCGCGTGCAAGCATCGCCCGCGCGCTGCGCGGCATGGCGCGCGCCGGGGGAGAAATCCGTTGGCACCAGGATCGATTCGATATGCTTCATACCGTCGCCTCCTCGCCGCCTGTGCCGGGAACCCGAGAATGCCCGAAACCTCCTCTGCCGAGAACCCTGCCTGGCACGCGATGCCTGCGGCGGCGGCGCGCCAGCGCCTCGCGGCGGGCGCCGAGGGGCTGAGCGCCGCGGAGGCGGCACGGCGGCTCGGCGAGCACGGCCCGAACGCGCTGCCCGAGCCCGCGCGCCGGCACCCGCTCGCGCGCCTGCTCGCGCAGTTCAACAACGCGCTGATCTACTTCCTGCTGGTCGCGGCGGCGGCGGCGGCGATCCTCGGCCATTACGTCGACGCCGCGGTGATCGTCGCCGTGGTGGTGGTGAACGCGTTCATCGGCTTCGTGCAGGAGGGCAAGGCGGAAGCGGCGCTCGAGGCGATGCGCAAGATGATCTCGCCCAAGGCGAGCGTGCGGCGCGACGGTGCCCGCCGGTCGGTGGCCGTGGCGGAACTGGTTCCGGGCGACCTGGTGCTGCTGGAGGCGGGCGATCGCGTGCCCGCCGACCTGCGCCTGGTGCGCGCGCGGGGGCTGCTCATCGACGAGGCGCTGCTCACGGGAGAATCGGTCGCCGCGGAAAAGCTGGAAGAGCCGGTGGCGGCCGACGCGCCGCTCGGCGATCGCCGCAGCATGGCCTACTCCGGGACGCTGGTGGCCGCGGGGCAGGCGAGCGGCGTGGTGGTGGCGACCGGGCTGCACACGGAGATCGGGCGCATCAGCTCGCTCCTGGAGAGCGTGGAGCAGCTGACCACGCCGCTGCTGCGCCAGATCAATTACTTCGGGGTGCGCTTTACCTGGGTCGCGCTGGCGGTCGCGGCGCTGGTGTTCGCCTTCGCGGTGTGGGTGCGCGGCTATGGCTGGCCGGATGCGCTCATGGCGGTCGTCGCGCTCGCGGTCGGTGCGGTCCCCGAGGGCCTGCCGGCGGTGATCACGATCACGCTCGCCATCGGCGTGCGGCGGATGGCGGCGAGGAACGCCATCATCCGGCGCCTGCCCGCGGTCGAGACCCTGGGCGCCACCTCCGTGATCTGCTCGGACAAGACCGGCACGCTGACGCGCAACGAGATGACCGCGCGGCGCGTCGTGACGCCGCGGCACGGGGTGGCGGTGAGCGGCTCGGGCTACGCGCCCGAGGGCGAGCTCGAGGCGGTGGGCCACGACGACGACGCCGCCGCAGTGGCGGCCGCCGCGCCGCTGGTGCGCTGCGCGCTGCTGTGCAACGACGCGCACCTTGCGCAGCGCGACGGGACCTGGTCGGTGGAAGGCGACCCGATGGAGGGCGCGCTGGTGGCCCTCGCGATGAAGACCGGGCTCAATCCAGAGCACGCGCGCGCCGAGTGGCCGCGCCTGGACGAGGTTCCGTTCGACGCCGCGCACCGCTTCATGGCCACCCTGCACCGCGGTCCCGCCGGCGAGACGATGGCGTTCGTGAAGGGCGCGCCGGAGCAGCTCCTCGCCATGGCGCAGGACGCGGACGTGGAAGTCTGGCACCGCCGCATCGCGGCGGCCGCCTCGGCGGGGGAGCGCGTGCTCGGCTTCGCCGCGAAGCCGCTCGGCGCTCCCGCGGCGCGGCTACGCGTGACCGACCTCGCGGCAGGCCTGGAGTTCCTCGGCATCGTCGGCTTCATCGACCCGCCGCGTGAGGAGGCGATCGCGGCGGTCGCCGAGTGCCGCGCGGCGGGGATCGCGGTGAAGATGATCACGGGCGATCACGCCGCCACGGCCGTCGCCATCGCGCGCCAGCTGCGCCTCGCCGGCGAGCCGCGCGCAGTCACCGGGGCGGAGCTGGACGCGCTGGACGAAGCCGGTTTCGCCGCCGCCGCGCGCGACGCGCAGGTGTTCGCCCGCACCAGCCCGGAGCACAAGCTGCGTATCGTCCGAGCGCTGCAGGCGGGCGGCGCGCGCGTCGCCATGACCGGGGACGGCGTCAACGACGCTCCCGCGCTCAAGCAGGCCGACGTGGGCGTCGCCATGGGCATCAAGGGCACCGAGGCGGCCAAGGAGGCGGCCGAGATGGTGCTGCTCGACGACAACTTCGCCTCCATCGTCAACGCGGTGCACGAGGGGCGCACCGTCTACGACAACATCCGCAAGGTGATCGCCTGGACGCTGCCCACCAACGGCGGCGAGGCCATGACCGTGATCGCGGCCATCGCCTTCGGCTTCACGCTGCCGATGAGCGCGGTGCAGATCCTGTGGGTCAACCTCGTCACCTCGGTGACCCTCGGGCTGGTGCTCGCCTTCGAGCCTGCCGAGCCGGACGTGATGCGCCGGCCGCCGCGACCGGCGGACGCCCCGCTGCTGTCGCGTTTCCTGCTGTGGCGCGTGGTGCTGGTGTCGCTGCTCTTCCTGGGCGCCGCGCTCGCCGTGTTCTTCCATGCGCTGGAGCGGGGCGAGGACCTCGAGACCGCGCGCACCATCGTCGTCAACATGATCGTGGCGATGGAGATCTTCTACCTGTTCAACGTGCGCTACCTGAGCGCGCCTTCGATCACGCTGCGCGGCGCGCTCGGCACGCCGGCGGTGCTCGCCGCGCTCGCGGCGGTGACGGCGGCGCAGCTCGCCTTCACCTACGCGCCGTTCATGCAGGCGTGGTTCGCGACGCGGCCCGTGGCGCTCGCCGACGGACTGCTGGTGGTGGGCGTCGGCGCCGCGATGATGCTGCTTCTGGAGGGCGAAAAGCTGCTGCTGCGCCGCCTCGGCATCGAGGAGCTGCAGCCGGGCGCGCCGTCGGCGCGGCGCTAGCCGACGAGCACCACGTGCACCCGCGCCGGCCCGTGCGCGCCGAGCACGATGGTCTGCTCGATGTCGGCGGTGCGCGAGGGGCCGGAGACGAAGTTCACCGCGCGCGGCAGCGCCCCCAGCTCGGCGCGCGCGAGGTCCCAGGCGTCCTCCATGTGCGCCACGAGGCGCCGCACCGGGACCACCGCCACGTGGGTCTCTGGCAGCAGGCTTGCGCTCGCCGGGGTGGCGCGGCCCGAGCACAGCATCAGCGTCCCGGTCTCGGCGATGGCGCAGAACACCCCGGTGACGCCCACCCCGTCCTCGCCGTTCGCGGCGCGCGGCTCGAGCGCGAGCCCGGCGCCCGCCCAGTCGAGGTGCGCGAGCGCAGGCCAGACGCAGCCCGCCCCGGCGACCGCCGCCTCCTTCAGATAGCGCGCCACCGCGGCCGGGACGTCCGCCTCCTGCGCGATGCGATCGGTGGTGCAGGAGGCGGCCTTCGCCTTGTCCAGGAAGCGCGCGGCGAGGTCCGGTCCGGTCTCGGGCAAGGGCCCGCGTGGGTGTCGCGCAAGCCAGGTCGAGAGCGCCTCGCGCTCGGCCGACGAAGGACCACCGCCGCCCCGGCCCATCCGGTGACGGATGCGGGCGAGAATCTTCTCGCGCGAGCCCATCGCCCTAGTGCAGCGCCTTGAGGATGTCCTCGACCACCTTCTTGGCGTCGCCGAACACCATCATGGTGCGCTCCATGTAGAAGAGGGGGTTGTCCAGCCCTGCGTAGCCCGCCGCCATGGAGCGCTTGTTGACGAGCACGGTGCGCGCCTTGTGCACGTCGATGATCGGCATGCCGTAGATCGGCGAGCCCTTCTCGTAGGCGAGCGGGTTGACGACGTCGTTCGCCCCGAGCACCAGCACCACGTCGGTGGTGCCCATCTCGCCGTTGATGTCCTCCATTTCGAACACCTGCTCGTAGGGCACCTCGGCCTCCGCGAGCAGCACGTTCATGTGCCCCGGCATGCGGCCCGCGACCGGGTGGATGGCGAAGCGCACGCCGATCCCTTGCTCGACCAGCATGTCGGTCATCTCCTTCACCGCGTGCTGGGCCCGCGCCACCGCCAGGCCGTAGCCCGGCACGATCACCACGGACGCCGCGTTCTGCAGCAGGAACGAGGCGTCCTCGGCCGAGCCCGACTTGACGGTCTTCTGGCCGGCGCCGCCGGTGGCCGCGGCGCCCTCCCCGGCGCCGAAGCCGCCCAGGATCACCGAGGCGAAGGAGCGGTTCATCGCCTTGCACATGATGTAGCTGAGGATCGCCCCCGAGGAGCCCACCAGCGACCCGGCGATGATCAGCATCGCGTTGTTGAGCGAGAAGCCGATGCCCGCGGCCGCCCAGCCGGAGTAGCTGTTGAGCATCGAGATGACCACCGGCATGTCGGCGCCGCCGATCGGGATGATGATGAGAAACCCCAGCATGAAGGCGAGCCCCGTCATGAGGATGAACGGCACCCAGGCCTCGCCCGGCGAGAGGAAGAAGGCCACGCCGAAGCCGATCATCACCACGCCGATGGCGAGGTTGAGCCAGTGCTGGCCGGGAAACACGATCGGCGCCGAGGAGAAGACGCGGAATCGACTGCCCAGGCCCGCGAGCTTGCCGAAGGCGATCACCGACCCCGAGAAGGTGATCGCGCCGACGAAGGTGCCGACGAACAGCTCGAGCTTGTTGCCCGCGGGCAGCGGATCGGGCACGCCGAAGGCCCCCGGATTGTTGATCGCCGCGATCGCGATCAGCACCGCCGCCATGCCGACGAGGGAGTGCATTGCCGCGACCAGCTCGGGCATCTGCGTCATCTCCACGCGCCGTGCCACGAAGGCGCCGATGGCCCCGCCGGCCAGCATCGCGAGAACGACGGGGCCGGTGTTGCCGCGCGCAATCAGCGCCAGCGTGAAGACGATCGCGATCGCCATGCCCGCCATGCCGAAGAGATTGCCGCGGCGCGCCGTCACGGGCGAGGAGAGGCCCTTCAGCGCGAGGATGAAGAGCACGCTCGCGGCGAGGTACCAGAGCGTGAGCTGGTTGGCGCTCATTTCGCCTCGCCCTTGGGCGCCTTCTTCCTGAACATCTCGAGCATGCGCTGCGTGACGAGAAAGCCCCCGGCGACGTTCACCGAGGCGAGGCCCACCGCGATGATGCCGAGGATCGAGCCGAAGTCGCTCTCGGCCGGGCCGGCGGCGAGGATGGCGCCTACGATGATCACCGAGGAGATGGCGTTGGTGACGCTCATGAGCGGCGTGTGCAGCGCCGGCGTCACGTTCCAGATCAC
>CAZOWR010000087.1:0-11518 GCA_964583645.1 uncultured Enterobacteriaceae bacterium
CCGGTGGTGAAGCTGCTGCAGTCGGTGTTCGAGGACGCGGTGCAGGTGAACGCCTCCGACGTGCACATCGAGCCGCAGGAAAAGAACGTGCAGATCCGCTTCCGCATCGACGGCGTGCTCGTGCCGCAGACCGAGGCCGACGCGAGGACCGGGCCCGCGATGACGCTGCGCCTGAAGCTCATGGCGGGCCTGGACATCTCCGAGAAGCGCCTGCCGCAGGACGGCCGCTTCAACGTGCGCGTGCGCGAGCAGCCGGTGGACGTGCGCATCTCGACCATGCCGACGCAGTACGGCGAGTCCACCGTGATGCGGCTGCTCAACCAGAAGAGCGGCTTGCTCGGGCTGGACCACATCGGCATGCCGGCGCCGATGCTGGCGCGCTTTCGCGAGGCGATCCAGCGCACCAACGGCATGATCATGGTCACCGGGCCCACCGGCAGCGGCAAGACCACCACGCTGTATGCCGCGCTCTCCGAGCTCAACACCATCGAGAAGAAGATCGTCACGGTGGAGGACCCGGTCGAGTACCGCATCCGCGGCGTCAACCAGGTGCAGGTGAACGAGAAGATCGAGCTGACGTTCTCGCGCGTGCTGCGCTCGGCCCTGCGCCAGGACCCCGACATCATCCTGATCGGCGAGATCCGCGACGAGGAGACGGCGCAGATCGGGCTGCGCGCCGCGCTCACCGGGCACCTGGTGCTCTCCACGCTGCACACCAAGGACGCCGCGAGCACCCCGATCCGGCTCGTGGACATGGGCGCGCCGAATTACATGGTGGCGAGCTCGGTGCACGCGGTGGTCGCGCAGCGCCTGGTGCGGCTGGTCTGCGAGAGCTGCGCGCAGCCTTACGAGTGCGACGCCCCCGAGCGCGCCTGGCTCGAGTCTACGGCGGGCAAGGGGCAGGGAAGCCTCAAGCGCGGCCTGGGCTGCTCGCACTGCAACGGCACGGGCTACGCCGGACGCACCGGGGTCTACGAGCTGCTCGAGCTCACCCCGGAGCTGATCGAGGCCGTGAACCACAACGACCAGACCTCGTTCACGCAGCGGGCCCACGTGCAGCTCGCGGGCAACACGCTGCGGGCGCACGCCGCGCGCCTGGCGCTCGCGGGTCGCACCACCGTGCAGGAGGCGATCCGCAGCACCAGCCAGGCCGAGGAGTAGATGCCGTTCTTCGCCTACAAGGGGCGCAACCCGCGCGGCGAGCTGGTGCAGGGCACGCTCGAGGGCGCCGACAGCGGGGCGATCGCCGAGCAGCTCTTCAATACGGGGATCACCCCGGTGGACATCGCGCCGACGGCGGGCGGCGGCGCGGCCGGGGACTCCGGGTGGCAGCGGTTCTTCGAGGAGAAGATCGACCTCGTCGACCAGATGCTCTTCAGCCGGCAGATGTACACGCTGCTCAAGGCCGGCGTGCCGATGCTGAAGGCGCTCGCCGGGCTGCAGGAATCGACCGTCAAGCCGGCCATGGCGCGCGTCATCGCCGACCTGCGGCAGAGCCTGGACGCCGGGCGCGAGCTCTCAAGCGCCATGCTGCGCCACCCCGGCGTGTTCTCGCCCTTCTACGTGAGCCTGGTGCGCGTAGGCGAGACCACGGGGCTGCTCGAGGACGTGTTCCTGCGCCTTGCGCAGCACATCGAGTTCGAAAAAGACATCCGCGACCGCATCAAGGCGGCGCTGCGCTACCCGGCCTTCGTCGTCGCGGCGATGGCCGCGGCGATCGTGCTCGTCAACATCCTCGTCATCCCGGTGTTCGCCAAGGTGTTCCAGCAGTTCGGCGCGCAGCTGCCGCTCATGACGCGCATCCTGATCGGGTTCTCCAACTTCATGGTGCAGTCCTGGCCGCTGCTGCTCGCGGGCGCGATCGGCGGCGTGATCGCCTGGCGCGCCTGGGTGGCGACGAGCGCCGGCCGCTACGCCTGGGACCGGTTCAAGCTCCGCATCCCGGTCGCAGGTCCGATCATCCTCAAGGCGTCGCTCGCGCGCTTCGCGCGCAGCTTCGCGCTGTGCCTGAAGAGCGGGGTGCCGGTGGTGCAGGCCCTCAGCGTCGTGGGGCGCGTGACCGACAACGACTTCCTCGGCCAGCGCATCACGCAGATGCGCGACGGCGTAGAGCGCGGCGAGAGCGTGCTGCGCACCGCGGTCACCACCCAGGTGTTCACGCCGGTGGTGCTGCAGATGGTCGCGGTAGGCGACGAGACCGGGGAGCTCGACAGCCTGCTCTTCGAGGTTGCCGGGATGTACGAGCGGGAGGTGGACTACGACGTCAAGTCGCTCGCCTCCCAGATCGAGCCCATCCTGATCGTGTTCCTCGCCGGGTTCGTGCTCGTCCTTGCGCTGGGGATCCTGCTGCCGATGTGGGACCTCGGTAGGGTGATGCTGAAGAAGTAGCATGGGCCGGACCCGCGCCGGGGACGGCTTCACGCTGTTCGAGCTGATCATCGTCATCTGCGTGGTGGCGGTGGTGGGATCGGTGGTGCTCGAGCGCTTCCTGCGCTACCAGGAATACGCCGAGCGCACGGCGATGGAGCAGACGATCGCGGCCATGCGCAGCGCGCTCGCGCTGCGTGCGTCGGCGCACCTCGTGAAGGGGGGGCTCGAGGGGCTGCCGGCCCTCGAGAACGAGAATCCTTTCGGCTGGCTTGCGCAAGTTCCCGGGAACTACAGGGGGGAGATTCCGGATGCGGGTGAGGTGGAGCTTACCCCCGGCTCCTGGTACTTCGATCTGAAGACGCGCCAGCTCGTCTACGTCCCGCGGCTGGTGCGATTCTTCGAGCCTGGGCCCGGCGGCAAGGCGGAGATCCGGTTCCGGACCGTGGCGCGGATCGGATCCGGCCAAGCGGGAGTGCGCGGGGCGAGTTTCCGGGAGGTGTCCGAACTTACCGTCCGGCCCGTAGAGGCCTACGCTTGGCGCTCGGAGCCCTGAGCTGGCAACGGAATTTCCCGTCACACCACCTGTTCTGAGTCCGCGGCAATGTCGTATTTCGCCAGGCCGGATTTGTCATTTCGTCCGGTTGTGGTACATTGCACAGCAGGACGAGGCTGATTGTGCTAGAGTGAAAACGTAGGTAGCTCAAGCACAAGGGAGCGAAACATGAGACGGGTTTCAGGTTTCACGCTGGTCGAGCTGATCGTCGTCATCGCGATCCTCGCAATTCTCGCCGCGACCGCGATTCCGCGGTTCGTGGATCTCAGTTCCGACGCGCGTACGGCCTCGACCAATGGCATCGCGGGCGCGATCGCCTCGGGAGCCGCGATTAACTACGCAGCTCAAGTCGCGGGCAACTCGAACGCGATCATTGTCAACACTTGCACTAACGGCGTAATGGATACCCTAATGACGGGTGGGTCGCTGCCAACCGGCACCTCGATCAGTGGCACCGGGAATCCGGCCGGGAACGGATCGGTGATGGCCTGTACCGTCGAGTACAGCGCGAGCGGTGGCACGGCTAACGTAGGAGTCTCCGTGGTGGCCGTTACCACGACGGCCTGAGAGCGAACGGGATTCGGGAAATATTGCGGAGGAAGGACACCGGCGCACGCGCCGATCGTGACCATCCTGGACGAGAGCGGGGAGCGGGCTTGAGGACGCTCCCCGTTTCATTTGGTTCGCTGGCATCGCGTCCAGCCGGCTTCACCGTGCCCGAGCTGGTGATCGTGATCGTGCTGGTAGGCATTCTCTCCGTGTACGCCGCCTCGCGTCTCGCGGGCTCATTCGCGAGCACGCGAGCGTTCTACGACCAGCTGCTCGCGCAGACGCAGTACGCGCGCAAGACAGCGATCGCGCAGCGGCGCGCGGTATGCGTCCACATGACCGCCACCGACGTGCGCCTCTACCGGGGCACCGCCACGACCTGCCCCGGAACCGACGGCGTCACCTCGCCTACCGGAGAGACACCTTTCACGCTCGAAGTCCCCTCCGGGACGAGCATCGCGACGCCCGCCGTGCCCTTCACTTTCCAGTTCAGCTCCCTGGGCGAGTACCTGACCTCGGCGGGCGCCACGCCGGGCGCGACGCTCGCGGTCAGCGTGACGGGCGACGGCACGTACTCGTTCTCCGTAGAGCCGGGCACCGGCTATGTCCACCCCTGAGACGGCGCGCGGCTTCTCGCTGCTCGAGCTGATCGTGCTGATCGTGGTGATGTCGGTCGGGCTCGCGGGCGTGCTGCTCGTCTTCCAGACCTCGGTGCGGGGGAGCGCCGATCCCCTTGCTTCCAAGCAGGCGCTCGCGGCGGCCGAGGCCCTGCTCGACGAGATCCAGCTCGCCGCCTTCTGCAACCCGAGCGGCGGTTTCAGCGGAGCCGCGACGCAGGCCAACCGCCAGAATTTCGACGACGTCAGCGACTACCACGGATTCTCGACCACCGGTATCTTCACCATCGACGGCGGGACACCGATCTCGGGCCTGGAGAACTACAACGTGAGCGTTTCGGTCGCCACGAGCGCGCTCTCCGCGGTGCCCGCCGCGGATTCCAAGCTCGTCACGGTAACGGTCACCGGACCGACGACCTCCCCGGCAGCCGCGACCGTCGTGCTCGCGGGCTACCGGCTCGATTTCAGCGGGAGCTGCACCCCGTGAGGCACATCGGGGGCCGCGGCTTTACGCTGGTGGAGCTCGTCGTCACGGTGGCGCTGCTCGCGATCATGTCGGCCGTCGCCGCGGTGTTCATCGTGGGACCGGTGCAGGGCTACTTCGCCGCCCAGGGCCGCGCCGAGCTCACCGATGTCGCCGACACGGCGCTGCGGCGCCTCGCGCGCGACGTGCGCGGCGCGCTCCCCAACAGCGTGCGCACGACCGCCGTGGGAAGCACCACCTACCTCGAGCTGCTCGCGACCCGGACCGGCGGCAGGTACCGCGCCGAGCTGAAGGACGCGCCTTCGGTCGGCGAGGACCCCCTGGACTTCGCGGCGGCCGATGCGCAGTTCGACACCATCGGACGCCTGAGCACGGTCGCCGGCCAGACGGTCGCCGCGGGCGACCGCGTGGTGATCCACAATCTCGGCATCTCGGGCGCGGACGCCTACGCAGGGGACAACAGCGCTACGGTCGGCACGTTCACAGCCAACGGGGGCCCGGCGGGCGACGAGGATCGGATCGCGCTCGGTGCGGCGAAGCTCTTCCCCCTCGAGTCGCCGGGCCGTCGTTTTCAGGTCGTCTCGGGTCCCGTGACCTACGAGTGCGCGGCGGGCGCGGCGGTGAACGGCGACGGCACGGGCCAGTTGCGCCGCGTAGCGAACTACAGCATCACGGCGGCGCAGCCCACCGGCGCCTACGGGGGCGCTGCGGTCAATGTGCTCGCGAACTACGTCACCGCGTGCACCATCGAGTACACGCTGCTGCCGCTGCAGGCGCGCGGCCTGGTGGCAGTGAGGCTGGAACTGACGCGCGCCGGCGAGACGGTCTTCCTCTATCACGAGGCGCACGTCAGCAATGTCCCGTAGCGTACGCGGCTTCAGCGCGGTCACCGCGGTCATCGTCCTCGTGATGCTCGCGGTGTTCGGCGCCGCCCTCGTCACCACGTCGGTGACCCAGCAGTCCGGGGCGGCGCTCGACCTGCTCGCCCCCAAGGCCTACCAGGCGGCGCGGGCGGGCGTCGAGTACGGCCTGCGCCAGGCGCTGGTCGGACCGGGTTGCGCTGGAGCGAGCATCACCTTCACCGGGGACCTGGCCGGGTTCCGGGCGGACGTCAGCTGCACGTCCAGCTCGCATACCGAGGCCACTTCCACGCCGATCCTGGTGTACAGCGTCGTCGCCACGGGCTGCAACGACACGGCGGGATGCCCCGCGGCGGCGCCAGGGCCGCACTATGTCGAGCGGCAACTGCGTGCGAGCGCTGCAAGCAACTGAGCCGGGGTTCTCGTCAGGACAATCCGATACCGTCACGGCTTGGAAATAACGTTGACAAGACAATGTTTTATAATCATAATTTCAAGTAAAGTCGGGGCGGGCGACCAGGAATGTGGCGCAGAGCGTTGAAAAGAGAGCCTGGCTGGCTGGCGGTGGCCATGTCCGCCGCGGAGATGCGCTTCGCGTTCGGCCGCCATGCGCCCGAGGGCAAGTCGGTGGTCACGCGGTGCGGCGTGCGCACGCTCGGGGAGGGCGCGCAGTCCGCCGAGCGGCTGGCGAAGGAGCTGCACTTCGAGCGCCGGCAGTGCCTCACGGTGCTGGAGCCCGGCCAGTACCAGCTGCTGCTGGTCGACGCCCCGGCGGTGCCGCAGGCCGAGCTGCGCAGCGCCATCCGCTGGCGCATCAAGGACATGCTCGACTACCACGTCGACGACGCGACGATCGACGTGCTCGACATCCCGCCCGAAGGCGCCACCGCCGCCGCGCGCGGTCACTCGATGTACGCGGTCGCCGCGCGCAACGAGGCGATCAAGGGCGTGATCAAGTCCTTCGAGGACGCACGCATCCCGCTTTCCGTGATCGACATCCCCGAGACGGCGCAGCGCAACGTCGCGGCGCTGTTCGAGACCGAGGGTCAGGGCCTCGCGCTGCTGCACTTCGAGCAGGAGTACGGCCTGCTGACGGTCAACTATCGCGCGGAGCTGTATCTCGCGCGCCGCATCGAGCTGGGTCTCGGCCAGATCGCCTCGGCCGCCCCGGGCGAGGCGCGCGAGGCGCTCTTCAACCGCGTCGTGCTCGAGCTGCAGCGCACCTTCGATCACTTCGAGCGCCAGTACCGGACGATCTCGGTGACCCGCCTGCTGCTCGGTCCCGAGCCCCAGGAGACCGGGCTGCTGGAGCACGTGCGGGCGAACCTCGGGGTAACCGTCGAGCGGGTCGACCTCGATCGCGCGCTCGCGCTGGGCGCCGCGGACCTCCCGCCCGCCGAGCGCGGGCGCCTGTTCCACCTCATCGGCGCCTCGCTGCGCCACGAGTCGAAGGCGCTCTGAGGCCTCCAGCCGTGAGCCAGCAGATCAACCTCTACAACCCGATCTTCCTCAAGCGCAAGAAGCACTTCTCGGCGCGCACCATGCTGCAGTCGCTCGCGGTGATCGTCGCCGGGGCGCTCGCGTTCTACGCCTACGCGCTCTACCAGACGGCGGCGCTCAAGCGCGCGGCCACCGACCTCGAGGCACGCGCCAAGGAGCAGCGCGAACAGCTGGTCCGCCTCGGGCGCGACCTTTCTCCGCAGGGGCGCAGCAAGCTGCTCGAGGGGGAGCTCGCGCGCGCGGAGGGGCGGCTGCAGGCGCGCCAGCGGCTGATGGAACGGCTGAGGACGGAAAAGCTCGGAAGCGTGGAGGGCTTTTCGCAGTACCTGGTGGCGTTCGCGCGCCAGTCGGTCCCCGGCGTGTGGCTCACCGGGATCGCGATCGGGGATGCCGAAGGCGTCGTGAGCGTCCGGGGGCGGGCGCTGCAAGCGCACCTGGTACCCCTCTACCTGCGGGCGCTCTCGAGCGAGGCGGTGATGCAGGGGCGCGCCGTAGCGGAGCTCAGGCTGAGCGCCTCCAGGCCCGCCGCGGAAGCCGGGGCCGGCGCGGCGCAGAAGGGCAAGGCGCCCGAGGGCAAGGCGCCGGACCGCTATGTAGAGTTCTCGGTGCTGGTGCCGCGGCGGTCCGCGGAGCCGCGCGCGCCCGCATCCCGGGTGGGCTCGTGATCGCGCAGCGCTGGCGCCAGCTCGCCGACAGGGTCGACGCGTATTCGCTGCGACAGCGGGGGTTCCTGTTCGGCGCGCTCGTGCTCGGCGTGCTCGCCGTGCTCGACGCCGCGCTGCTCAAGCCGCAGAGCGATCGCAAGCGCCAGCACGCCGCGGCGATCGCGCAGCGCCAGGCGGAGCTGAAGACCGTGCAGGCGCAGATGCACCAGCTGGTCGCGGCGCGCGCCGCCGATCCCGACCGGGACGCGAAGCGGCGCCTGGACGAGCTGAAGGGGAAGATCGCGGCGGTCGAGGCTGCGGTCGCCGCGGAGCAGAAGGGGCTCACCACGCCCGAGCAGATGCGCCGCGTCCTCGAGGAGCTGCTCGGGCGCCATCGTCGCGTCGAGCTCGTCGAGTTGAGGACGCTTCCCGCCGCCAGCATCCTCGAGCAGCCGGGCAGCGCGCCCAAGCCGGCCGCGGGCAAGTCGGCGCCGGCGCCCGCCCCCGAGGCGCTGATCTTTCGCCACGGCATCGAGATCACGGTGGCCGCGCCCTACCTCGATCTGCTCGCCTACCTCGCCGAGACGGAGCGCGTGCCGACGCAGCTCTACTGGGGCAAGCTCGATCTCGCGGTGCAGGAGTACCCGCGGGCGCTGCTCAAGCTCACCGTCTACACGCTGAGCCTGGACCGGGATTGGATGCGGGTATGACGGCGCCGCGCACCGCCTGCTTCGGACTTGCGGCGTGCGCCGCGGCGAGGGCGGCGTGCGCCCAGCCGCTCGCCGACCCGACGCGCCCGCCGAGCGCCGCGGCGCTCGCGGCGGGCGCCGGCGAGCCCGCCGGGCCACAGCTGCAGTCGGTGGTCATCTCCTCGGGTCGCAAGCTCGCGGTGATCGACGGCGAGACGGTGCCGCTCGGGGGAAAGTTTCGCGACGCGACGCTGGTGCGCGTCAGCGAGACCGAGGTCGTGCTGAAGAGCGGGGAGCGGACCGAGACGCTCAAGCTTTACCCGGGAGTCGACAAGCAGCCGGTGCGCCGCCGCGCGGCGCCGGCCCGGAGGGGCGCGCCATGAATCGACTGCCCGCATGGATCACGGTCCTCGCGTTCGCGGGCTGCGCGGCGCCCCCGCCGCCGCCCTCCGGCGTCGACGGCGCCTTGCTCGGCGCGGTGGCGCCATCGCCGGCGCGCAAGCCGGCAGCGCCGCCCGCGTCGGTCGATCAGGCGCTGCTGCCGCCGCCGAGGATGGAGATGCCCGAGCTGCGCGGGCGGCCGATCGAGCCGCGCTTCGACCTCTCGGTGAGCAACGCGCCGGCGGCGCAGGTGTTCATGTCCATCGTCGCGGGCACGCGCTACAGCATGCTGCTGCATCCCGGCGTCTCCGGCACGATCTCGGTGAACCTGAAGGACGTGACGATCCGCGAGGCGCTCGACTCGCTGCGCGAGCTCTACGGCTACGACTACCGCGCCGAGGGCACGCGCATCTTCGTGCAGCCCGCGGGGCTGCAGACGCGCATCTTCCAGGTGAACTACCTGCCCGGGCAGCGGCGCGGGATTTCCGACGTGCGGGTGCAGTCCGGGGCGGTCTCCGACACCAGCGGAGCCGGCGTCTCGGGCGCCACCTCGCAGGGGGCCGCGCCGCAGCCGGCGGGGACCCAGGTGTCCCGCTCGCTCGAGTCGAGCCGGGTGACGACCCAGCAGCAGTCCGACTTCTGGGCCGACCTGAGGACGGCATTGACCGCGCTGGTGGGCGCGGGCGAGGGGCGCTCGGTCGTCGTGACGCCCCAGTCCGGCGTCGTCGTGGTGCGCGCTTTTCCGGCCGAGTTGCGCGCGGTAGAGCAGTATCTGCGCGCCACTCGCATCGCGGTCGAGCGACAAGTGATGCTGGAGGCGAAGATCGTAGAGGTGACGCTCTCGGACGCCTACCAGGCGGGGGTCAACTGGGCCGCGTTCCGCAACTCGGGACCCAACATCGCGGTCGGGCAGCTCTCGAGCAGCGGCACGCCCGCCACCGCGACGGCGCTCGGCGCCGGAGGGCAGCCGCTGACCAGCGGCGGTGTGACCGCGGATCCCGCCGGGCGCGCCTTGTCGGCCTCGGCGACCGCGCTCGGCCTGGCGGCCGCGAACCCCGCGGGCGCCGTGTTCGGCCTCGCGCTGCAGACCTCGAACTTCGCCGCGCTGCTGCAATTCCTCGAGTCGCAGGGCAACGTGCAGGTGCTCTCCAGCCCGCGCATCGCGACGCTCAACAACCAGAAGGCGGTGCTCAAGGTGGGCACCGACGAGTTCTTCGTCACCAACATCACGACGACCACGGTCACCACCGGGACCTCCACCCAGCAGTCGCCGACGGTCACGGTGCAACCCTTCTTCTCGGGGATTCTGCTCGATGTCACGCCGCAGATCGACGAGGGGGCCAACATCATCCTGCACATCCATCCCTCCATCAGCGACGTGAGCGAGAGCACCCGCGTGATCAACCTCGGCGCGCAGATCGCCACCATCACGCTGCCGCTCGCCAAGAGCAACGTCAACGAGACCGACACGATCGTGCGCGTCAGCGACGGCAACATCGTCGCCATCGGCGGCCTGATGAGCGTGGACATCCGGGACAACCGCGGCGGCCTGCCGGGCGTGTCGGAGGGCGGCCTGGGCGGCCTGCTGCGCAATGCCAACCGCAGCCTGCGCAAGAAGGAGCTGGTGATCCTTCTCAAGCCCACCCTCCTGAAGTCGGATCGCGACTGGGACGAGGGCCTGCGCAGCGCGCGCGAGCGCCTCGAGACGCTCGGCGGGCAGCCCCGCCAATGAACTATCTCCGGTTCTTCGGTCTGCGCGAGCCGCCCTTCGGCATCACGCCGGACACCAGCTTCTTCTTCCCGTGCCGCGGCACGCAGGAGGCGCTCAACACCCTGCTCGTGGCGCTCGCCAACGGCGAGGGCTTCATCAAGATCACCGGCGAAGTCGGCACCGGCAAGACGCTGCTCTGCCGCAAGTTCCTCGGCTCGCTGGACGCGGGCTGCGCCTCCGCCTACCTGCCGTATCCCAACGTCGAGCCGCGCGCGCTCTGGCTCGCGCTCGCCGAGGAGCTGGGGGCACGCAGCGACGCCGGCCTCGATCAGCACCACCTGCTCAAGGCGCTCACGCGCACGCTGCTCGACCATGCCCGGCGCCGCCGGCGCGTCGTGCTCTGCATGGACGAGAGCCAGGCGATGCCGCTCGAGACGCTGGAGGCGCTGCGCCTGCTGACCAACCTCGAGACCGAAAAGCGCAAGCTCATGCAGGTGGTGCTGTTCGGCCAGCCCGAGCTCGACCGCAAGCTCGCGCAGGAGTCGATCCGGCAGCTGCGCCAGCGCATCACCTTCGAGTACCGCATGAAGGCGCTTGAGCGCGACGAGGTCGAGGCCTACGTGGCGCATCGCCTGCGGGTCGCGGGCTGCGTGCGGCTGCCGGCGCTCGGAGCGGGCGCGCTGCGCTGCCTGCATCGCGCCAGCCGGGGCGTGCCGCGCCTCATCAACATCCTGATGCACAAGGCGCTGCTGCTGGTCTACGGCGAGGGCGGCGGGAGCGTGCAGCGCAGGCACGTGCGCGTCGCGGCGCAGGACACGCCGGCCGCGAGCTCGCCCGAGCCCTGGTGGTGGCCGCGACTTACGCTGCGACGCGCCGAAGAGTGACGCGCCGCCGTGAGCGTCATCAACCGGATGCTGCAGGAGCTCGACCGGCGGCAAGCGGACGCCGCAGCGAGCGGCGGCGCGGTGCCGCTCGAGGTGCGGGCCGTGGCGCCGCGGCGCTCCGAGCGGGAGTGGTTCTGGCGCATCGTGGCGGTGCTGATGTTCGCCGCCGTCTGCTGGGTGGCGTGGGTCGCCTACCAGCTGCAGCCGGTCACGCTGGTGACCGGACTGGCGCTCAAGCCCGCGGGCGTGGGGTTCAACACGATGACGTTGGGTGGC
>CAZOWR010000088.1:0-11448 GCA_964583645.1 uncultured Enterobacteriaceae bacterium
CCATCCTCGGCAAGGCCGAGTTCCTCAACCCCGGCGGCTCGGTCAAGGACCGCGCGGCGCTCTACATCATCCTGGACGCCGAGAAGCGCGGGCTGCTGCGCCCCGGGGGCGTCGTCGTGGAAGGCACCGCGGGCAACACCGGCATCGGGCTCGCGCTCGTGGGCAACGCGCGCGGCTACCGCAGCGTGATCGTGATCCCCGAGACGCAGAGCCAGGAGAAGAAGGACATGCTGCGGCTGTGCGGCGCGGAGCTGAAGGAAGTCCCCGCGGTGCCGTACAAGGACCCGAACAACTACGTGCACGTCTCCGAGCGGCTGGCGCAGGAGCTCGCGGCGCGCGAGCCGAACGGCGTGCTCTGGGCCAACCAGTGGGACAACACCGCCAACCGCGACGGCCACGTGGCCAGCACCGGGCCCGAGATCTGGGCGCAGACGGAAGGGAAGGTCGACGGCTTCGTCTGCGCGATCGGCACCGGCGGCACCCTCGCCGGGGTGAGCATGTTCCTCAAGCAGCAGAACCGCGCCATCCGCACCGCCGCCGCCGACCCGATGGGCGCGGCGATGTACGACTGGATCAGGCACGGCGAGCTGAGGAGCGAGGGCTCCTCGATCACCGAGGGCATCGGGCTGGGGCGCGTGACGAGGAACATCGAGGGCGCGCCGCTCGATGACGCCTACCGCATCCCGGACGAGGAGGCGCTGCCGATCGTCTTCGGGCTGCTGAAGGAGGAAGGCCTGTGCGTGGGCGGCTCGAGCGGCATCAACGTCGCGGGCGCGATCCGGCTCGCTCGCGACCTCGGCCCCGGCCACACGGTGGTGACCATCCTCGCCGACTCGGGGACGCGCTACCAGTCCAGGCTTTTCAACCCGGCGTTTCTCAGATCCAAGGGGCTGCCCTGCCCCGACTGGCTCTAGCGGCGCTCGCCGCGCTCGCCCTCGCGTCGGCCGCGCTGGCGCAGGCGCCCTGCACCCCGGCCTCGGAGGCCGAGGCCGAGGCGCTCGCGCGCAAGGCCGCGGCGCACCTCGAGACGCACGGCCCGCAGCGCGCCTTTCCGGAGTTCATGGAAGCGCCGTGGGTCGAGCGCGACCTTTACGTCTTCGTGCTCGACTTCCGAGGCAACATCTGGGTGAACGGCGCCTTCCCGCAGGCGATCGGCACCAACGCCATGGGCGCGATCGACCCCGAGGGCCGGCTCTACATCGTCGAGATGCTGACGCTCGCCGCCAAGGCCGGCGAGGGCTGGGTCGAGTACCGCTGGATCAGCCCCTGCGACGGCGCCGAGCGGCCCAAGCACACCTTCTTCCGGCGCGTCGGCCCCTTCGTCGTCGCGGTCGGCGCCTACCGCGCGCCCTGAGGCCGCCTCAGGCCTTCGCCAGCGTCCAGACGAGGTAGAGCGCGCCGAGGTAGACCACCGGGATCGCGGGCGCGAGCACCTTCGCCCCGGCGTAGGCCGGCCTCTGCACCCCCTTCCAGACGAGGTAGCCCATCGTCATGAGGACGAGCGCGCCGGCGGCCGCGGCGTAGTGCGCCGCCTGCATCTTGGCGAGCAGCGGCGCCTCGCTGAAGAGGTCGGAGAAGAACAGGATCGTGACGTTGAACGCGTTGCTGCCGTAGACGTTGCCCATGGCGATGCCGTAGGAGCGCCTCAGGGTCGCGGCGACGGTCACCGAGCCCTCGGGCAGCGTGGTGACAATCGACACCAGCAGCACGCCGATGAAGCTCGCGCTGATGCCCGAGATCTCGGCGATGCGGTCGGCGCTCGCCGCGAGGAAGCGCCCGGCCACGATCACCACGGCCACCGAGACGAGGAAGCCGATCCAGGCCTTGCGCGCGCTGCCGGTGGGCGCCGGGACGTCGGCGAGGTGCATCTCGGTGCGCCCCGCCTTGTAGACGGCGCGCATGCCGGCGAGGTAGAAGGCGAGGATGAGGACCGTGCCGAGGCTCGCGGGCCCGAGCTTGACGTCGCCGAGCACGCCGAAGGCGAGTGCGAGCGCGACCAGCACGAGGCCGAGCAGGATGAGGAGCTCGGTGTCCCTGCCCTGCCCGCCGAAGAGGTTGCCCACGCCGAAGGCGAGCGCCACGCACCCGAGCACGAACACGTTCATCATGTCCGCGCCCATCACGTTGCCCAGGGCGAGGCCCGGCGAGTCCTCGAGCCAGACCGCGGAGATGTTGACCGTGACCTCGGGCAGCGAGGTCGCGATGCCGACGAGCAGCGTCCCCACCCAGAGCTTGCCCCAGCCGGTGCTCTCGGCGAGCTCGTCGCCGTAGCGCGCCAGGCCGATGCCCGCGGCGACCACGAATGCCGCGCTGATGAGGAATGCCGTTGCCGCGCCTGCGAGCGTTTCCATGACGTCCCCTTTTCGCGAACCGCACCGCCTCCATCCGAGCGCGATCAGGGGACTGCCCCGCCGTGGCCGGCGAGGTCTGGCTTGCGGGCCCGGGCGGGGCCACGCCACCGGCGCCGGGGATGCGATCCCGTATTGACGACGCCGCTGCAGGCGGCCTTGCGGCCGCTGGAAGCTACTCCCCTCGGGGAGGAACGAAGGGGCGGATTATCCGGAGATTGGTCCAACTACGCAATTACGCACGGACTGCCCTGATTACGACCCGCGGCCCCGAAGCTCGGCGTAAACGTTGCGGCAGCGCGTCTCGCGCACGAAGAAGGCCGGAACCACGCCTGCGAGCGCGACCGCGGCGAGCACCGCTGCGGCTCGCCGGTAGTCGTCGAGCGCCTCCACGCCGCCGCCGCTGTCCAGCACCCACCCCACGAGCGGCTGGAATATCGCCGTGCCGAGGAAGCCGCCGACGTTGACCAGGCTCGTCGCGGTGCCCGAGAGCGCGGGCGGGTTGAGCTCCTTGGCGAGCGCCCAGGCGAGGCTCGCCCCGGCGATGCCGGCGCCCATGAGCGCGAACGCAGCATAGGAGGCCGCCGCGGGCAGTCGCCAGCCCATCACCCAAGGCAGCCAGCAGGCGAGGTAGAGCAGCGCGAGCGCGCGCAGCAGCGGCAGGCGCCGGCGCATGCGGTCGGAGGCGGCGCCCACCACGAGGCAGGCCAAGGCGAAGGCGACGATCGTCGCGGTGACGTGCAGCGTCGCGGCGGCGCGCGTCATGCCGAGCCCCTCGGTGAGATACGGCACCGCCCAGAGCCCCGCGAACGTGAGATACGAGCCGACCATGCCCACGTGCAGCACGCAGAGCGGCCAGGTATGCGGGTTGGCCGCGACTTCGCGCACCCCGGCCCACCAGCCGGCGTGGCTGCGCGCCGGCTCCGCCCCGTGCGCCGGCGCGAGGCCCGCCGCGCGCGGCGAGTCCCGCACGAAGAGCCAGATCGCCAGCCCCACGGCGAGCGAGATCGCGCCCGCGGCGGCGAACACCTCCCGCCAGCTCACGAACTGCGTGATCCAGGCGAGGGGATACGCCCCGAGCATTCCGCCGAGATTGCCGATCAGCATCAGCACGCCGACCCAGGTGCCGAACTCGGCTTCGCGGTACCAGGAGGCGATGAGCTTGAGCGCCGAGACGAAAGCGACCGCCACGCCCAGGCCCACCAGCGCACGGCCCGCGAGCAGCCAGGCGACGTCGGGCGCGTACGCGAAGACGAGCGACCCCGCGCCGGCGACGACCGAGCCCGCGGTGAAGAGCTTGCGCGGGCCCGCCAAGTCGGCGAGCACGCCCGAGGGAAGCTGCATCGCGGCGTAGGGGTAGAAGTAGAGCGCGGCGATGAAGCCCAGGGTGGTGGCGCTCGCCGCGTAGGCCTCGCGCAGGTCGGCGGCGACCGCGCCGGGCGCGACGCGGTGAAAGAAGGCGAGCACGAAGGCGGCGGCGCCGAGCGCGTAGGCCGTGCGGCGCAGGCGGGCGAAGCGTGCCGCGTCGGATTGCGACGGCATGCCTAGGCGAGCACCGTCAGGGCAGCGGGCTGCACCTCGATCTCCAGCCGCCGCGCGTCTTCGAACGCGATCTCGCCGTCAGCCTCCACCAGCAGCGGCGCCTCGGACTCGATCGTGACCTTGCGCGCGCGCCGCAGCTTGAGGCGGGGATGGCCTTCGTGCGCACCACGCATGATCTTCGGCACCAGGGCGAGGATTTCAAGCCGCCCCACGGCGTCCACCAGCAGCAGGTCGAGCTCCCCGTCGTCCGCGCACGCGCCGGGGCAGACGCGAAAGCTGCCGCCGAAGGTGGTGCCGTTCATCACCGCGGTCATGGCCGTTCTGAGGCCGAAGGGCGGCGCGTCGTCGAGCGAGACCCGTACGTCGAGCAGCGGGTAGCGCACGAGCGTCAGGACGAGCGCGCCGAGGTAGGCGCCCAGCCCCGTGAGGAAGCGCGGCACCGCGCGCACGTTCCTCGCCCCGTGCGCGCCGAAGCCGATGTCCATGCCGTTGGCGAACCAGCGCGTCTCGCCCGCTGTGACGCGCCCCACGTCCAGCTGCCGCCGATTGCAGCGCGCGAGGCGCTCCACCGGGCCTCCGGGCGCAAGCAGCTTGGCGAAGTCGTCCCCGCTGCCGAGCGGGATCACGCCGAGGGCCGCAGTGCCCCCGGCACGCATGAGCCCGTTGACCACCTCGTGCACGGTGCCGTCTCCCCCGACCGCGACCACGCCGTGGTAATCGCGCGCCGCGCGCTCCGCGAGTCCGATCGCCTCGCCCGGCTGAGAGGTGGCCGTCTCGTCGAAGTGCAGCCCCGCCACCGCGAGCTCGCGCGCGAGGCCCGGCCAGGCCCTGCGCACCCTGCCCCGGCCCGCCGCCGGGTTGCGCACGAGCAGCAGCCGCATCAGCAGCCGTAGCGGGCGCCGAACGCGTCGACGACCGCCAGCAGGTCCGGCGTCAGGTAGTCGCGCACCGCGGCCTTCAGTCCGTCGGGCACCCCGCCGTAGAACGCCTGCGCGATCCCTCCCGCGATGCAGCCCATCGTGTCGCTGTCCCCGCCGAGCGAGATCGCCTTGCGGATCGCGTCCTCCACGCCGTCCGATTCCAGAAAGGCGATGATGGACTCCGGCACCGAGCCCGGGCAGGAGACGTCGAACGCGTAGTGCGGCCGGATGGACTCGAGCGTGCGGCCGAGGTCGTAGCCGAAGCGTCCCGCGGTCTGCTCGCGAATCGCCGCCTTGCCCGCGCCCGTGCGCGCGAGGAACACCGCCAGGGCCACCGCCTGCGCGCCCTTGACGCCCTCCGGATGGTCGTGCGTCACCGCGGCGCTGCGCTCGGCCTCGCGCAGCACCTCCTCCACCGTGTCGAACGCGAAGCCCACGGGCGAGACGCGCATCGCCGAGCCGTTGCCCCAGCTCCGGTACGGGCCGGCCGCCTCGTTGTGCATCCACACGTAGAAATCGCTGCCGTAGCCGCGGTTCGGGTGACGCTGCCCGAAGCGACGCAACGCGACAGCATAGTCTTCCCCGTGGAGGAGCGCGTGTGCCACTGCCACGCTGAGCACGGTGTCGTCGGTGAAGGTGCAGCGCCCGCCGAAGAGATCGAACTGCGTCGTCTTCACGGGAAAGCTCTCGAAGCGCGAGCCGATCACGTCCCCGGCGATGGCGCCGATCATGGCAGGCTCACAGGAGGCAGAAGTCCGCGCCGCAGCCGAGCCGCGTGTAGACGTACTTCTTGTCCCAGTTCGTGGCGCACCACCCGCTCTCTAGGCGACATCGAGCAGCTCGGCCGGGCCGCAGCGCCCCGTCTCGCCAAGCTGAACCGCGCGCATACGCCGCTCGACGGCGAGGCCGCCCCCCAGCTCCCTCAGCAGGGCCTGGGCGCGCCCGCGCTCGCCCGCGTACAGCGCGATCGCAGCGAGCGCGAGCTTGCCGTCGGCGTCGGACTCCTCCAGGGCGCCAGGGCCGGGGTCCAGGCCAAGCAGACGGCTGCCCTCGGCGGTGCGCGCCGCGCGGCCGAAGCCGCTCCCCAGCGCCGCGGCCTGTTCGAGCCATCCGCGCGCCGCTCGCGGATCCGGCTCCGAGCCGAGGCCGAGCAGCGCGAGCACGCCGAGCTTGGCCGCCGCCGAAGGCGACCCCAGCAGCACGGCGACGCGGAGCCACCGGGACGCGAGCCCCGGGTCGATGAAGTAGCCCAGCTCGGCAAGCCTGCGGCGCGCCTCGACGGCATGCGCGCTCGCCGCGAAGACGCGAAGGAAGCGTGCCAGTTGCTCGGGTTTCCTTCGGTCCTTGATCCAATTCCAGGTCTCCGCTTCCTCCTCGCCCTCGAAGGCCTGGTCGCTCCCGGCCGGCTCGGGCAAATGGCGTCTGGCTCGCTCGATCAGACTTCTCCGCACGTTCCGGCAGCGCGTCCCCTCCGTGCCCTCGCCCGATGCCAGGTAGCGCTGCACGCGCTCGAGCGCCGCCTGAGGGTCGCCCGCGATACCCATGGCGTCGGCGACGCAGGCGTCGATCCAGCCCTCGAGGCAGCGCACCTCGCCCGCGGCGATGCCGCGCTCGTGCCAGGCGAGCGCCTGCGCCGGCACGTCGAGCCGGTGCACGCGCCAGCGCCGGTCGAAGGCGGTCGCCACCGCGTAGCAGAAATCGCGATCGCGCTCGCCGCCCGGCGGTACTTCGCGCCCGAGCGCCCTCGCGTACCAGCCGAGCGCCTCGGCCAAGGCGCCCTCGCGCTCCAGCGCCATGCCAAGCCGCAGGAAGAGCTGCTCGGCGATAGGCTGCGCCCTGGGATACTGCTCGATGAACCTGTGCACGAACGCGTGCTTGTCGGCCGCAGCGTCGAACGCCGCGCCGACGAGGTCGCTCTTCGCGGGCAGCGAGCCGAGCTGCGCGGCGCGCTCGAGCAGCTGCCTCCCCCCGGCGCGATGCCTGGCGAAGGCGTAGAGCAGCCCCGCCGTGCTCTCCTCCTTCTGATGGATCGAGTCGCCGAGGATCTCGAGGTCGGCCTCCGCCGGCGCTCCCGCGATCGCGGCGAGCTCGCGCACTGCCGCCGCCGCCTCACCCTGGCCGCCCGCGCCGAGGCGGCTCGCGAGCGCCTGCGGATCGCGCTCGCGCTGGTAGCACTCGAGCTGCGCGCGCCGCGAGCCGAGCTCCGCGGCACACTCGAGCAGCCGCTCGCCCGCCGCACGCTCGGGCTCCAGCGCCGCGCCGAGCTTGAGCCGGGCGAGCGTGTAGAACAGCCGCGCGCGGTAGGGCTCGCGACCGTGCTCCGGCACGGCGCCGGGACCCGCGGCCAGGCCGAGGTAGCAGGCGTTGCGGAGGATCAGCAGCTCCTCGGGCCCGATCGCGGCGCCGAGCGAGCGCAGCGCCACGATCACCGCGCCCACCGCGGGAGCGCGCTCGGCATCGAGCCAGTCGCAGATCTGCGCCGGGTCCGGATTGCGGCGCAGCATCTCGTCCCGCGCCTCGTCCGACCCGAGCCGCGCCGCGCGCGCGAGCAGGCGCTCGCCGCCCGCGTGCCCAGCGGCGTCGCCCGAGGCAAGGCGCGCGCGCGCGAGCTCATGGAGCGCGTCTCCAAGACGCATCCTGCCGCGGTTCCGCGCTTCGAGCACCCGCCGCAGCACCGCAAGGTCGCAGGCGCTCGCCATCCCGGCCGCCTCCTGCAGCTCCCCGATCGCGGCGACGACAATCTCTCCGGGCCTCCCGGCTACATCCTTCACAAGCAGCCAGCGGCATACGGCATCCAGATCGGCCGCGGGCCTGGCGAGCTCCAGGCGCGCCAGCGCGAAGCCCGCGAGCGGACAGCTCCCGAGCAGCGCCTTGACCTGCGCCGGGTCGCGCGCGGCGAGGGCATCGAGCGCCTGCTCAAGCCCGAGCGCCCGCTGCCGCAGGCGCTGCGCGCCCACGTGGCCGCTCGCGGCGAGCGCGCTGATCCAGTCGAAGCCGCGCAGGTCCGCTTCGGTCCACGGCGCCTCGCTCGGCGCGGGCTCGAGGCCGGGGTCGAGGCGCCCCGCGAGGTGCAGCATGCGCCGGTACTCGGCGAGCCGGCGCTCGCGCGCGAGCTCCTCGGTCACGCCGCCGACGGCACGCGCTCGCCCTCGCCGAGCCAGGTGTCGCGGTTCTCGCGCACCCCTTCGATCGTCACGCGCCAGCACGCGTCCGCCGTGTCGAGCAGGCGCGCGCCCGCCGCGCAGCGCACGAAGAGCGAAGCAGGGCCCTCGGAGTCCTCCCACTCCCCCAGGTGCCAGTTCATCGCCGGCTCCGGCTGACAATACAGCGTGTGGTCGAAGCGCGCGCTGCGCTCGAGGCGCCGGTGGTGCACGTGCAAGGTGGGAAAGAAGAGCCTGGAGCGGTCGCGCCGGGGAAAGTCGAACGCCATCGGATGAACCCGCGCGTGCTCCGTCTCCTTGAGCTTGAAGACGGCGAAACCCCAGTCGCGGTAGTGGTTGAGCTCGAGCCAGATCTCCGCAGGCAGCCGGAAGCGCTCGTCGAGCCGGCCGAAGTCCTCCGGGCGCGGCACGAAGGAGGCCTCGTAGGCGCCGACCTCATGCACCTCGAGCGCCTGCTCGGCGGCGGCCGCGGCCCCTACAAGCAGATCGCCCGCGTACCCCTGCTTCGGGAAGCCGCTGCGCAGCTCGTCGAAGAAATCCGGGCAGTCCTCGAGGCTGATGAAGCGCAGCGCGTCCTCGCCGCATCCCGGCGTGACCGGGAGCGGCAGCACCATGGCGAGCGGGCTCTCGGCGGCGAAGGCCATGCTGTAGACAACGATCTGCCTGCCGCCGAGGGCGCGCGCGAAGATGCTCGTGTCGGAGACTCGGTCGATCTCGCCCGTGAAGATGCACATGGGATCTCCCTTCCCGAGCGCAGCTTACTTTAACCGCCGGCGTGCGCGGCGACTTCCTGCGCGCTCGCGTCCTTCACCACCCCCTCCCCCTTCAGCCGCGCGATCTCCTCCTCCGCATAGTCCAGGCCGCGCAGGATCCCGGAGGAGTGCTGCCCGTGTGCGGCGAGCGAGAAGCGCGGCCGCCCGGGCTCGGCCGCGAAGCGGATCGGCACGCCGAGGTGGTCCCAGCCGCGCGCGTCCTGCGTCACCATGCCGCGCGCCTTGAAGTGGGGATCCTCGAGCGCCTCTGGGAGCGTGCGCATCGGCGCGAAGGCGACGTCGCGCCCCTCGAACCACTCGATCCACTGCGCCTTGGTCCTGGCGCGGAAGGTCTCGCGCAGGAAGGCGCGCACCGGGTCCTGCCCCGGCCCCGGCGGCAGCTTGCACAGCTCGATCATGTCCGGGCGGCCGAGCGCGGTGAAGAGGTTGGTCGCGAACTTGAGCTCCTGTCCCGCGAGCACGACGAAGTCGCCCTCCTGCGTCTCGTAGATGTTGTAGAGGGCGTTGCCGCCGAGCGCGCGCTCCTCGGCAAGCACCGGCTGGCGCCGCTCGGCCATCGCCGTGCCCATGTTGTTGGGCAGGCACGCGAGCAGGCAGTCGGCCATCGCCATGTCGAGGTAGTCGCCCTTGCCGGTGTCCTTGCGGCGCAGCAGCGCCATGAGGATGCCGGAGAGCGTCATCATCGAGGCGAGCATGTCGGCATTCGCCAGCGCCGGCAGCGCCGGCCTGCCGTCGGCGCCGCGGTTGAGCGAGAGCACCCCCGTCATCGCCTCGGTGGCGAGGTCGTGCGCGGCGATGTCGCGGTACGGCCCGCTCTGGCCGAAGGCGGCGATCGAGGCGTAGACGATGCGCGGCGCGCGCGCCGCTACCGCCGCATAGCCGATGCCCAGGCGCTGCGCGACGCCCGGGCGGAACGCCTCCACCAGCACGTCGGACTTCTCCGCCAGGCGCATCAGGACCTCCACGCCGCGCGGGTCCTTGAGGTTCAGAGCGAGGCTCTGCTTGCCGCGGTGGGTGTTGGCGAAATAGACGCTCACCCCGCCGCGCTTCGCGCCGCTCTCCCTGTTAGGCTCGGGTTCGTGCGCCGCTTCTATCTTTACAACCTCGGCGCCGTGATCCGCCATGAACTGGGTGAGGAGCGGCCCGGGGAGGAAGAGCGAGAGGTCTACGACGCGCAGCCCCTCGAGCTTCATATCGCGCCCGCCTGCCTGAGGCGCGCGATCTCACCCGTCCCGTAGCCCAGCTCGCGCAGCAGCTCGTCGCTGTGCTCGCCGAGCTTGGGCGCCGGACGCGCGGGCAGCGCCTCGCCGGTGCGGAACGGGCTCGCGACGAGCTTGAAGCCGGGCTTCTCGGGGTGGTCGAAGACCCGCACCCCGCCCCGCCCGAGAAAGTACGGGTTCGCCAGCGCCTGCACCATGTCGTGGACCGGCGCGCAGGGAATCGTCCCCGCGAGACGCTCGAGCCACCGCCCCGTGGTGCGCTTCGAGAACTCGCCGTCGAGCACCGCGGTGAGCGCGTCGCGGTGCTCACGGCGCTCCGCCATGTCGCGGAACTCGGGCCGGTCCTTCAGGTCGGCCCGCTCGAGCCGCTCGCACAGCAGCTCCCAGAAGCGCTGCGTCTGCGCCATGACGAAGATCCAGCCGTCGGCGGTGCGAAAGAGCTGCGAGGGCGCGATGTACGGGTGCGCCGAGCGTGGCGCCCGCTCGGTGACGAGACCCTCGTTCAGGCACCACGCCGCCGGGTAGTTGAGCTGGTGCATGGCGACGTCGTACAGGGACACGTCGATGTCGCGCCCTCTGCCCGTGCGCCTCGCCTCCAGGATCCCCGCGAGCAGCGCGAGCGCGCAGGTGGTCCCCGTGGAGTAGTCCACCACCGAGAGCCCCATGCGCGCGGGCGGCCCGTCGGGCTCGCCCGAGAGGTAGAGCCAGCCGGCCTCGGCCTGCATCAGGTAGTCGTAGCCGGGCCACGAGGCGCGCTCGCCGTCGCGCCCGTAGGCCGAGAGGTGCGCGCAGACGAGCCGCGGGTTGGCGGACTTGAGGTCGTCGTAGGTGAGCCCGAGCTTCCCCGGCTGGTCGCCGCGCAGGTTGCACATCAGGCCGTCGGCGGATGCCGCGAGCTTCTCCAGCACCTCGCGCCCGAGCGGGTGCTTGAGGTCGAGCGCGAGCGACTTCTTGTTGCGGTTGAGCGACTGGAAGAAGTGGCTGTCGTCGGCTCCGAGGAAGTACGGGCCCACGCCGCGCGAGACGTCGCCCCCTTCGCGCGGCTCGATCTTGATGACCTCCGCCCCCAGGTCGGCGAGGTGAGCGGTGCCGAAGGGGCCCGCGCCGTACACCTCCACCGCGAGGACGCGCACGCCCGCGAGCGGCGCCATCAGGCCGGGTTCCGCGCGATCAGCTGCCGGGCGATGATGATGCGCTGCATCTCGTTGGTGCCCTCCCCGATGCACATCAGCGGCGCGTCGCGGTAGTAGCGCTCCACGTTGAACTCGGTCGAGTAGCCGTAGCCGCCGTGGATGCGCATCGCCTCGACGCTGTTCTCCAGCGCCGCCTCGGAGGCGAAGTACTTCGCCATGCCGGCCTCCATGTCGCAGCGCTCGCCCGCGTCGTAGGCCTTGGCCGCGCTCTCCACCAGCAGGCGCGCGGCCTCGCAGCGCGTCGCCATCTCGCCGAGCTTGAGCTGGATCGCCTGGTGCTCGCAGATCGGC
>CAZOWR010000089.1:0-11321 GCA_964583645.1 uncultured Enterobacteriaceae bacterium
CGCGAGCGCCTCCACCAGGTCCTCGCCCGTAGAGATCTCGAGCGCATCCACGCCGCAGCGGCGCAGGATCGAGCGCAGCTCCCGCTCGCGCTGGGCCGCGAGCGCCGCTACGCGGCGCCGGAACGCCTTGTCGTGGGTGTCCACGAGCAGCAGCTCGCCCGTCTCCGCGTCCTGGATCGGAATGAGGCCCAGATCGGGCAGCTCGATCTCGAGCGGGTCGTAGAGGCGCACCGCGACCGTCTCGTGGCGCTGCGCGAGCATGCCGAGCGGCTCGGCCCAGCCAGGCACGCTGAAGAAGTCCGACACCAGGAAGACGAGCGAGCGCCGGCGCAGCAGCGGCAGCGCCGTGCGCAGCAGCACGCCGAGGTCGGTAGGGGCGCAGCGCTCCAGCCGCGGCCGGCGCATCAGCCGGTGCAGCAGCTGCAGCACGTGGGTCCGCCCGACGCCCGCCGGGATCACCGTGTCCACGCGCTCGCCATAGAGCATCGCCCCGACCCGGTTGCCGTGACGGCTGAGCAGCCGCGCGAGCACCGCGACGAGCTCAGCCGCCACCGAGAGCTTCTTTGCCTGCGAGCCAAAATCGAGCGAGGGACTGCAATCCAGCAGGAACCAGGCGGTGATCTCGCGGTCCTCGTGGTACTCGCGCACGTAGGGCGACTGCAGGCGCGCGGTGACGTTCCAGTCGATGTGGCGCACGTCGTCGTGGTACTGGTACTCGCGCAGGTCGGCCAGATCCAGGCCGTTGCCGCGGAACAGCGTCCGGTAATCGCCCTGCAGCAGCCCGTCGAGCCGCCGCAGGACGGTCCACTCCAGCCGCCGCAGGACGGCTTCAGCCCGGCGCGGCGACCTTGACATGGGCTTCCAGCGGCTTCTCGGGGGCCGGGAGGTGGCGCAGCAGGCGCTGGACGATCAGGTCCGCGCTCACCTCCTCGGCGAGCGCCTCGTAGGTGAGCACGAGGCGGTGGCGGAAGACGTCCGGCACGAGATCCACCACGTCCTGCGGCAGCGCGTAGCCGCGCCCGCGCAGGAAGGCGAGCGCGCGCGCGCCCTCGATGAGGTGGATCGGCGCGCGGGGGCTGGCGCCGAAGGCGATGTACTTCGCCATGTCGGCGAGGCCGAAGCGCTCCGGGTCGCGAGTCGTGTTGGCCAGCCGCACGGCGTACTTGACGAGCGCGGGATCCACGTAGCCCTCGCGGCATTCCCGCTGCAGCGCGCCGAGCTGCTCGGTGGTGGCGACCGCCGCGATCGCCTTCTCGGCGCCGGTGACGCGGTCCACGATCACGAACTCCTCCTCCTCGCTCGGGTAGCCGACCAGCACCTTCATCATGAAGCGGTCGATCTGCGCTTCCGGCAGCGGATAGGTGCCCTCGGTCTCGATGGGGTTCTGCGTCGCCATCACGACGAAGGGCTCGGGTACGCGGTGGGTCTCGCCCGCGATCGTCACCTGGCGCTCCTGCATCACCTCGAGCAGCGCGCTCTGCACCTTGGCGGGCGCACGGTTGATCTCGTCGGCCAGCAGCAGGTTCGCGAACACGGGCCCCAGCGAGGTCGCGAACTCGCCCGTCCTCTGGTTGTAGATGCGCGTGCCGACGAGGTCCGCGGGCACCAGGTCCGGGGTGAACTGGATGCGGCGGAACCGGCCGCGCACCGTCGCCGCGAGCGTCTTCACCGTCAGCGTCTTGGCGAGCCCCGGCACGCCCTCGACCAGCAGGTGCCCCTGCGCGAGCACCGCGACCAGCACGCGCTCGAGGAAATGGTCCTGCCCCACGACGATCTTCTTGACCTCGTAGAGGATCCGTTCCATCAGCGAGGCGGTCTCGCCGTGCTCGGTGCCTTGCATGGGTGCCCGCTTTCGCTCGCCTAGAAGGGTGGGATGCCGACCGCGGCGGCGGCGTTCTCGATCGGCACCGCGAAGCCGATGCCGACGAAGAAGCGCTGCTCGGTAGGGTTCATGATACCCGTGACGATCCCCACCACCTCCCCCGCGCCGGTCACCAGCGGCCCGCCCGAGTTGCCCGGGTTGACCGCGGCGTCAAACTGGATGAGGTTGGTGAGGATCCGCTCGCCCTTGAGGGAGCGGAATTCGCGCCCCAGGCCCGAGATCACGCCCGAGGTCACCGAGGGCCCGATGCCGAACGGGAAGCCTACCGCGACGACGGGGTCGCCGGGGACGAGGCCCGCGGTCGGTCGCAGGGTGGCGGGAACGATGTCATCGGGCAGCCGCGCTGCCTGCACCACCGCGAGGTCGTGCTCGGCACGCACGCCGGTCACCGTAGCCTCCGAGACAAGACCGTCGTGGAAGGTCACCTGGACCCGCTGCGCGCCGTGCACCACGTGCAGGTTGGTCAGGATGACGCCGGACTCGAGGATGATCACGCCGGTGCCGAGGCTGGTCTCGATGTCGTTGCCGTCCGGCGTGTCGGTCCGGAAGCCTCGAACCTGCACCACCGACGGACGCACCGCCTCGGCCGCCTCGGCCGCCGAGAACGGCGCCGGCGTCTCGGCGTCCTCCGGCGGCGGCGGGACCGGCGCGGGCCGCAGCAGCAGGACCGCGACCACGGCGAGCAGCGCCCAGATCGCGCTCGCGACCGTCAGGCGGCGCCGCAGCTTCGGACTGATGCGCGCGTGCTTCGGCGCCGCCGTCACCGGCCCAGGTGCCGCCGAGCGCCGGCGCGATTCGCTGTAGATCGAGTGCTTCCTCATTCGAGGCTCTCCACCGCGAGCGCCGCGCGCGCGCCCGATTTCGCCGCCTGCAGCGCGGCCCAGACGCGCTGCGGCGAGGCCGGCATGTCGAAGCGCTCGACGCCCGCCTGGCGCAGCGCGTCCAGCACCGCGTTCATGATACAGGGCATCGAGCCCGTGACGCCCGCTTCGCCGACGCCCTTGGCGCCGAGCGGGTTGGTGGCGGTGGGCACCGGGTGCTCCAGCACGCGCAGGTTGTTGACGAGAACAGCGCGCGGCATCGGATAGTCCATGAAGCTGCCCGAAAGGAGCTGTCCCGTGTCGCGATCGTAGACCGCGTGCTCGCCGAGGACGTGGCCGGCGCCCTGCGTGATGCCGCCCTGCATCTGCCCCTCGACGATCTGGTGATTGATGATGTTGCCGGCGTCGTCCACCGCGACGTAGGAGACGATCTCGATCTCGCCCGTCTCGGGCTCGATCTCGAGCTCGCAGACGTGGCAGCCGTTGGGAAAGGTGGAGGGCACCTTGGGTCGGTCCCGGTAGTCGAGGTCGAGCCGGCCGGGGTACCTCGCCGCCAGCGCCGTGATCGCTATCGAGCGGTCGGTGCCCCTGATCCGGTAGTTCCCGTCCTCGAACTCGATGTCGGCGGCTGCGCTCTCCAGCGCTTCCGCGGCGAGTGCCGTGCCGTTCTTCACGATCTCGTGCGCGGCGAAATGCATCGCGCTGCCGATGCCGAGCAGCGTCCTCGAGCCGCCGGTCGGATTGGCCGTCATGAAGAAATCGGGCTCCGAGGTGCGCAGCCGGATTCGCTCGAGCGGGATGCCGAGCACGCCCGAGACAACCTGCGCGAGCGTGGTCTCGTGACCCTGGCCGTGGTTGTGCGAGGCCGTGCGCAGCGTCACGCTGCCGTCCTTCTCCCACGTGATGTGGGCCTGGTCGTAGGGCGCGAAGCCGCCCGACGCGCTCGCCTCGATGTAGGTGGCGATGCCGCGGCCGCGCAGCCGACCGCGCCGCGCGGAAGCCGCGCGCCGCGCCTCGAACCCCTTCCAGCCGCATTCCGCGAGCGCCTTGTCGAGCACGCCCTCGAAATCGCCGCAGTCGTAGACGAAGCCGGTGACGATCTTGAACGGGAACGCGGACCTCGGGACGAAGTTGCGGCGGCGGAACTCCGCCGCGTCCATGCCGGTCTCGCGCGCCGCCTGGTCGATGAGCCGCTCCATGGCGTAGGAGGCGACGGGCCGGCCCGCGCCCCGATAGGCCGCGGTCGGCACCGTGTTGGTGAGGACGAGCCTCGCACGCACGTGCACCGCCGGGACGTCGTAGACGCCGCTCACCACGTTGACGAGATTCACCGTGTTGATGAAGGAGCCCGTGAACGCGAGATACGCGCCCACGTTCGACAGGTACTCGAAGCGCATGCCGAGGATCCGGCCGCCCGCATCGAGCGCGAGCTCCCCCTGGTGCGTGACGTCGCGCGCCTGCTCGTCGGCGACGAAGATCTCGGAGCGCGTGCCCACCCATTTCACCGGCCGGCCGAGCTTGCGCGCCGCGAGCAGCAGCGCGCCGTACTCGGGGTAGGCGTTGAAGCGCACGCCGAAGCCACCGCCCACCTCCTCGGCGACGACGCGGATTCTCTCCGGCGGCACGCCGAGCATCGCGCCGACCTGCAGCCGCATCGGGCCCGCGCCCTGTGTGGTCGCGTACAGGGTGTAGAGGTCGGCGGCGGCGTCGTAGGCGCCCGTCGCCGCCCGCGGCTCCATCGGGTTGCCGACCACGCGCGCGTGGTGCGCGAGGAGCCTCACCACCCTCGCCGCGCGGGCGAACGCGTCCTGCGTCGCCTGCTCATCGCCGCCCACGAAATCGAGCACCATATTCCCGGGCGCCGCCTGGTGCAGCTGCGGCGCGCCCGGCGCGATCGCCTGCTGCGCCGTCACCACCGCCGGCAGCTCGCGGTACTCGATCGCGATCGCCTCCGCGGCGTCCTGCGCCCGTGCCGCGCTCTCTGCCACCACCAGCGCGATGGGCTCCCCGACGTAGCGCACCCGGCCCGCGGTGAGCGAGTAGCGCGGCGGCACGAGCTGATCGGTGCCGCCCCGGCCCTTCATGGGCGCGGCCGCCGGCATGGGCTTCTGGCCCGCGGCGAGCACGTCCTGACCCGTAAATACGGCGACCACGCCCGGCATCGCCAGCGCCGCCGAGGCGTCCAGCGAGACGATGTCGGCGTGCGGCCGGTCCGAGCGCAGGAAATGCCCGTAGGCCTGGCCCGGGAGGCTCCAGTCGGAGACGTAGCGTCCCCGGCCGGTGAGCATGCGCTCGTCCTCGAGCCGGCCCTTGTGTCCGAAGCGCTGCAACGCGATTCAGCCCCGTGAAAGCGCGATCAGGATGCTGCAGGGCGCGTAGTCGAGCAGGGACGCCCCCACGGATCCCTTCCACCAGCGCGCCGCCCACGAGGTGCTCTGGTTGTGGCCGATCACGATCAGGTCGGCGCCGACCTCCTTGGCCACGCGGCAGATCTCCTCGACCGGCTCGCCGACGGCGAGGTGTCCGGCGGCCTTGAATCCTTTCTGCGTCAGCGTCTGGATGCCCTCGTCGAGCACGGTCTGCGTGCGCTTCTTCTCTTCTTCCAGCAGCTCCTCGGGCACGAAGCCCTCGGTGAGGAACAGGCTCGGCGGCATGCTGGCCACCGCCAGCAGGTGCGTCTCGGCCTGCAGGAATCCCGCCAGGTCGGCGGCCTCGAACAGCGCGCGCTTGCCCTCCGCGGAGCCGTTGTAAGCCAGAAGGATCTTCTGGTACTTCATGCCTCGCCCCCCTCTGCGTGCGTTCGGGCAATTATAGCCTCGCGAAACTGGGCCGCAGCGTCCTTCACCGCGGCGGGGCTTTCCATTACATTGCGGCCATGCTGGACGCTTCGCGCCCCGACCTCGTCATCGGCGTCGCCGGCGCGGGCACCATGGGGCGCGGCATCGCGCAGGTGCTCGCGCAGTGCGGCGCGCGCACGCTGCTCTATGACGCCAAGCTCGGCGCCGCACGGGCGGCGCACGACGCGGTCGCGGAGACGCTCGCGGGCCTCGCCAAGAAGGGCCGGCTCCCCTGGAACGATGTCGACCTGGCGGTCGCGCGCATCGAGGTCGTCGACGCCCTGGAGGCGCTCGCGCCCTGCCACACGGTGATCGAGGCGATCGTCGAGGACCTCGCCGCCAAGCGCGTGCTGCTGCGCGAGCTCGAGTCGAGCGTCGTGCCCGAGTGCATCCTCGCCTCCAATACCTCGTCGCTCTCGGTGACGGCGATGGCCGCGGTGTGCCGCGTCCCGGGGCGGGTCGCGGGCTACCACTTCTTCAATCCGGTCCCGCTCATGAAGGTGGTCGAGGTCGTGGACGGCGCCCTCACCGCGCCCTGGGTGGGCGAGGCGCTCTGCGCGCTCGCGCGGCGCTTCGGCCACACGCCGGTGCGCTGCAAGGACTCTCCGGGCTTCATCGTCAATCACGCCGGGCGCGGCTACGTGCCCGAGAGCCTGCGCGTGCTCTCGGAGGGCATCGCGGATTTCGCGAGCATCGACCGGATCCTGGTGGAGGCCGCCGGATTCCGCATGGGGCCGTTTGCGCTCATGGACCTGGTGGGACTGGACGTCAACCACGCAGCGCAGAAATCGGTCCACGAGCAGTACTTCCAGGAGCCGAAGTACCGGCCGTTCCAGCTGGCCGAAATGCGCGTCGCGGCGGGGCTGCTCGGGCGCAAGACGGGCCGCGGGTGGTACGCCTACGGCAAGGAGGGCGTCGCCGGGAAGCTCCCCGAGCCCGCGGCGCCCGCGGCGAAGCCCGCCGCGGTCTGGTGCGTGCCCGAGCTCGCCGAGCTCCTCTCGGGACTCGGCGCGCGCATCGAGCGCGATCCCGCCGCCGCGCCGGTCTGCATCGTGGCGCCGCTGGGCAAGGACGCGACGACGAGCGCCCTCGAGCTCGGGCTCGACCCGGTGCGCACGGTGGCGCTGGACCCGCTCCTCGGCTTCGCGCGGCGCCGCACCCTCATGACGACCCCGGTGACGGCGCGCGAAGCGCGCGAGGCGGCCCACGCCCTGCTCGCCGCCGACGGAGTGCCGGTCTGCGTGATCCACGACTCGCCCGGGTTCGTCGCCCAGCGCGTCATCGCCCACATCGTCAACATCGGCTGCGACATCGCGCAGGCTGGCATCGCGACGCCGGAAGACCTCGACAGCGCCGTGATGCTGGGCCTCAATTATCCGAAGGGCCCGCTCGCGCTCGGAGATGCCGTCGGCCCCGCGAAAGTCCTCGCGATCCTGGAAGCGATGCACGCGGCCTACCTCGATCCCCGCTACCGCCCGAGCCCCTGGCTGAGCCGCCGCGCGCGCCTGGGGGTATCCTTGCTCACCCCCGAAGCCTAGGTCCCTGCCATGCTCGACGCCTACCTCTACGACGGCATCCGCTCGCCCATCGGCCGGCACGCCGGACAGCTCGCCGGCGTGCGCCCCGACGATCTCGCCGCACAGGTGATCGCGGAAGTCGTGAAGCGCAACGGCGTCAAGGCCGAGGACATCAGCGACGTGGTGCTGGGCTGCGTGTCGCAATCGGGCGAGGACTGCCGCAACGTGGCGCGCTTCGCCGCGCTGCTCGCGGGGCTGCCGCCGAGCACGCCCGGCGTGACGGTGAACCGGCTGTGCGCCTCCGGCCTGCAGGCGGTGACCGACGCGGCGCGCGCCATCACCGCGGGCGAGGGGGAGCTCTACATCGCCGGCGGCGTCGAGAGCATGTCGCGCGCGCCCTACGTGATCGCGAAGAGCGAGTCGCCCTACTCGCGCGAAGTGAAGATGTACGACACCACCATCGGCTCGCGCTTCACCAACCCGAGCATCCGGGCGAAGTACGGCGACGACCAGATGCCCCAGACGGGCGACAACGTGGCGAAGGACTTCGGCATCAGCCGCGCCGAGGCGGACCAATTCGCGCTCGGCTCGCAGAAGAAGTACGCCCGGGCGGAGGCCGAGGGGTTCTACCAGGGCGAGATCCTGCCGCTCGCCCTTCCCCAGAAGAAGAAGGATGCGCCGCCGGCGGTGGTCAGCGCCGACGAGCATCCGCGGCGCGACTCGACGCTCGAGGCGCTCGCGAAGCTCAAGCCCCTGTACGAGGGCGGCGTGGTCACCGCGGGCAACGCCTCGGGCGTGAACGACGGCGCCGCGGCGCTGGTGGTGGCGAGCCGCGGCTGGGGCGACAGGAACGGCCGCAAGCCGATGGCGCGGATCCTCGCGGCGGCCTCCGCCGCGGTCGAGCCGCGCATCATGGGGGTGGGTCCCGCCTACGCGATCCCGAAGGCGCTCGAGCGTGCCGGGCTCGCGCTCAGGGACATGGACGTGATCGAGATCAACGAGGCCTTCGCGAGCCAGGTGCTCGGGTGCCTGAAGCTGATGCAGGTGAAGTTCGACGACCCGCGGGTCAACCCCAACGGCGGCGCGATCGCCATCGGCCATCCGCTCGGATGCTCCGGCGCGCGGCTCGCGCTCACGGTGGCGCGGCAACTGCAGGAGACGGGAGCGCGCTACGCCGCGGTAAGCCTGTGCATCGGCGTCGGCCAGGGGCTCGCGGTGATCCTCGAGCGGGTGCATTAGCAAGCGTGCGGCGTGCCGTCCCCGCTGTGGCGGC
Source organism: uncultured Enterobacteriaceae bacterium (assembly GCA_964583645.1). GTDB lineage: Bacteria > Pseudomonadota > Gammaproteobacteria > Burkholderiales > SG8-39 > RBG-16-66-20. Next base: position 8,331 of record CAZOWR010000089.1, read on the forward strand.
GCTGTGCGGCCTGCTGGCATCGGCGCCGCTGCTTCACGCGCGGGACTGGCCGGAGCGGGCGCTCTGCCGAGGATCGACACGCCCGAGGGGTTCGGCGCATTCCTGCGCCGCGAGAGCGCGCGCTACGCGGCGATCGTCCGCGACGCCGGCCCGCGCAGGTAGAATCGCCGCATGAACGCCCCCGAGAAGCCGTCGCGCAAGGCCCGCTTCGCCTGGGACGATCCGCTGCTGCTGGAGGCGCAGCTCTCGGAGGACGAACGCATGGTGCGCGACGCCGCGCGCGCCTACTGCCAAAAGCGGCTCGCGCCGCGCGTGCTGGAGGCGTTCCGCAGCGAGAAGGCCGAGCCGGGGATCTTCCGCGAGATGGGCGGCCTCGGCATGCTCGGGCCGACGATCCCGCCGGCGTACGGCGGCCCGGGGCTCAACTACGTGAGCTATGGCCTCATCGCGCGCGAGGTCGAGCGCGTGGACTCGGGCTATCGCTCGATGATGAGCGTGCAGTCCTCGCTGGTGATGCTGCCGATTCTGCAGTTCGCCACCGAGGCGGCGAAGCAGAAGTACCTGCCGCGGCTGGCGAGCGGGGAGCGGATCGGCTGCTTCGGCCTCACCGAGCCCAACCACGGGTCCGACCCCGGCTCGATGCAGTCGCGCGCGAAGAGAGTGCGGGGCGGCTACAGCCTGACCGGCTCCAAGACGTGGATCTCCAACTCGCCCATCGCCGATGTCTTCGTGGTGTGGGCCAAGGAGGACGGCGCGATCCGCGGCTTCTTGCTCGAGAAGGGCGCGCAGGGGCTCTCGGCGCCGACCATCCACGGCAAGGTGGGCTTGCGCGCCTCGATCACCGGCGAGATCGTGATGGACGGCGTCTTCTGCCCCGAGGAAAACGCCTTTCCGGAGGTGCGCGGCTTGAAGGGGCCGTTCACGTGCCTCAACTCCGCGCGCTACGGCATCGCCTGGGGGGCGCTGGGGGCGGCCGAGGACTGCTTTCACCGCGCGCGCAGCTACGTGCTGGAGCGCAAGCAGTTCGGCCGGCCGCTCGCCGCCAACCAGCTCATCCAGAGAAAGCTCGCCGACATGCAGACCGAGATCGCGCTCGGCCTGCAGGGCTGCCTGCGGCTCGGGCGCATGAAGGACGAGGGCACGGCGGCGGTCGAGATCACGTCGATCCTTAAGCGCAATTCCTGCGGCAAGGCGCTCGAGATCGCGCGCATGGCGCGCGACATGATGGGCGGCAACGGCATCTCGGACGAGTTCGGCGTCGCGCGCCACCTCGTCAACCTCGAGGTGGTCAACACCTACGAGGGCACGCACGACATCCACGCGCTCATCCTCGGACGTGCGATCACGGGGATCCAGGCCTTCAACTAGCCGCATGGGGCGCTTCGCCATCGCCTGCGCCCTGCTGGCCGCCGCGGTTGCGTCCCCGCTCCTCGGGCAGCCGGCCGACAAGCCGAACAGCCTGCTGCTGGTCGCCAAGCCCTCGCTCCTCGACCCGAACTTCAGCCGTACCGTGGTGCTCGTCACCCAGGCCGAGGACGCCAGCACGGTGGGCGTGATCCTGAACCGCCCCATGAAGGCGAAGCTGAGCGAGCTGGTGCCGGAGGGCGTCCCGACCGCAAACTACCGCGACGCGGTCTACCTCGGCGGCCCGGTCATGCGGCGCGCGATCGTCGCGCTGTTCCGCGCCGACGCGGCGCCCGCGGCGCCCGCCTTCCACGTGCTGCCGGGCGTCTACCTCAGCATGCACCCGGACAACATCCAGGCGCTGCTCGCGGACCCGCGGCGCCGCTACCGCATCTATGCCGGCTTCTCCGGCTGGGCGCCCCGCCAGCTCGAGAGCGAACTGATGCGCGACGGCTGGCACGTGCTGCCTGCCGACCGCGAGATCGTGTTCCGCAGGAACACCGAGAGCCTCTGGGAAGAGCTGCTGAAGCGGGCGACGCGCCCGCGCCCGCAGACGTAGGCGACCCAAGCGAAAAGCCCCGCGCGTGGCGGGGCTTGTGCCCGGAGAACTCCGGGAGACGCCGCAAGAGCGGCGACCGTTTGGTCCGCGGAACCCGCGACGGCGCCGCCTCCTTGGCGCGGCGCATGTGCCTCGGGCGGTATCCGGACAGGTCGCCCGGAATCCCGCCTTGCGCGCTCCGCGTGAAAAAGTTATCACCGCGCGGCCTGCGTTTCAAGCCCGCCACGGCCCCGACCATGGCGCTATTGTCAAAACAACCGGGTATGCCGCAAACTGCAAGCAATGCTGACGCTGTCCGGCTTTCGTGCAGCGCGCGTCGCGGGCCCGCTGCTCGCGCTCCTCGCGGCGGCGTGGCTCGCGCCGGCCGCCGCTCAGGGCGACGGAGCGGTATTCCTGGTGGCGCATCCCGCGTTCCGCGACCTCGACTACCGGCAGACGGTGCTGATCGCCGCGCCGGCGCCCAACGGCGGGCACGTCGGCGTGATTCTCAACCGGCCTACGCGGCGCTCGCTGGGGAGCCTGTTTCCCGAACACGAGCCCTCGAAAAAGGTGCTCGAGCCGGTGTTCTACGGCGGGCCCTTCTCGCGCGGCGCCCTGGTGGCGCTCGTGCGCTCCGATGCGGCGCCGGGCAACGGCTCGGTGGCGCTGATGAAGAACCTCTACATGGCGTTCCGTGCCAACACCATCGACCACATCATCGAGGCGACGCCGAACGAGGCGCGCTACTACGTGGGCTACGTCGGCTGGCGGCCGGGGGAGCTGAAGGGAGAGATCGACCGCGGCCTGTGGTCGGTGGTCGCGCCCGACCCGGAGATGGTATTCCGCAAGGACACCGACGGCATGTGGGAGGAGCTCCTGCAGCAGACGCGCCGCATCCGCGCCGGGGTGCCCGGTCCCGGCGGCACGCTGGTCCAGCTGCGGTACTAGGCGGCGGCTTTGGCCGGCGCCTTCTCGAACGTCGTGTGCCCGCCGCGCCAGTCGGCGCGGATCGTGTCCCCGGGCGCGAAGCGCCCCTCGAGGATGGCCTT
>CAZOWR010000090.1:0-11304 GCA_964583645.1 uncultured Enterobacteriaceae bacterium
CGTGTCCAGCACGATCACTTGAGCGCTTCCCAGAGCTCCGTGCCGATGGGCGAGACGATGTCGCCCTTGATGCGGATGCGGCCCTTGTGCAGGCCGATGAGCGACTTGGCGCGCGGCGCGCGGTGCGGCCGCAGCTCGGCGAGCGGCCGGCCGTGCTTGGTGACGAGGATCGGCTCGCCGGTGCGCGCCACCTCGTCGAGCAGCGCGAGGCAGCGGGCCTTGAACGCGGACGCCTGCAGGGTCTTCATGACCGCTATTTTGACCATAGTCATCAAATTGGTCAATTCCGCCCGCGGGCCGGGAGAGCGTGGCCTGGCCCCCGCGCCCGAAATCGTGGTCTGACCCCTATTTCCGGTAGCGCCCCGCCGCCTTCTCCAATTCGCCGGCCACGCGCTTCCTCAGCGCGGGCGGCGCGAGCACCTCGGCCTCCGGCCCGTGCTTGAGGATCTCCATGACCAGCTCCCGGTCGTCGGCATACGGCACTTCCAGCACGTAGCTGCCGTCGCTTTCGAACGCGGCGCGCTGCTGCTTGTGCCAGCGGCTCGCCGCCACCCAGCGCGCGGCAAGCGGCGAGAAGCGGAGCTTCGCCCACTCGACCTTGCGCCCCGCGAAGATGCCGTAGCCCGAGGCGAGGTACTCGTCGAGCTCCGCCTTCGGCACCTCCTTCGCGCGCTCTTCCAGCATCGCCGCCTCGCGCAAGGCGTCCACCGAGAAGCTGCGCAGATCGTTCCTCAGGTGACACCAGGCGTCGAGGTACCAGTTGTCGCGGTAGTGCACCAGGCGCTGCGGCGAGACGGCGCGCTCGGTCTCCTCGTCCTTGATGCGGTTGTAGTGGCGCACCTTCAGCCGCCGGCGCTTGAGCAGCGCCCCGGCGACCACGCCGAAGTGGCCCACCGCGGGCGTCCTTCTCCCGATCGGGATAAGGCGGATGCGCTCCTCGACCTCCTTCCAGTCGTGGCTGCGTGAGCCCAGGAGCCCCCGCAGGCGCTCGAGCAGCGGCTCCACGTGCGGCCCGAGCACCTCGCCGTCCAGGCCCTTGAGCACCTGGTGCATGGTGAGCAGCGCGTGCGCCTCCTCCGACGAAAACCACAGCCCGGGCAGCTCGTAGCGCGGGCCCGCGAGGGGTCTTCCGAAGCGGTAGCCGTTGGCGTCGCGGTCGTACTCGATCGGCGCGTTGAAGCGCTCGCGCATGTAGGCGAGGTCGCGCTTCAACTGCGCGCGCGAGATGCCGAGCGCCTCCTGCAGCGTCGCGAACGGCGTCGTCACCCCGGTGCGCAGGATGCGGTCGATGCGGTAGAAGCGCTCGGAGCGGTCCATGGGGAAATCAGGGTCAGACCACGATTTTGTCGCCGCACCCGCCGGAAAACGTGGTCTGACCCTGATTTCTCAGGCGGGGGCGAGGACGTGGATGACGCGCTTGGCGAGCATCTCCTTCACCTTCGCGGCGTAGCCGCCATGTGGGGCGCGGCGGCGTGGGCCTTCAGCGCCTCCACGCTCTCCCACTTCTCCACGACGCGAAGCTGTCCGCGCCGAAGGCCGTCTGGATGGGGAGCGCGGGCCCGGAGTCCACCGCGGCGCCGTACTCGATGCAGCCCTTCTCCGCCCGCACCGCGGGCACGTTGGCGTTGAAGGCGGCGAGCACCTGCGCGCGCATGCCTGGCTGGGTGGTGATGATGGCGATGACGTGGATCATGGCGGCTCCTCAGGGATGGATCAGGTCGAGCGGCGTGGATGGTGAGCGAAGCCCTTGAGGTGCCTCGAGCTCGGGCCCAAGTCCGAGAGGCCGGAATCGATCACCCCACGCGCCGGAGACATCAATTCTTCGAGCGTTCGACCGAGTTCGCCAGGCGTTCGCAGGAGGAAGCGCAGGCCCTCGTTGACCAACTCGTCAATCGCGCACCCGCGTAAGGCCGCCTCGGCCTTGGCGCGTCGAAGCAGCGCTTCGGACAGCTCGACCGTGATTTTCATGGGAGATTGCTCCGACCGGAGGAAAGTCTCTATTACTTGTTTCCCGTATTCGTGTCCAATCTTCCCGCGCTCTCGTCCTTCAGCCCCACCCCCGTCATCCCGCGCGCGAGCCCCGCCGCGGCGATCCAGTCGATGCGCCGCGCCGCCGCCTCGTAGCCGAGCCCCTCGGGCCGGATGCTGGAGACGCAGTTGCGCTCGGCGTCGGTGCGCCCGACCCTGGGCACCCAGGTGAGGTACGCCCCCAGGCTGCAGGGCGAGGAGAGCCCGGGCCGCTCGCCGATCAGCACGCAGACGAGCTGCGAGCGCATGCGCTCGCCGACCTCGTCGCCGAGCGCGACGCGCCCCTGGAGGGCGATCGCGCACGCGGCGCGCGCCCAGCGCTGCGGCGCAAGCGCGACGAGCGAGCGCACGAGCGGCGCGGCGTGGCGCTCGACCGCGGTGGCCGAGAGCCCGTCGGCGATGAGGATGGCGATCTCGGAGCGGGACGGCTCGAGGATCGAATCCTCGGCGAGCCTTCGCCCCAGGTCCGGCCGGCGCAGGTAGGTTTCCCGGTCGGGCGCGCGGCTGCGAAGGAGGATGGGCGCGAGGCCGAGCGCCCGCAGCTCGCCCGCGAGTCTGTCCGCATCCAGCGCCGCGTGCACCGCGTCGCGGGCGCGCGCGTGCGCGAGGCCGAAGCGCAGCAGCTCCCCCGTCGGCAGCCCGTTCCCCGCGCGCCCGAGCGCGATGCGCGCCGGCGTGAGCGCGCGCAGCGCCGCCCAAGCGTCGGCGATGACGGGCTTCACGCGGGAAGAAAAATGGGGTCAGACCCCATTTTCCCTATGACGGGCTTCACGCGGGCTCCCGGAAAACGGGGTCTGACCCCATTTCGAGCAGCGGCGTGCTCGGCTGCGGCAGCAGCCGCCCGTCCGCCCCTGCGATCCCCATCTTCTCCAGCCACGCCTCGAACTCGGGCGCGCGCTTCAAGCCCATCACCTCGCGCAGGTAGAGCGCGTCGTGGAACGAGGTGCTCTGGTAGTTGAGCATGACGTCGTCCGCCCCCGGCACGCCCATGATGTAGGCGACGCCCGCGGCGCCCAGCAGCGTGAGCAGCGTATCCATGTCGTCCTGGTCGGCCTCGGCGTGGTTGGTGTAGCAGACGTCCACGCCCATCGGCACGCCCAGGAGCTTGCCGCAGAAGTGGTCCTCGAGCCCCGCGCGGATGATCTGCTTGCCATCAAACAGGTACTCCGGCCCGATGAAGCCGACTACCGTGTTGACGAGCAGCGGCTCGTAGGCGCGCGCGAGGCCGTAGGCGCGCGCTTCCAGCGTCTGCTGGTCGCAGCCGTGGTGCGCGTTCGCCGAGAGGCTGCTGCCCTGCCCGGTCTCGAAGTACATGACGTTGTCGCCGAGCGTGCCGCGCTTGAGCGCGCGCGCCGCCGCGTTCGCTTCCTCGAGCAGCGCGAGCGAGACGCCGAAGCTCTCGTTGGTCTTCTGCGTGCCGCCGATCGACTGGAAGACGAGGTCCACCGGCGCGCCCCTGGCGATCGCCTCGAGCTGCCCGGTGAGGTGCGTGAGCACGCAGGACTGCGCAGGGATCTGGAAGCGCCGGATCAGCTCGTCCATCATCCTCCAGAGCGGCAGGAGCGCGGCGAGGCCGTCGCCCGCCGGGTTGACGCCGATCACCGCGTCGCCGCAGCCATAGAGCAGGCCGTCCAGTATCGATGCCGCGATTCCTCGCGCGTCGTCGGTGGGGTGATTGGGCTGCAGGCGCACCGAGAGCCGGCCCGGAAGGCCGATGGTGTTCCTGAAGCGCGTGACGACGCGGCACTTGCGCGCCACCGACACCAGGTCCTGGTTGCGCATGAGCTTGGACACCGCGGCGGCCATCTCGGGCGTCACCCCGTGCGCCAGCGCCGTCGCCGCATTTTCGTCGGCGGCGAGCAGCCACTCGCGGAACCCGCCGACGGTGAGGGTGGAGACCGGCGCGAACGCCGCCTTGTCGTGGCGATCGAGGATGAGCCGCGTGACGTCGTCCGCCTCGTAGGGCACCACGGCTTCGGTGAGGAACGCCTTGAGCGGGACATCGGCGAGCGCCATGCGCGCGGCCATGCGCTCCTCCGCGGACTGCGCGGCCACTCCCGCGAGCGCGTCGCCCGAGCGCAAGGGCGATGCGCGCGCGAGCAGCGTCCTCAGGTCGGGAAAGCGCCAGGCGACGCCGTCTACGGTGTGCGAGTAGCCCATGGAAGAGCGAAAAACGTGGTCTGACCCTGATTTCGGGGTTGAACTGCAGGGGCTTCGGGCCCATCCTAACCCCATGGACGTGACCACCGCGCAGTTCGAGCAGGAGGTGCTGCAGGCCTCGAAGACCATGCCCGTGGTCGTGGACTTCTGGGCCCCCTGGTGCGGGCCCTGCCGCGCGCTCACCCCTACCCTGGAGAAGGTCGCGGGCGAGCTCAAGGGCAAGGTGAAGCTCGTCAAGGTGAACTCGGACGAGAACCAGGAGCTCTCGCAGGCCTTCGGCATCCGCTCGATCCCCAACGTCATCGCCTTCAAGGACGGCAAGGCGGTCGGGCAGTTCCTCGGCGCGCAGCCCGAGGGCCAGGTGCGCGCGTTCTTCGGGAAGCTGCTGCCCTCGGAGTCCGCGCTCGCGCTCGCGCGCGCCGAAAGCCTGTTCGGGGAGGGCAAGCTCGAGGAGGCGGAGACCGAGCTCGCGAAGGTGAAGTTCGATCCGGACTGGGAAGCGCGCATCGAGGCCGTGAAGCAGGGCATCGCCTACGCGCGCGCGGGCAAGACCGGGCCGGGGGAGGCGGAGTTGAAGGCGAAGCTCGCGGCGAACCCCGCCGATCACGAGGCGCGCGCGTCCCTTGCGGGCCTCTACGCCGCGAAGCACCGCTACCCGGAGGCGATGGAGGAGCTGGTGGAGATCGTGCGCCGGGCGAAGGACTGGAAGGACGGCGAGGCGAAGCGCCAGCTGCTCACGCTCTTCAGCATGGCGGCCGACAGGCCTGAGCTGGTGGCCGAGTACCGCCGCAAGCTCGCCGCGGTGCTGTACTAGCCACCCGGATGAAATGCGCATAGAATGTGCGCATCCTCGCCCGCATGAACTTTCCCCGATGACCGTCGAAGCACGCCGTCGCAAGAAGCCGACCAACCTGAGCGTCGACGAGGTACTGCTCGAGCGCGCCCGGGGCCTGAAGCTCAATCTCTCGAAGGTGTTCGAAGCCGGACTGGCGGAAGCGATACGCCGCGAGGAGCGGGCGAAGTGGCTCGCGCGCAACCGCGCCGCGCTCGAGGCCTACAACGAGCACGTGGAGAAGCACGGGGTGTTCAGCGACGGCCTGCGCTCGTTCTGATGGCGCAGTTCGACGTCCACCGGAACGCCAATCCCGCGACGCGCTCGCGCATCCCCTACCTGCTGGACGTGCAGTCCGACCTGCTCGATCCGCTCGCGACGCGGGTCGTCGTGCCGCTGTGCAAACCCGAGATCTTGTCCGGGAGGCCCGCCGAGCGCCTCAATCCCGGCTTCGAGGTCGAGGGCCGAAAGGTCTTGATGCTCACCCCGGAACTGGCCGGTGTGCAGCGCCGGCACCTCGGTGAACGTGTCGCCAACCTTGCTTCAGAGCGCCGCGCGATCATCGGGGCGCTCGACCTCCTCATCACCGGTATATAATGCGCCCCTGCTGAGGAGCGCTGCGTCCCCCGGGAGCGTGCAAGACGCGCGGGGCGTCAGGCTCAGCAAAATCAACGGCGCTCGCACCGGAAACGGTGCGGGCGCTTTGCTTTTTGAGGAGACGAAAATGAATGCACCCAAGGAAGGCTTCACCGACTACAAGGTCGCGGACCTGTCGCTCGCCGGCTGGGGCCGCAAGGAAATGGCGATCGCCGAGTCCGAGATGCCGGCCCTCATGTCGATCCGCGAGGAGTACGCGAAGGCGCAGCCGTTGAAGGGCGCGCGCATCGCGGGCTCCTTGCACATGACGATCCAGACCGCGGTGCTCATCGAGACGCTGCAACGCCTCGGCGCGCAGGTGCGCTGGGCCTCGTGCAACATCTACTCCACGCAGGACCACGCCGCGGCGGCGATCGCCGCGGGCGGCACGCCCGTGTTCGCCTACAAGGGCGAGTCGCTGGACGAGTACTGGGAGTACACCCACCGCATCTTCGAGTTCGGAAAAGAAGGACCGAACATGATCCTGGACGACGGGGGGGATGCGACGCTCCTCGTGCACCTGGGCTGCCGCGCCGAGAAGGACGCCTCGCTCGTCGCGAACGCCAGCAACGAGGAGGAGCACTCGCTCTTCGCCTCGATCAGGAAACGCCTGAAGGAGTCGCCCGGCTGGTACTCGCGGATGGCCGCGGAGATCCGCGCTGTTTGCCTCGATCCAGCGGCATCTCGCGCGCGAGCCGCGCTGGTACTCGCGCGCCGCGCGCGAGATCAAAGGCGTGACCGAGGAGACGACGACCGGCGTGCACCGGCTGTACCGCATGGCGGACGAGGGCCGGCTGCTCTTTCCCGCGATCAACGTCAACGATTCGGTCACCAAGTCGAAGTTCGACAACATCTACGGCTGCCGCGAGTCGCTGGTGGACGGCATCAAGCGGGCTACCGACGTCATGGTGGCGGGCAAGGTCGCGGTGGTCGCGGGCTACGGCGAGGTCGGCAAGGGCTCGGCGCAGGCGCTGCGCGGCCTGCAGGCGCAGGTCTGGGTGACCGAGATCGACCCCATCTGCGCGCTGCAGGCGGCGATGGAGGGCTACAAGGTCGTCACCATGGACTGGGCGGCGGACCAGGCCGACATCTTCGTCACCGCCACCGGCAACGTGAACGTGATCACCCACGGGCACATGCAGCGCATGAAGCACAACGCCATCGTCTGCAACATCGGCCACTTCGACAGCGAGATCGACGTCGCGGCGCTCAAGTCCTACCCCTGGGAGAACGTCAAGCCGCAGGTGGACCACGTCATCTTCCCGGACGGCAAGAGGATCCTGCTGCTCGCCGGCGGGCGGCTGGTGAACCTGGGCTGCGCCACCGGCCACCCCTCCTACGTCATGAGCTCCTCCTTCGCCAACCAGGTGATGGCGCAGATCGAGCTCTTCGCCAACACCGCCAAGTACCCGGTGGGCGTGTACATCATGCCCAAGGCGCTGGACGAGAAAGTGGCACGGCTGCAGCTGGGCAAGCTCGGCGCGATGCTCACCGAGATGACCGAGGAGCAGGCAAGCTACATCGGCGTGCCCAAGCACGGCCCCTACAAGCCCGAGCACTACCGCTATTGAAAAAGGGTCCAGGCCCCTTTTTTCGGTGAAGACGTGGTCTGACCCCGGTTTCCGGCTGCTCTACGGCACCACGCCGCCGCGCGCGGGGTCGGACGACGAGCTGATCGAGCAGGCGGCGGGCAGGCTCGCCGAGCGCCTCGCGCCGCTGCCCGCGGACGCGATCGTGGTCTACGACATCCAGGACGAGACCGGGCGCACGAGCGCGCCGCGCCCCTTCCCCTTCGCGGGCACCGTGGACCCCCGGCGCTACGCGGCGCTGCTCGAGGCGCGCACCGGCCGCCCCGCGATCGTCTACAAGAGCCTCGGCACGCTGGACGAGCCCGCCTGGCGCGCCTGGCTCGACGAGACCGCGCGCGACTGGCGGGTGCGCTTCCTCTCCATCGTGGGCCGCCCCACCGCGGGCGTGCGCCACGCGCTCGCGCTCTCGCGCGCGATCCGGCTCGCCGCCGAGCACCCGGCGGGGTTCTGCGTGGGCGGCGTGGTGATCGCCGAGCGCCACACCGCCGAGCGGAGCGAATCGGCGCGCATGCTCGCCAAGAGCATCCAGGGCTGCAGCTACTTCATCTCGCAGACCGTGTATTCGCCGCAGGCCACGCTGCGGCTGCTCGCCGACTACGCGCGCGACTGCCGCGGCGCCGGGCTCGAGCCGCGCCGCGTGGTGCTCACCTTCTCTCCCGCGGGGCGCGAGCGAACGATTTCCTTCCTCAAATGGCTCGGCGTCAGCGTGCCCCCCGAGACCGAGCACGCGATCCTCGGCGCCGCCGATCCGCTCGCCAGGTCCGTGGAGATCTGCCGCGAGAACCTGCGCCGTCTCCTGCCGCAGGCTGCGGCCAGCCTGATCCCGATCGGGATCAACGTGGAGAGCGTCTCGATCCACCGCGACGAGATCGACGCCTCGGCCGCGCTGCTGCGCAACCTCGCGGAGCTGGTCGCCCAGTCCTGACCTATCTCGATTCGAGATAGCTCGCGAGGGACCGCGGGAAGATCTACGACGCGCGGGCGGCGGACGCCTGCCTGCGGCTGTTCCGCGAGAAGGGCTACGCGCTCCCCGCCTAGAAGTTCTCGCGGAAGAAGATGAAGTTGCTCGGCTGCGCGCCGTACAGGCCGAAGGCGGCGCGCGCGGCCGGGTTGTCGTCGTAGCTGGTGTTGGCGTCCGCGTCCGGGTTGGCGGCGTCGCTCCAGCGCCCGAGGAGGTAAGCCATGCTCGCCGCATCGGTCGCCGTGGGCGTGCCGCCGACCGAGGGGCAGTAGGTGCCGGAGGCGCTCGTGCGCAATTGCGGGGTGAGCAGCACGCTGCCGTTGTTGCCCGCGCCGGGCGCAGCGAGCACCAGCGTGCCCAGGCCCGAGGCGAAGGGGATCGTCGCGGCGTTGATCGCGGTCTCGCAGTCCGAGTTCGAGAGATTCGAGGCCGGCGCGAAGTCGAGCGAGATGTTGTTCCGGCCGAGCGTGGTGCAGCTGTCGAGCGTGTTGGTGGCGAAGCCGGTGCCGGTCCAGTGCTCGGTGCGTATCGGCACCGCGAGCGCGAGCTTCTCGGAGCCCACCGCGTTCTGCAGCCGCAGGCGCACGAAGCGCAGCTCGGTGGTCGCGCCGAGGCTCTTGTGGTCGTCCGAGGCGTCGTTGTCCACGTCCAGATCGAGCACGTTCATCGCCACCGTGTCGATATCGGCCGGCGCGATGCCGAAATCAAGCCCGGCGTAGGGGCCGTCGGGCGCATCGGGGCTGGGGCGCCGGATCATGGTCTGCACCGTCACGCTCGCGACCCCGTTCGACCAGCTTCCCGCGGACACCGAGCCCGCGTCGATGCGCCCGGTGAGGTTGGTGGTGCCGCTGCGCGCGCCCAGGTTGAGATTCGTGAACGTCGCCACGTCGAGCTTGGCGTAGGCGCCGTGATAGTTGGCGGTGGTGCCGTTGGGGCTGAGGCTGTTCTGCGCCGTGAGCGTGAAGCCGAGGTCGAGCCGCTCGTCCATGGAGGTGAAGGTCGATGCCGGCGAGCAGGCCGGGGACATCGCCGCGCGGTTGGTGATGGCGCCCGCCGAGAGCGCGAAGTGCTTGGGCCTGAAGCGCCCTGCGTAGCCGCCCGCCGCCCCGGTGCCGTCCAGGCCGCTGTCGCCGCTCACCGTGACCCCGGAGTCGAGGTAGTTGCTCGCGGTTGCGGTGAGGAAAACGTTGCCCACCTCGGAGTACTGGAAGTTCGCTACCGCGGCCGAGCCGCCCGAGAAGCTCGCCTGCGCGATCGTGGGCGAGCCGCCCCCGAGCGTCACCGCCCCGAGCGCGAATCCGGGCAGGTTCACCGTGGGCGCGAGCGCGGTGTCCCAGGCGTAGCCCGGGGTGAGGCCGTTGTTCGTCACGTCCGCACCCGCATCGGGCACGCCGTTCCCCAGGCCCGCGAACTCGGTATCGTCCGCTCCTTGCCAGAGATACGCGGCGACGGTGATGGAGACGTTGTCCCCGGCCGCCGCAAGCACCGGGTCAGTGGCGGTGGTGCCGTGCTGGAGCGACGGAAACGCGAGCGCGAAGGGCCGCACGGTGAGCGCCGGGGCGCTGCCGTCGATGTTCACCCCCGCGAAGCCGAGCGTGTCGTCGCGCAGGTTGAGGACGTACTTCCCCACGTCGGTGGTGGCGAGATCGAAGGTCGCGACGCCGCTCGCGAAGCTGAGCGTCAGGTTGCTCGCGCCCGGCGCCGCGGCCGGCACGGTGGTGGCGCCGATGGTGGGCGAAGCGCCGCCGGGGTCGCTGCCATCGTTCGTCCGCCAGACCTTGAGGGTGCGCATTCCCGTGTAGTTGGTCGCATCCCCGCAAGGCACCCCGGCCGCGCTGCGCACCATGCGTACCTCGAAGTCGTGCGGGCGGCCCGCGACCGCCACGTTGCTGCCGCTGACGCGGCCGGAGAGGTCCTCGGCGAAGCTGAACGAGTTGCCAGAGAAGGTGATCGCGGCCGAGGTGCTGCTCGAGGCCGGCACCGCGGTCTCGACCACCGTGACGGTGAGCGCCTCGGCGTGCTGGTTGGCGAGGTCGAGCGTGACCACGCCCGCGTCGCCCGCGACGTACGGGTAGCTCGCCGCGCCGTCGTCCGCCACCCCGTTGTCGAGCGTCCCCCCGCCCTGATCCGCCCAGTCGCCGTGGCCGGTGGAAGTGGTGATGTCGATGGTGCAGGTGTAGTCGGTGATGGTGGCGTTGGAGGCGTCCTTCGCGGCGACCACGATCGACTTGGCGTTGCAGGTGTCGGCGGTCGCGGCGCCGATGTCGATCTCGAAGTGGTCGACTGCGCGCCGGATCGCGAGCAGCTGGCCGATGTTCTGCGCCGAGGTCGACGAGGACGCGGTGCGCGTTCCGGTGGCGCCGGAGGCGGCCTGCGCCTGCTCGGCGAGCAGCACGGTGGCGCCGTTCGCGCCGCCGCCCGAGTCGACGGTGGCGATCGCGGTCATGGCCGCGGGCGTCAGCGTCAGGCCGGCGCGCTGCCCGCCGAAGAGCCCTACGAGCATGGTGTTGGTGAAGGCGTTGCCGATCGAGGGCGCGGTGATGGTGGTGCTCGCGGCGTTCGCCTGGCCGTTGGAGGCGGACACCGGCGCGCACGGGCTCGCTCCGCTGTAGGTCACGATCGCCCCGGCGCCGCGGTCGCTCGCGCTCCAGCTGAAGGTGTAGCTCGCCGGCTCCGAGCCGCCGGCGACGCGGTAGTAGGCGATCTGCGATAGACCCGCGCTCGCCGTCACCTGGCTCGCGTTGGGCACCGGCGTCCAGCCGGCCGGCGTGGTGAAGGTCTGGTTGCCGCGCACGCTCAGCACCGCGATCATGACGTGGTTGGCGAGCGTCCCCGTCGGGACGTTGACGCTGAGGGACGCTGCGCCGCCGCCCGCGGTAGTGCCGGTCGCGAAGCCGACCTGGGCGACGACGGCGTGGGCGCCCGTAGCGGCGAGCGCCGCGAGCAGTACGAGCAGCCTGAGCGCGGCCACGGTCAGTCCAGCGGCCTGCGGCCGGCGTCCTCCGTGCGCTCGAACGCGCGCCAGGGCGCGCCCGCGCGCTCGCGGCAGGCGCCGAAGCGGAACGGCACCCAGTCGCGCCCCGGGTTGACGAAGCGCA
>CAZOWR010000091.1:0-11256 GCA_964583645.1 uncultured Enterobacteriaceae bacterium
GGCGCGCACGCCGTGCGGGGTGAGGTTGCGCCGGAGCAGCGCGATCGAGCGCCGGCGGCAGGCCTCTACCGCCGCGGCGCGCGCATCCGCTGACACGGGATCCGGCATGGCGAATGATAAGATTTTGCCGCATCTCCCATGCACGGAACCCCCCACCGCCTCGAAGTCCGGCCGCGCGTGCCGCAGCGGCTCGCCCGCCTCGGGGAACTGGCCGGCAACCTCTGGTACAGCTGGCACCGCGCTACGCGCACGCTGTTCGCGCGCCTCAGCCCCCCGCTGTGGTCGGAGACGGGGCACAGCCCCAAGGCGTTCATGCGCAGCATCGACCAGCGGCGCCTGGAGGAGGCGGCGCGCGATCCGGCGTTTCTCCAGGCTTACGACCGGGCGCTCGCGGCCTACGACGCGTACCACGCCGCGCCGCCGCCGGGCTTCGCGCCGCCGCTCGCCGCGGGCGAGGGCGTGGCCTACTTCTGCGCCGAGTTCGGGCTGCACGAGAGCCTGCCGATCTACTCCGGCGGCCTCGGCATCCTCGCCGGGGACCACTGCAAGACGGCGAGCGACCTGCGCCTGCCGTTCGTCGGCGTGGGGCTGCTCTACCGCCAGGGCTACTTCCAGCAGACCGTCGACGCCGAGGGGCGCCAGCACGCGCAGTACACGGACACCGAGTTCGATGCTCTGCCGATCGAGCCGGCGCGCCGTCCCGACGGCAGCGAGCTGCGCGTGCGCATCGCGCTCCCCGGGCGGCCGGTGCTGTGCGCGGTCTGGCGCGCGCGCGTAGGGCACATCACGCTGGTCCTGCTCGACACCGATCTGCCGGAGAACAGCGCCGCCGACCGCAACATCACCTTCCAGCTCTACGGCGGCAGCACGGGCACGCGCCTGGAGCAGGAGATCGTGCTCGGCGTGGGCGGGGCGCGGGCGCTCGCCGCGCTCGGCGTCGAGCCGAGCGGATGGCACGTGAACGAGGGCCACGCGGCGTTCCTCGTGCTCGAGCGCGCCCGCGCGCTGGTGGCGAAGGGCCTGGCGTTCGACGCCGCGCTCGAGGCGGTCGCCGCGGGCACCACCTTCACCACGCACACGCCGGTGCCCGCGGGGCACGACCAGTTTCCCGAGGACGTGGTGCGCGTCTACCTGGAGAGCGTGTTCCCGGAGCTCGCCGCGCACGTCGAGCCCGCGCTCGCGCTGGGGCGCTCGCCCGGGGCGCAGGGCTTCAACATGACGACGCTCGCGGTGCGCGGCTCGCGCGCGCAGAACGGCGTCTCGCGCATCCACGGCGGGGTCTCGGAGCGCATCTGCGCGCCGCTCTGGCCGCAGATCGACCCCGAGGAGAACCCGCTCACCTACGTCACCAACGGCGTGCACGTGCCGACCTTCCTGTCGGACCTCTGGCAGGAGGCCCTCGAGCGGCACCTGGGGCGCGACTGGCAGGCGCAGCTGTGCCACGAGGAGGGCTGCGAGGCGGTGCGCGCGCTGCCGGACGCGCAGTTCTGGGCCACCCACCAGGCGCTCAAGGCGCAGATGCTGCACCTGCTGCGCGACCGCGTCGCGCGCCAGCACCTGCGCACCGACGGCTCGGAGGCGCACCTCGACCGCATGCTCAAGCTCGCCGACCCGGAGCGCTGCGACGTGCTCACCATCGGCTTCGGGCGGCGCTTCGCCACCTACAAGCGCGCGACGCTGCTGTTCGAGCGGCTGGAGTGGCTGCGCGAGATCGTCTCCGAGGAGGGGCGCCCGGTGCTGTTCCTGTTCGGCGGCAAGGCGCACCCGGCGGACCAGCCCGGCCAGGAGCTGATCCGCCGCGTCGCCGAGGTGGCGCGCATGCCCGAGTTCGAGTCGCGCATCCTGCTGGTCGAGAACTACGACCTGCGCGTGGCGCGGCGCCTGGTCTCGGGCGTGGACGTGTGGCTCAACAACCCGGTCTATCCGCTGGAGGCCTGCGGCACCTCCGGGATGAAGGCGGCGCTGAACGGCGTGCTCAACCTCTCGGTGCTCGACGGCTGGTGGGGCGAGGGCTACAACGGCCGCAACGGCTGGGCGATCAAGCCGGCGGCGCGCGCCCTCGACGCCAAGCGCCGCGACGCGGAGGAAGCGCGCACGCTCTACGAGCTGCTGCAGGACCAGGTGATCCCGCTCTACTACGCGCGCAACGCCGCGGGCTACTCGCCCGGCTGGGTGGCGATGGCCAAGGAGTCCATGATCTCGGTGGCGCCGCGCTTCACCTCGCGGCGCATGCTCGCCGAGTACCTCGAGCGCTGCTACAAGCCGACCTCGGCGCGCGCGCGCCGGCTCGCCGAGGACGGCTTCGCCGCCGCGCGCAGCCTCGCCGAGTGGAAGGCGCGCGTGCACGCCGCCTGGCCCGGCGTCGGCCTGCGGCAGGTCGAGGCCCCCGCCGCGCGCCTGGACTACGGCGGGAGCCTCCGCATCTCGGTGGCGGCGAAGCTGAACGGCCTGCGCGCCGATGACCTCGCGATCGAGGCGGTGCTGACGCGCCCGGGCGCGACGCACGCGGGCGACTCGCTCGAGCGCCGGCGGCTCGCGCCCGTGCCCGGCACCGAGCCCGGACCGGGCGAGACGCTCTACGCGCTCGAGTTCGCCCCGCAGGCCTGCGGCAGGATGGACTACCGGCTGCGCGCCTATCCGTCCCACGACCTGCTCGCGCACCCCTATGAAATGGGGATGATGCTCTGGCTCTAGCGCCGCGGGTGCTGTTCGCGGCGCCCGAGCTCGCGCCGTGGGTCAAGGCGGGCGGCCTGGGCGAGGTGGCGCGCGACCTGCCGCGCGCGCTGCGCGCGTTGGGCGTCGACCTACGGCTGCTCGTCCCCGCCTATCCGGCGCTGAAGGCGGCGTTTGCGCAGGCGCACGAGGCGGCGCGCATCGATTCCGCGCGCCTGCTGGAGGTGGACGCCGCACCTATCCTCTACCTCCTCGAGTGCGACGCGTACTACGCGCGCGAAGGCGGCGCCTACGGCGACCGCGATGGCCTCGACTGGCCGGATAACCACCTGCGCTTCGGGCTGCTGTCGCGCATCGCCGCGCTGCTCGGCAGCGACGCCTCGCCGCTCGACTGGCGGCCGCAGGTCGTGCATTGCCACGACTGGCCCTGCGGCCTCGCGCCCGCGCACCTCGCGCAAATCCCGGGCGAGCGCGCGGCGAGCGTCATGACGGTGCACAACCTCGCCTATCAGGGCATCTTCCCGCGCACGGCGGCCGACGAGCTCGGCCTGCCCTTCACCGAGGGCGTCGAGTTCCACGGCCGCCTGTCGTTCCTCAAGGCGGGCCTGAGCCACGCGACGCGGCTCAGCACCGTGAGCCCGACCTACGCGCGCGAGATCCGGGGCGAGACGCTCGGCTTCGGGCTGGAGGGGCTGCTGCGCCACCGCGCGGCGGACCTGCGCGGCATCCTGAACGGCATCGACACCGATACCTGGGATCCCGCGCGCGATTCGCACATCGCCTCGCCGTATGACGCGGATCGGCTGGAGGCGAAGCGGCCGAACAAGGCGGCGCTGCAGCGCGAGCTGGGGCTGGAAGAGCGCGACGATGCGCCGCTGCTCGGCTTCGTCGGGCGGCTGGTCGAGCAGAAAGGCGCCGACCTGGTGATCGCGATCGCGCCGGATATCGTGCGCGCGGGC
The DNA here is from genome assembly GCA_964583645.1 of uncultured Enterobacteriaceae bacterium. Classification (GTDB taxonomy): domain Bacteria; phylum Pseudomonadota; class Gammaproteobacteria; order Burkholderiales; family SG8-39; genus RBG-16-66-20. The sequence goes on from CAZOWR010000091.1 coordinate 3,633, forward strand.
GCGCAGCTCGCCGTGCTCGGCACCGGCGAGCGCGGCCTCGAGCAGGCGCTCGCCGGGCTTGCGGCGAGTTACGCAGGCGCGATCGCCGCGCGCCTCGACTTCTCCGAGCCGCTCGCGCACCGCATCGAGGCGGGCGCGGACCTCTTCCTCATGCCCTCGCGCTTCGAGCCCTGCGGGCTGAACCAGCTCTACAGCATGCGCTACGGCACCCCGCCGATCGTGCGGCGCACCGGGGGCCTGGCCGACTCGGTGACGGAAGCGACGGGATTCCCGTTCGACGAGCCCACGCCGCAGGGGCTGCTCGAGGCGGTGAACCGGGCTCTCGCCGTCTGGCGCGAGCCTGGACGCTGCGTGCAGCTGCAGCGAGTCGGTATGGCGCGCGATTCCGGATGGGAGCGCGCCGCGCGCGAGTACCTCCAGCTGTACCGCGACGCGCTGGGCTAGCAGCCCTCGGCACATTCGATACGCAGCTTGCAGCCATACGCAGCTTGTGCCGACTATCTGGACGATGCGGCGTTCTGAGACCTGAAGGCCATGCTCAAGGCGGAGCTGCAATCAAGGACAACGACATGAAAGCAAGGGCGAAGGTCGAGCGGGGTCGGGCGCACAAGCGCGATCTGTTCGCGGAGTTGAGCGAGGGCATGGCCGCGCTTGCGGAGTCGCGCCAAGGCGAACGCACGTTGCGCACGCACGCCGTCGAATTCAAGGCTGCGCCGGAGCTTACCCCCCGGGAGCTGGTGCGCGTTCGGCAGCAGCTCAAGATTTCCCGTGGACTGTTTGCTGCCTTCCTGCGTACCAATGCCCGCGCGCTGCAGAATTGGGAGCAGGGACGCGCGAAGCCGAACGCCCGAGCGGCCCTGCTGATCAACCTGGTGAAGCGGTATCCGGACACGGTCAAAAGGCTGGCCGCGCTCTAGCAGACCGCGAGCCCGCCCGCGAGCGCCTCGCGCCAGAGCCGACCCGCGCCCGCGAGTCCGTCCCGCGCGACATCCACCACGCGCGGCGCGAGGTTCTCGAGCGTGCCCGCCTCGCCCGACCGCACGCGCATCTCGAAGAGCTCCGGCTGGTCAATCGGGTGCCCGATGCGGCTGAGCAGCAGGCAGTGCGCCTCGACGACGCCCTCGACCTGCGCCACGACGCCCTCCGCGATGCGCCGCGCTGCGATGTTGTAGATCTTGCCTACGTGCGACACTGGGTTCTTCCCGGCGAGCGCCTCCAGGCTCATCGGGCGCCCGGGGGTAATGAGCCCGTTGGCGCGGTTGCCGCGCCCCACCTGCCCGTCGTCGCCCGCCTCCGCCGAGCTCCCGGTCACCGTGAGGTAGATCGAGTCCTCGGTGTCGCCGTCCGCGGTGTTGATCGCCGCGTCGAGCTGCGCTCCCGAAGCCTCGCGCGCCGCCTCGAGCGCGAGCGTGCGCGCGCGCGCGCGCACGTCACGATACGCCTTCATGTCCGGAACGTGCCGCCCCACGAACGCGCACGCCACCGTGAGCTCGATCGCCGCGCCGCGCCGCAGGCCCATCACCTTCACGTCCTCGCCGATCGCCGGGTGCGCCGCCTTCACCGCCGGCTCGTTCAGGCGGCGCTCGGCCGCGAGCACGGCGCGCTCGAGCGCATCGAGCGGCGCGAAGCCCACGCCGAACGATGTGTCGTTGGCGAGCGCGGTGCGTCCGAAGCCGCGAAAGAACAGCTCCGCGAGATCGGGCGAAGTGGGACGCACGAGCGGGTGGATGCGCACGTGCTTCACCGCATCGAGCCGCGGCAGGTGCGCCGCGAGCCAGGCGCGCGAGGACTCCACCGCGATGTCCGCTACCGGGATCGTCACGCCGCGAAACTCGTGCGTGGCGCGCCCCGAGAGGTAGACCTCGATCGGCGCGAGCACCTCGCCGCCGCCGAAGGCGGGGCGCGCCGCGCCGCCCCAGAGCAGCGCCTTGTCGACGTTGTGGTGCAGGATGGCGCCGAAGCGCTCGACGTAGTGGCGCGAGAGCGCCACCGAAAACGCCTCCGCGAGCGAGTCGCAGACCGTGTCGGGGTGCCCGAGGCCCTTGCGCTCGGCGAGCTCGAAGTCGAGCGCGGCAGGGCTCGGTCCAGCGAGCTCGCGCACGGCCGCTTCCATCAGACGGCGCGCCTGTAGGCGTCCACCTCGGCCTGCATCGCGGCGAGCGCGCCTCAGAGGATGGAAAAGCGGCGCCAGCTCATGGCGCGGCGCACGCGCGCGGTGGCGAGCTCGACCGCCGCTTCGCGCGGCAGCACCTGCCGGTCCCTCGCCTGCGCGAGCACCGCCTCGGTGTTGGCGCGGATCTTCTCCGCGATCGTGGCGAACGCCGCGCCTTGCGTCGCGCCGCGGTATTCCATCGCCGCGCAGATCACGCCGCCCGCGTTGGCGATGAAGTCCGGGACCACCAGCACGCCTTTCGCGGCGAGCGCCCTCTCCGCCCCCGGGGTGAAGGGAATGTTGGCCCCCTGCAGGACGAGCCGGGTCTTGAGCCGCCCCACGTTGTCTTCGCGCACCACGTCGGGGCGCGCGGCCGGGATCCAGATGTCGCACTCGGCGTCCAGCACCGCGTCCTGGGCGAGCTTGCGGCCGCCCGGATAGTCGAGCACGCTCCTGCCCGCCGCCTTGAGCGCGCCGAGCGCGGCGACATCGATGCCGCGCGGCTCGGCGAGCGTGCCCCGGGTGTCGGAGGCGGCCACCAGCACCGCCCCGCGCTCGGCGAGAAAGCGCGCCGCGTGCCGCCCCACCGCACCGAACCCCTGCACCGCGACGCGCGCGCCCTCAAGCGGCAGGCTGATCGACTTCGCCGCCACCTCGGCGCAGTGCGCGAGGCCCCAGCCGGTCGCGCCCACCTCGTCGAGCGGGATGCCGCCCACCTCGGCCGGCAGTCCACCGGCGCGCCCGGTCTCGTCCTTGACCCACGCCATGCAGACTTCGTCCGTGCCCATGTCGGGGCCGAAGACGTAGTCGGTCTCGTCGCGCAGCGCGCGGGCAAGCGCGCGGATGAGGCGCTCCTTGTCGCCGCGCGGCATGCGCGGATCGCCGAACAGCACCGACTTCGCCCCGCCGTGCGGCAGGCCGGCGGCCGAGTTCTTGAGCGTCATGGCGCGCGCGAGGCGCGCGCATTCCCGCGTCGAGACCTCCGGGGCCATGCGCAAGCCCCCCAGCGCCGGGCCGCGCGCCACGTTGTCCACCACCAGCACGCCCTTCAGGCCGATGCCGGGCTCGGTGACGTGGATGACCTTGGCGGGGCCGAGCTCGTCGGCGAGGCTGAAGATGTCTTCCATGGAGCGCAGCAGACCACGGCGTGGCCTCCTCCCGGTTGACCTCGATCAAACGCGCCGCGCTGCGCGACGCGCCCGGCGCTCTAGTGGTCCTCGGTGCGCGAGCGCCGCTCCTCGGCGGGCTCCCCGGTGTCCGGGTCGACCCAGTCCGCGATGCCGATCTCGTCCTCGGCCTGCTCGAGCGTCTCGCCCGGCTCGTAGTCGCTGTCCTCGCGGTACTGCATGTCCTCTACCGCCTCGAGCAGCGTGGGGAAAGGACCGTGCTCCCGGCCGCCCTCCTTGGGCTGCCAGTAGAAGCCGTCGGGGCGCTCGAGGACGCGCGTGGCGTCGTAGTCGGGAGGGGTCTCGGGGATCGGCCGCGCCATGTGCTTATCATAACCGCCTTCCCGCATGGCCGAGTACCCTGCCCACCTCGAGCGCCAGCGCCATCTCCTCGACGGCCGTAGCGTCACCATCCGGCCGCTGCGCCCCGGGGACGCGAACCTGGAGCGCGAGTTCCTCGAGCACCTCTCCGGGGAGAGCCGCTACAACCGCTTCATGAAGTGGGTGGCGACGCCGAGCGACCAGCTGGTGCGCTTCCTCACCGAGGTGGACTACGAGCGCCACATGGCCTTCGCCTGCACGGTGCCGCGCGGCGCGGGCGAGGAGCTGGTCGGGCAGGCGCGCTACGTGGTGAATCCCGACGGCAGGAGCTGCGAGTTCAGCATCGTGATCGCGGACGCCTGGCACCGCACCGGGATCGCCGGGCTGCTGATGGAGGCGCTGCTGCGCGCGGCGCGCGAGCAGGGCCTGGAGACCATGGAGGGGATCGTGCTGAGCGCCAACCGGGACATGCGCCGTTTCGTGCGCGCGCTCGGCTTCGAGATCGCGCCCGCGCCCGAGGACCCCGCGCTGGTGCGCGTCGTCAAGCGCCTGTGAGCTGGGAGCACTTTCCCCACGCGGCCGACATCGGCGTGCGCGGCCGGGGCGCCACGCTCGCCGAGGCCTTCGAGCAGGCGGCGCTCGCGCTCACCGCGGTGATCACCGACCCGGCCGGGGTGGCCGCGCGCGAGCCCGTCGAGATCGAGTGCGAGGCGCCGGACGAGGAGCTGCTGCTGGTGGACTGGTTGAACGCGCTGGTGTACGAGATGTCCACGCGAAAGATGCTGTTCGGGCGCTACGAGGTGACGATCGAGGAACGCATGCTGCGCGGCCGCGCCTGGGGCGAGCCGACGGACCGGGCGCGGCACGCGCCCGCGGTCGAGGTGAAGGGCGCCACCTGCACGGCGCTGCGCGTCGCGCGCGAGGACGGCCGCTGGCTGGCGCAGACGGTGGTGGACGTCTAGCGATGGATCCGCAGCGCTTCACGCGGTTGTCGGAGCACGAGTGGCGCATCGAGCCGCAGGGCGCGATGCGCGTTCCCGGCATCATCTACGCCACGCAGGCCCTGATCCGCGGCATGGACGACAAGGTCTTCGAGCAGGTGGCCCACGTCGCCGCGCTCCCCGGCATCGTGCGCGCCTCCTACGCCATGCCCGATGCGCACTGGGGCTACGGCTTCCCGATCGGCGGCGTGGCGGCCTTCGACCCGCAGGAGGGTGGCGTGGTGTCGGCGGGCGGCGTCGGGTTCGACATCTCCTGCGGCGTGCGCTGCCTGCACACGGGCGTCGCGGCCGAGGAAGCGCGCGGCGCGCAGAAGCGGCTCGCCGACCGCCTGTATCAGCGCATCCCGGCGGGCCTGGGCAGCACCGGCGCGATCCGCCTGGGCGCCGCCGAGATGGACGCAATGCTCGCCGGGGGCGCGCAGTGGGCGATCGAGCGCGGCTGGGGCGAGCCGGGGGACCTCGAGCGCATCGAGGAGCACGGCCGCATGCGCGGCGCGAAGCCCGGCCTGGTCTCCGAGAAGGCGAAGCACCGCCAGCGCGACGAGATGGGGACGCTCGGCAGCGGCAACCACTACCTCGAGCTGCAGGAGGTGGCCGAGGTGTTCGACCCCGCGATCGCCGCCGCTTTCGGCCTTGCGCGGGGCGAGGCCGTGATCTCGATCCACTGCGGCTCGCGCGGCCTCGGCCACCAGATCGGCACCGAGTTCCTGCGCCGCATGGCGATCGTGGCCGGCCAGCACGGCATCCGGCTGCCCGACCGCGAGCTCGCCTGCGCGCCGATCCGCTCGGCGGTCGGCGAGGAGTATCTCGGCGCGATGCGCGCCGCGATCAACTGCGCGCTCGCCAACCGGCAGATCCTCACCCACCTGGTGCGCGAGGTGTTCGCGGAGGTGCTGCCGCAGGCGAAGCTCGCACTGCTCTACGACGTCTCGCACAACACCTGCAAGCTGGAGGAGCACGTCGTGGAGGGCGTGAAGCGCGAGCTCTACGTGCACCGCAAGGGCGCGACGCGCGCCTTCGGCCCCGGCCACCCGGACATCCCGGAGGCGCTGCGCGCGGCGGGCCAGCCGGTGCTGATCGGCGGCTCGATGGGCACCTCCTCCTACGTGCTCGCGGGCGCCGCCGCGGGCGAGGACCGCTCCTTCGGCTCCTCCTGCCACGGCGCGGGGCGCGCCATGAGCCGCCATCAGGCGATGCGCACGTGGCAGGGCCGGCAGGTGGTGGACGAGCTCGCCGCGCGCGGCATCCTGATCCGCTCGCCCTCGCAGCGCGGCGTGGCCGAAGAGGCCCCCGGCGCCTACAAGGACGTATCCGCGGTGGTCGATGCGGCGGAGGCGGCGGGCCTGTCGAAGAAGGTGGCGCGCCTGGTGCCGCTCGTGTGCATCAAGGGTTAGGGCGCCGGGCTAACCGAAAACAGGGTCAGACCACGATTTGTTCGAAGCAAACCCGAGGAAAACGTGGTCTGACCCTATTTATGCTCCGTCGGCTGGGGCGGGCGGCGCAGGTAGATCACCCAGTAGACGAGCGCCACCAGCACGCTCCCCCCCACGATGTTGCCGGCGATCACCGGCCCGAGGTTGGCGAACATGTCGGCGACGCCGAGGCTCTCCGCGCCCTCGGGCAGCGCGACGCCGTGCCACTTGAGCATGAGCGCGAGCGGGAAGAAGTACATGTTGGCGATCGAGTGCTCGAAGCCCGCGGCGACGAACGCCGAGATCGGAAACACGATGGCGATGAACTTGTCCACCACGCTGCGCCCGGCCTGTGCCATCCACACCGCCATGCACACGAGCACGTTGCACAGCACGCCGAGGAAAAACGCCTGCCAGACGGGAAGCGCGGCCTTGGCCGCGGCGATCTTCAGGTACGTCTGCCCCACCGCGCCGTAGTTCATCCGCCAGTGCCCGGAGAGGTAGACGATGAGCGCCAGGCCCGCGGCGCCTACGAAGTTCGCCAGGCACACCACCGCCCAGTTGCGCAGCACCTCGCCCGTGGTGACGCAGCCGTCCGCCCAGCCCATGGCGAGCAGGTTGTTGCCGGTGAACAGCTCCGCCCCCGCCACCACCACGAGCAGCAGCCCGAGCGAGAACACCACGCCTCCGGCGACGCGCGCCGCGGCGAAGCCGAGCGTGGGGTCGGCGAGCACCAGCGCGTAGTAGAGCGCCCCCAGCCCGATGAAGGCGCCCGCGAGCATGCCGAGCATCCACATGGTGAGCAGCGGCAGGCGCGCCTTGACGACGCAGAAGTCGTTGACGCGCCCCGCGATCTCCCTGGGCGAGAAGGCGTCGAAGCCGAAGATGTCCTGCATGGCGGTCTCCTTTCGTGAAGCAGCTCAGCGGCCCCCCGGCACCTCGATGCGCTTGCCCTCGGCGAGCGCATCGCTCGGGTAGACCACCACCTTCTCGCCGGGCTGCAGGCCCGACTCGACCAGCGCCTCGACGCCGTTGCGCCGCGGCACCCGGACGGAGCGCTTCACGGCGCGGCCACCCTCGGCGACGAACACCGCCCAGCCCGCGCCGTCGCGACTTGGTGAGCCCACGGGCCTGGAAAACGGGCTCCGACGCCATCGCAGCCGGAAAACTACTTCTCGAGCTTGTAGTGCGACCGGTTCAGGTACTCGGCGATGTCGTCCAGGTCCTGGACCGTGAAGGCGCGGCCGGTCAGCTCGGCGCGCCGCACCACCTCGAGCCGGAGCTGCGCGAGCGAGCGCACCAGCGAGCGCGCGGCCTCCCGCTTGTGGATGCGCTCGTAGTGGCAGGCGACGCAGTGCGTGTCGTAGAGCAGCTTGCCGCGCTGCGCGTCCTGCGCGGTCGCCGGCAGCGCGAGCGCTGCGAGAAGCGCCGGGAGGAACCTCATCGGTTGACCTCCGCGGCGCCGCGCTGCAGGAAGCAGGTGAAGGCGCTCGATGCGGCGGCGAACGCCCAGCATAAAAAGAACCCGATGGAGTACACCGCGAGCCGGCTCAGGCTCGTGGGCTCACCGAA
>CAZOWR010000092.1:0-11180 GCA_964583645.1 uncultured Enterobacteriaceae bacterium
CCGCGTGCCTCGATGCGCGCATGCGCGAAGTGTATTATTCCTGCTACCAGCGCGAGGGCGGGCGCTGGCGCGAGGTGGTGCCCCCGCAGTGCGTGGCGCCGCAGCATGCGCCGGCGCCGCCCGGCGAAGGGTGGGTCGGCTGCGGCGAGGGCTTCGCCGCCTTCGCGGGTCAGTTCAGTTCGCGCTTCGCGGCGCTGCGACCCGAGGTCCGCCCGAGCGCCGCCGCGGTGGCGCGGCTCGCGGCCCCGCGCCTTGCGCGCGGCGAGGGGCTGGACGCGGCGCTCGCCGCGCCGCTGTACGTGCGGGACAAGGTCGCATTCACGAAGCGGGAGCTTGGCGCCGGATGAGCGCAGTCCTCAGGGAGACGCCGCAGCTTGCGCCGATGCGCGAAGCCGACCTCGCCGAGGTGCTGGCCGTGGAGACCGCCGTCTACTCGCACCCCTGGTCGCGCGGCAACTTCGTCGACTCGCTGCGCGCGGGCTACGCCTGCCGCACCTGGCGGCTGGCGGGCGAGCTGGTCGGCTACTTCGTGCTGCTGGTGGCGGCGGGCGAGGCGCACCTGCTCAATCTCTCGGTGGCGCGCTGCTGGCAGCGGCGCGGCCACGGCGCCACCCTGCTCGGCGAGGTGATGCGCCTGGCGCGCGGGCACGGCGCCCGCCGGGTCTTCCTCGAGGTGCGGCCCAGCAACCTTGCCGGGCTCGCGCTCTACCGGCGCTTCGGCTTTCGCGCGGTCGCGGTGCGCCGGGGCTACTACCCGGCGCACGAGGGGCGCGAGGACGCGATGGTGCTGACGCACGCGCTGTGAGCCGGCGGTCGGAAATACTCCGCGAGATGGGCATCAGGCCCATCTGGAAGCTCCGACAGGTCGAAGGCCCTCAAGGTCTCGTCGTTTCCGGGGAGAAGCACCCGGAAACGACGAGATCGAGGGAAGACCAGATACGGGACATGGACTGGCCGGCGCTCAAGACGCAGGTCGCCGGCTGCACCGCCTGCGGGCTGCGCGCCGGCTGCACGCAGACGGTGTTCGGCGTGGGCGACGAGCGCGCCGAGTGGCTGCTGGTGGGCGAGGCGCCCGGCTCGGAGGAGGACCGGCTCGGCGAGCCCTTCGTAGGGCAGGCGGGCAGGCTCCTCGACAGCATGCTCGCGGCGATCGATCTGAAGCGCGGCGAGAACGTCTACATCGCCAACGTGCTCAAGTGCCGGCCCCCGGGGAACCGCAACCCGGCGCCCGAGGAGGTGGCCAAGTGCGCGCCGCACCTCGCGCGCCAGATCGCGCTCATCCGGCCGAAGCTGATCCTCGCCATGGGCCGCTTCGCGGTCCAGACCCTGCTCGGCACCGAGGCGACGATCGCGAGCCTGCGCGGCCGCGTGCACCGCCACGCGGGCGTGCCGCTGGTGGTCACCTATCACCCGGCGTACCTGCTGCGCAATCTGCCGGACAAGGCCAAGGCCTGGGCCGATCTGGTGTTCGCGCGCAGGACCATGGCGACGCTGCAGTGAGCCGCGCCGCCCGGCGCGGGCGGCACGGCGCTAGGGATGGGGGCTCTCGGCGCGCGCGAACGCGAGCAGCCGCTCGACCTCGTCGGCGTGGGCGCGCCGGCTGCGGCGGAACCAGGACTGCACCAGCGTCATGGCGCCGGCGACGAACAGCCCGAAGAAGGCGATCACCCAGAAGATCGAGACGCCGGCGGCGAGCAGCGCCGAGTAGAGCGCGATCATCAGCAGCACCGAGGCGTTCTCGTTGAAGTTCTGCACCGCGATCGAGCGGCCGGCGCCGACGAGGTGGTGGCCCCGGTGCTGCAGCAGCGCGTTCATCGGCACCACGAAGAAGCCCGCCAGCAGCCCGATCAGCACGATGAGGGGGATGGCGACGACGACGCTGCCCACCGCGTTCATGAGGATCACGACCAAGCCCATGGCGATGCCGATCGGGATGACCCGCACGGCGCGGTCCAGGCGCACCAGGAACGAGGCCGCGACCGCGCCCGCGGCGATGCCGATGGCGCAGACCCCCTGCAGGTAGGAGGCCTGCGAAAGGTCGAAGCCGAGCGCCGCGCGCGACCAGTCGATGACGATGAACTGCAGCGTCGCGCCGGCGCCCCAGAACAACGTGGTCACCGCGAGCGAGATCTGCCCCAGCTTGTCGCGCCACAGCGCGAGCACGCAGCGCGCGAAGTCCTTCAGCGTGTCGATGGGGTGCGCCGGGAGCGGCTTCAGCGCCACCCCGGTGCGCGGGATGTAGAGATTGAACGCCGCCGCGGCGGCGTAGACGAAGATGATGACGAAGATCGCCGCCTCCGCGGCGCCGACGATTCCGGGCGGCGAGAGCGCGATCAGCCGCGGCGACACGTCGGGGTCGATCAGCGCCCCCCCGAGCATCACGCCGAGGATGATCGAGGCGACCGTCAGGCCCTCGATCCAGCCGTTGGCGAGCACCAGCTTGGAGTGCGGCAGGTACTCGGTGAGGATGCCGTACTTGGCGGGCGAGTACATCGCCGCGCCCAGGCCCACCAGCGCGTAGGCGGCGAGCGGGTTGGCGTCGAACAGCATGATGGCGCAGCCGACGATCTTGACCGCGTTGGAGACGAACATCACGCCGCCCTTGGGCAGCCGGTCGGCGAAGGCGCCGACGTAGGGCGCGAGCAGGACGTAGGAGACGACGAAGAAGAACTTGAGGTACGGCGTGAGCCAGGAGGGCGAGTCGGCCTGCATCAGCAGCGCGATCGCGGCGATCAGCAGCGCGTTGTCGGCGAGCGACGAGAAGAACTGCGCCGCCATGATGATGTAGAAGCCGAGACTCATCCCCCTCCCGAAGGCGTGCGCGAAAAAGCCCGCGTTTATAGCACGGCGCGTCATAAGCTTCCGCGGGACCGCCGTTTATGCTTGAATAAGCGCATTCTAAGCCGCGATTGATTCCCCCATGGCCGACCGGCGCCTCCAGGTATTCCACGCAGTCGCGAAGCACCTGAGCTTCACCAAGGCGGCCGAGGCGCTGTTCATGACGCAGCCGGCGGTGACGTTCCAGATCAAGCAGCTGGAGGAGCATTTCAACACCCGGCTGTTCGAGCGCGGCCACGGCCGCATCTCGCTCACCCCCGCGGGGAGCCTGGTGCTCGATTACGCCGAGCGCATCCTGGCGCTCTCGGCGGAGCTCGACACCCGGGTCAAGGAGATGACCGGCGAGGTGGGCGGGCTGCTGCTGGTGGGCGCGAGCATGACGATCGCCGAGTTCCTGCTGCCGCAGATCCTCGGCGAGTTCAAGGCGAGCTATCCCAAGGTGCAGCCGCGGCTGGTGGTGGGCAACTCCGAGTCGGTCGAGAGCCGGGTCGCCGAGCACACCCTGGACATCGGCTTCATCGAGGCGCCCTCGCACCTCTCGAGCGTGCTGTGCGACGTGTGCTGCGAGGACGAGCTGCAGGCGGTATGCGCGCCCTCGCATCCGGTGGCGCGCCTGCGCAGCGTGACGCCGAAGCAGCTGCTGCAGTTTCCCTTCATCAGCCGCGAGCCGGGCTCGGGCACGCGCGACGTGAGCGACCGCTACTTCGCCCGGGCCGGCGTGCCTCCCGAGTCGCTCAACGTGGTGATGGAGCTGGGCAGCCCGGAGGCGTTGAAGGGGCTGGTGGCGACCGGCCTGGGCTACGCCGTCATGTCGCGCTCGGCGGTGGCCAAGGAGACGCGGCTCGGCCAGCTCGTCGCGGTGCCGCTCGCGCCGCGGCTGCTGCGCAGCATGTCGGTGGTGTACCCGAAGGAGAAGTTCCGCTCCCGGCTGGTGGACACCTTCATGCAGTTCGCCAAGGGAAGGCTCGCCTCGCTGCAGGCGTCCTAGGCCCCGGTGAAGCGCGTCCTCGCCCTCCAGCGCCGCCAGGAGCGCCGCTAGTGCCGCGGCCGATCCGGGCCACGGTCAGCGCCGGGGCGCTGGCGCACAACCTGGAGATCGCGCGCCGGCACGCGGGCACGGCGAAAGTCTGGGCGGTGCTCAAGGCGAACGCCTACGGCCACGGGCTCCTGCGCGCGGCCAAGGCGCTGGCGGCGGCGGACGGCTTCGCCCTGCTCGATTTCGTCGACGCGCTCAAGCTGCGCGGCACCGGCGTCACCAAGCCGATCCTGATGCTGGAGGGCTTCTTCGAGCCGTCGGACCTCGCGCTGGTCGCGAAGTACGGCCTGACGCCGGTGGTGCATCACGGCGAGCAGATCGAGATGCTGAAGCAGACGCCGCTCGAGCGCCCGATCGACGTCTATCTCAAGGTGAACAGCGGCATGAACCGCCTCGGTTTCGCCCTCGAGGGGGTGCGCGCCGCCTGGACCGCGCTCAAGGCGCTGCCGGGTATCGGCGCGGTGACGCTGATGACTCACTTCGCGGATGCCGACGGCGAGCACGGCGTCGAGGGGCAGCTGAAGTGGTTCAACGTCCTCACCCAGGGCGTGCACGCGCCGCGCTCGGTGGCCAACTCGGCGGCGTTGCTGCGCTTTCCCGAGGAGACGCGCGCCGACTGGGTGCGGCCCGGGATCATGCTCTACGGCGGCTCGCCGCTCGCGTTCCGCGCCGCCGCCGACCTCGAGCTGCGTCCCGCGATGACGCTCGGCTCGACGATCGTCGGTGCGCAGCACCTCGAGGCCGGCGAGCGCGTCGGTTACGGTTTCGCCTACGAGGCCGGCCGCGAGATGACGCTCGGCATCGTCGCCTGCGGCTACGCCGACGGCTACCCGCGCCACGCGCCCACCGGCACCCCGGTGCTGGTCGCCGGCAGGCGCACCGAGCTGGTGGGCCGCGTCTCGATGGACCTGCTGTGCGTGGACATCACCGACATCGAGGAGGCCTGCGTCGGCGCGCCCGTCACGCTGTGGGGCGAGGGGCTGCCGGTCGAGGAGGTTGCGGTGGCGGCGGGCACGCTCAGCTACCAGCTGCTGTGCGCGCTCGCGCCGCGCGTGCCGGTGGCCGAGGCGCCCTAGTGGCGAAGGCGAAGAGCGTCTACGTCTGCAGCGACTGCGGCGCGAGCGCGCTGCAGTGGTTCGGCGCCTGCCCCTCGTGCGGCGCCGCCGGCACGCTCACCGAGACGGTGGCCGAGCGCGGCGCGCGCAAGGCGACCGCTCCCGACACGGTGTCCCTCGGCGCCGTCGAGGCGCGCGAGCTCGAGCGCGTCTCGACCGGCCTCGGCGAGCTCGACCGCGTGCTCGGCGGGGGCCTGGTCGCGGGGCAGGTGGTGCTGATCGGCGGCGATCCCGGCGTCGGCAAGTCGACGCTGCTGCTGCAGGCGCTCGCCTCCCTCGGCGGGGCGGTGCGCACCCTGTACGTGTCCGGCGAGGAATCGGCCGAGCAGGTCGCGCTGCGCGCCCGGCGCCTCGGCCTGGACGCGCATGCAGTGCGGCTGATCGCCGAGATCCAGCTCGAGCGCATCGTCGCCGCGCTGGAGGCGGGCCGCCCGCGGGTCGCCGTGGTGGACTCGATCCAGACGCTCTGGTCGGAGCTGCTGCAGTCGGCCCCGGGGTCGGTGGCGCAGGTGCGCGAGTGCGCGGCGCAGCTCGCGCGCCACGCCAAGCGCGCGGGCATCGCGCTGTTCATCATCGGCCACGTCACCAAGGAGGGCACCCTCGCCGGGCCCCGCGTGCTCGAGCATATCGTCGACACGGTGCTCTACTTCGAGGGCGATTCCCACTCCGCTTTTCGCCTCGTTCGGGCGACCAAGAACCGCTTCGGCGCGGTGAACGAGCTGGGCGTGTTCGCCATGACCGACCGGGGGCTGCGCGCCGTGGCGAACCCCTCGGCGCTGTTCCTGCAGCAGCACGACCGGCCGGTGGCGGGCGCCTGCGTGCTCGCGACGCTGGAAGGCACGCGCCCGCTGCTGGTCGAGATCCAGGCGCTGGTGGACACCGCGCGCACCCCGAACCCGCGCCGGCTCTCGCTCGGGCTGGAGCAGAACCGCCTCGCCATGCTGCTCGCGGTGCTGCACCGGCACGCCGGCATCGCGACTTGGGAGCAGGACGTGTTCGTCAACGCGGTGGGGGGCGTGCGCATCGCCGAGCCGGCCGCCGACCTCGCGGTGTCGCTCGCCGTCGTCTCCTCGCTCACCGACCGGCCGATCCCCGCCAAGGTCGCGGTGTTCGGCGAGGTGGGCCTCGCGGGCGAGGTGCGGCCGGCGCCGCGCGGCCAGGAGCGGCTGAAGGAGGCGGCCAAGCTCGGCTTCGAGCGCGCCGTCGTGCCCAGGGCCAACCAGCCCAAGGGCCGCATCGCGGGGCTCGAGGTGATCCCGGTCGGGCGCGTCGACCAGGCGGTGCAGGTCCTGCGCGACCTCTGAGCCCTGAACCGGGTCGATGTCGGCCAGGATCTCGGCCGCCATCCCGGCCGCCAGCCTGTCTAGCGGAAGCGCCCGTCGATCATCGCCCGGTCGATGCCTATGTCCTTGAGGATGTGGTCGCTCAGCGCGTGCAGCTGGCGCCGGGTACGGCCCGCCGCGAGCGCCGCGCTCCACCAGCGCTTCAGGTCCTGCCAGAGTCCACTGCCCATGGATGCCTCCGATGCATGGTTCACCGGGGCGAGTGTGCGGGACGGCGCATCGCGGCTCAAACGAAAAAGCGGCAACCGATGGATGCGAGTCAGGAATGCATCGCCAGTCGCCTCGCGACGCTCCCCCCTTGCGGCCGTGCGCCGAGCAGGTCGCGCAGGAGCGGCGCGAGCGCGGTTATCCTCGCTGCGCGAGCACGCGCTCGGCCGCGCGCACGCCGCTCCTCGCCGCCGCCTCGAGCACCGGCGGGTACTCGGAATCGGTGTAGTCGCCCGCGAGGTACAGGCCGGGGATTCCCGTCTCCGCGGCCGGGCGCGCGACGCCCGGCGTGCAGGCGAGGGTGGCGCGCTTCTCGCCGATCACGCGCGACCACTGCGGCGCGGGGAGCCCGGGAAACGCTGCGGCGAGCTCGCGATGGCAGCGCGCGGCGAGCTCCTCGTGCGTCATCTGCTGGTGGTCGCCCTGCGCGCTGATGACGCACGCCAGTCTGCCTTTCTCCCCGGTCAGCGCCCCGCGGTCGAACACCCACTGCACCAGGCCGTCGGCGAGGCCGAGCATCGGGAAAGGGAGCCTCAACTGCTTCCCGTACTGCAGGTAGCAGGTGTAGATCGGCTGGTAGCGGTAAGCCGGCGCGAGCTCCGGCGCGAGCGCTTTCAGCTGGTGGGGGCCCACGGCGAGGATCACCGCGCGGTGCTGCGGGCGCAGCGCCGCGAGGTCGCGCACCGCGGCAGCGCACCGGATCTCGCCGCCGTGCGCGCGCACGTACTCGGCCGCGGGCTCGGGAAAGAGCCTGGTGAGGTCGACGCGCGGCAGCAGCAGGTCGCTCGCCTCGTCGCCGCGTGCGAGCGCATCGCGCACCACGGCGAGGAAGACGTTGGCCGAGGCCTCGGCGGGCGGGGTGTTGAGCGCCGAGACGCACAGCGGCCGCCACAGGTAGCGCCCGATGCGCCCGGCCTGCGCGTGGCGAACGAGGAGCTCCTCCACGGTGCAGTCCGCGGCGAGCCGAAAGTCGGTCGCGCGCAACCGCAGCATGAAGCGCACCGCGCCGAGCCGCTCGGCCCACGGCGCGCCGCGCGCCAGCAGCAGCCCGGCGAGCAGGCCCAGGGGCGCGGGCAGCCACAGCGCGCGCAGCGCGAAGCCGTCGGCGTAGCGGATCTCGAGCGGCACGCGCAGCACCGCCTCCGCGGGCACGCCCACGACGCGCATCAGTCCGAGCAGCGTGGTGTAGGCGCCGGAGAGGATGTGCTGGCCGTTGTCGAGCGCCTCGCCGCGGCTCGCGACGCGGCGCGCCCGGCCGCCCGCGAGCGGCCCCGCCTCGAAGACAGTGAGCGGCACGTTGCGTTGCGCCAGCGTCACGGCCGCGGCCATGCCCGCGTAGCCCGCGCCCACGATCGCTACGCGGTGAGCCACGTCTTCCAGGCGACCCAGAGCTTGCGCAGCGGCGTGAGCGAGGTGCGCTGCGCGAGCACGCGAAAGCCCTCGCGCTCGATCTCCTCCAGCGTCGCGCGGTAGATCGCCGCCATGATCAGGCCCGGGCGCTGCCGCCGCCGGTCGGTTTCGGGCAGCGCCTCCAGCGCGAGCGCGTAGTAGTGCAGCGCGCGCCGGTACTCGAACTCCATCATGCTCACGAAGGCGTCGCTGGAGCGCGCGGCGAGCAGGTCGGCTGGCGGCACGCCGAAGGCGCGCAGGTCCTCCAGCGGCAGGTAGATGCGGTCGCGGCGCGCGTCCTCGCCCACGTCGCGGATGATGTTGGTGAGCTGGAACGCGGTGCCGAGGGCGCGCGCGTACTCCAGCGTGCGCGCATCGCGATAGCCGAAGATGCCCGCGGCGAGCATGCCGACCACGCCCGCGACGTGGTAGCAGTAGCGCTCGAGCGCCGCGAAGTCGAGGTAGCGCGTCTGCCCGAGGTCCATCTCCATGCCGCTGACGATCTCCCGCAGGCGCTCGGCGGCGATGCCGTAGGGCGCGAGCGCGGGCTCGAGCGCGCGCGTCACCGGGTGCTGCGGGCGACCGGCGTACAGGTTCTCGATCTCGTGGCGCCACCAGGCGAGCTTGGTGCGCGCCAGCTGCGCGTCGGCGCATTCGTCGACCACGTCGTCGACCTCGCGGCAGAACGCGTACAGCGCGGTGATGGCGCGGCGCCGCTCCGGCGGCAGGAACAGGAACGCGTAGTAGAACGACGAGCCGCTCGCCGCGGCCTTGTGCTGGCAGTACTCGTCCGGCGTCATTGCAGCGGGCTCAGGGAATGGGGGGGGTCAGACCACGTTTTTCCCCGGAGCAAACGTGGTCTGACCCTGATTGCCGAGCGCGCGCCAGGCGAGGAGCGGCCAGTCGAGCGCGCCGAGCACCGGGCGCCGCCGGAACATGTCGTAGCCCGCCGCGGCGAGCTTCTCGAGGATGCGCAGGCCCCCTTGCACCGTGAGGCGGATCTCCCAGCCGATGCGCCCGCCGAGGCTCGGCCCGAGCGACGCGCCCTCGAGCATCAGGGCGCGCGCGCGCTCGCACTGGAAGGCGAGCAGGGCGCGCCACGCGGCGTCGCAGCGCTGCTCGGCGAGGTGTGCCTCGCCGACGCCGAAGCGGCGCATCTCGTCCTGCGGCAGGTAGATGCGCCCCTTCGCCCAGTCGCGCGCCACGTCCTGCCAGAAGTTGACCAGCTGCAGGCTCGTGCAGATCGCGTCCGATTGCCGCAGCAGCGTTTCAGAGGCGCGTTTGAACAGGTGCAGCAGGAGCCGGCCCACGGGATTGGCCGAGCGGCGGCAGTACTCGAGCAGCTCCGCGAGATCCGCGTAGCGCGCCTTGGTGACGTCCTGCGAGAACGCATCGAGCAGGTCGGCGAACAGGCCGAGCGGCAGGCCGTGCTCGCGCACGATCCGGGCGACATCCTCGAACAGGGGCTCTCGCGGTGCCTCGCCGCGGCCGATGCGCGCGAGCTGCGCCCGGTAGCGCCCGAGCCTCTCCAGGCGCGTCGCCGGCGGGTCCGCGCCCTCGTCGGCAAGATCGTCGGCGCTGCGCGCGAAGCGATAGATCACCCCGACCGGCTCGCGCAGGCGCGCCGGCAGCAGCGCCGACGCGACGGGAAAGTTCTCGTAATGGCCGACCGACACGCGAAGGTATAATACGTTGTTTTTCGCACGCTTTTCGGCGAAGGTGGCGGAATCGGCAGACGCACTGGATTTAGGTTCCAGCGCCGCGAGGCTTGAGGGTTCGAGTCCCTCCCTTCGCACCAGCGCGGCCCATTAGAGGAAAAGGATGGCGGTGAACGTCGAAAGCCTAGGCGCGCTCGAGCGGCGCGTGCAGATGTCGGTGCCGGTGCAGGAAGTCGAGCGCCAGGTGGACGCGCGGCTGAAGAAGCTCGCGCGCGAGGCGCGCATGCCGGGCTTCCGGCCCGGCAGGGTGCCGCTGAAGCTCGTGGCGCAGCAGTTCGGGCAGCAGGTGCGCTCCGAGGTGGTCGGCGACGCGGTGCAGAAGGCGTTCAGCGAGGCGGTGCGGGAAGCCAACCTCAAGGTCGCGGGCTATCCGCGCATCGAGAAGAAGGAGGCGGCGCAGGACGCGACCGCGGGCGCGCTCGAGTTCAGCGCCACCTTCGAGGTGTTTCCCGAGGTGAAGGTGGGCGAGCTCGCGGGGGCGGTGCTCGAGCGCCCGCACGTCGAGGTGGACGCGGCCGCGGTCGAGCGCACGCTCGAGATCCTGCGCAAGCAGCGCGTCACCTACGCGGCGGCGGCGCGCGCCGCGCAGGACGGCGACCGCCTGACGGTCGACTTCGAAGGTCGCGTCGGCGGCGAGTCGTTCCCCGGAGGCAAGGCGGCCGGCTTCGCGTTCGTGCTGGGCGAGAGGCGCATGCTGCCCGAGTTCGAGGGCGCCGCGCGCGGCATGTCCGCGGGCGAAGCCAAGACCTTCGAGGTGCATTTCCCGGCCGACTACCATGCCAAGGAGGTCGCGGGCAAGGCGGCCTCGTTCACCCTGGCGCTCGACAAGGTGGAGCAGCCGGTGTTGCCGGCGCTGGATGCCGAGTTCGCGCGCGCGCTCGGCGTGACCGACGGCGACCTGGAGAAGATGCGTGCCGAGGTGAAGGCGAACGTCGAGCGCGAGGTCGCCAAGCGCGTGGAGGCGCGTGTCAAGGCGCAGGCCTTGCAGGCGCTCATCGACGCCACGCCGCTCGAGCTGCCGAAGTCGCTGGTGCAGCTGGAGACGCAGCGGCTGGTGGAGGCGGCCGCCGCCGAGCTCAAGCAGAAGGGGATCAGCATCGAGAAGCTGCCGTTCGATCCCGCGGCGTTCGAGGCGAGCGCGCGCCGGCGCGTCGCGCTCGGCCTGATCGTCGCCGAGGTGGCGCGCGCCGAGCGTCTGCAGCCCAGGCCCGCCGAGGTACGCACGCTGATCGAGGCCGAGGCACAGAGCTACGAGCACCCGGCCGAGGTGGTAAAATGGTTTTACATGCAGCCGGAGCGTTTGTCCGAGATGGAGAGCCTCGCGCTCGAAGGCAACGTGGTGAAGTGGGTGCTGTCGAAAGCCAAAGTGGCGGACAAGACGGTGCCGTTCGACAAATTGATGGGCGGCGCCGCATGAAGGACCTTTCCTGGAGATCGAGAATGGACGAGCCGAAGGACCTCGGTCTCATCCCGATGGTCATCGAGCAGTCGGGGCGCGGCGAGCGCGCCTACGACATCTACTCGCGGCTGCTGA
>CAZOWR010000093.1:0-11173 GCA_964583645.1 uncultured Enterobacteriaceae bacterium
GTCGACTTCCTGGCCGACAATCACGCGTGTTCCCCGCCCGCGCGGGGATGAACCGAGGACTACAGCGCGGCGCGTGCGATGCTAGCGGTGTTCCCCGCCCGCGCGGGGATGAACCGCTCGGATGCAGCGTATTCGATACCTCGCGTCTGTGTTCCCCGCCCGCGCGGGGATGAACCGCCGTAGATTGTGTCAACGACAAACGTGATCTGGTGTTCCCCGCCCGCGCGGGGATGAACCGTTTCACGTAGCTGCGTATTACGAGTCTATCGAGTGTTCCCCGCCCGCGCGGGGATGAACCGCAGGAAATCACGCACAACGTGCAGCCGGTCCTGTGTTCCCCGCCCGCGCGGGGATGAACCGTTGAGCACCGTGGGCCGGATCTCGACCATCGGGTGTTCCCCGCCCGCGCGGGGATGAACCGGCGCGACCGCGCGTATTGGAAAAGCAGGGCGCGTGTTCCCCGCCCGCGCGGGGATGAACCGTAGCTGATTCGACACGCATTGCTGCTGTGCATGTGTTCCCCGCCCGCGCGGGGATGAACCGGCGTTGATCGCCGCCGGCCGGCGCGCTGGCGGGTGTTCCCCGCCCGCGCGGGGATGAACCGCTAGCTTTCCAGCCAACTTAGCGGGGTATGTCGTGTTCCCCGCCCGCGCGGGGATGAACCGAGGTGGCCGGAATGG
The DNA here is from genome assembly GCA_964583645.1 of uncultured Enterobacteriaceae bacterium. Classification (GTDB taxonomy): domain Bacteria; phylum Pseudomonadota; class Gammaproteobacteria; order Burkholderiales; family SG8-39; genus RBG-16-66-20. Next base: position 681 of record CAZOWR010000093.1, read on the forward strand.
AGATCGGCGTTACCGCAGTGTTCCCCGCCCGCGCGGGGATGAACCGTCACCGATGCGCATGGCTGCTCTCCTGTGAGAGTGTTCCCCGCCCGCGCGGGGATGAACCGTCAATGTAGGCGGGGAACGCAAACCCCGCAACGTGTTCCCCGCCCGCGCGGGGATGAACCGGCGTTGCGCGCCGCGGGCTGGTACCTGCGCTCGTGTTCCCCGCCCGCGCGGGGATGAACCGTTACCGAGGGCGTTGTTCGTCGGATCTCCGTCGTGTTCCCCGCCAGCGCGGGGATGAACCGGCGATCTGCGGTGCCCCGGCGGAAGGTATACCGTGTTCCCCGCCCGCGCGGGGATGAACCGGAGCAGGTGCACAGCGGCCCGGGCCGGCCGGCGTGTTCCCCGCCCGCGCGGGGATGAACCGTTCGTCGTGGCCGACGGCGAGGCTGGCGACGATGTGTTCCCCGCCCGCGCGGGGATGAACCGATGAGGGCGGCGAGCAAGCGCGCCTTGGCCGAGTGTTCCCCGCCCGCGCGGGGATGAACCGAAATTCACCGTCCGGCACTGGCGGGACAAGAAGTGTTCCCCGCCCGCGCGGGGATGAACCGACAGCGGCACCGGACGGCGGCCCGGCAATACCGTGTTCCCCGCCCGCGCAGGGATGAACCGGGCGCTACCCCCGCGCCCGATTGCGCGCCAGCATCGCCCGCGTATTGGGAACGTACAGCAGGTGCGCGATCTTGCGCACGTAGTGGTCCTCGTAGGGGTTCAGCAGGCCGTCGGCGAACGCGACGCGCCACAGGTGCTCGACGAGACGGATGCGCTCCTCGAGCGAGAACGCGCGCTTCACCGCGCTGACCGGCGCATAGAAGCTCGAGAGCTGCTGGGCCTTCGCGCGGCCCCGCTCGAGCAGGGCGGCGCTCTCGGCCGGCGCCAGCCCGAGCAGCTCGCGCAGCGCCTGCTCGGCGGCGGCGGCTTCGACGTGCTCCTCGGCGTAGTCCGAGCGGCGCGCCTCATGCACCAGCACGGCCACCGCGAGCTGCAGCTGCCCGCGCTCATGCACCCCCGCAGCCTGTGCGTCCGCCCTCTCCGGCCCGAGGATGCGCTTGATCAGCTTCAGCATGCCCGGCCCACGCTTGCGCTCACCGGCGCGGCGAAGCGCTGGGCGCCTGCCGCGGCGGGTGAGTCGGAAAGGACAGCAGCGTGGGCAGGTTGCCCGCTCCTGGCGCGGCACCACGGCTGCTCGAGGAACTGCTGCCACATGTACAGGTCGGTGGCGAGCTCCGGCGGCGTCGTGCGCCAGCCGTGCGGCAGCCGCCGGTAGGCGGCGAGCGTGTGAGCGCCGCACGAGAGCGGGATGTGGTTCATGCCGCGCAGCATCAGCCGCCGGAACGGCTCCAGCGCGAGATCCATCGCAAAGAGCGACAGCCCGCCGGGAATGACGTGCAGCGCAAAGGTGCTGACGAAGTCCGCCTCCGCAGCATCTCGTGCATGCGCTCGACGTGGTCGGGAAAGTAGAGGTCGCGGTCGCACGCATAGCAGACGATCTCGCCGCGCGCCTCCTGCAGGGCGGCGTGGCGGTACGGCTCTCCGCGGCGCGCGTGCTTCGGATGGTCGAACCACGCACTTGGGGTCGGAGGCGGCGAGCCCGCGCAGCAGCGGGCGGTGCGCCTCCGGCACGCCGTCGCCGACGATGAACACCTCGACATCCTGCACCGTCTGCCCGGGGATACTGCGCAGCGCATGCCGGAGCGTCGGTCCGTGGTCGTGCGTCGGGACGAGGATGGTGGCGCGCATCCGGTATTCTAGGAGCATGACCCCTCCCGACTGGCATCCGAGCCCGCGCCTTCCCGATCCCTCGATCGTCGTGCTGGACGAGTCGTTCGCTCGCTGCCGCCACCCGCTCGCCAGGGTCGAGCGGCTCGCCGCGGGCCTCACGCGCTGGGCCGAGGGCCCGGTGTGGCTCGGCGACCAGCGCTGCCTCCTCTGGAGCGACGTGCCGGGCGACTGCATGTGGCGCTGGGACGAGCAGAGCGGCGCGGTGAGCCTGTTCCGCAAGCCCTCGGGCTTGGCCAACGGCAACACGCGCGACCGCCAGGGCAGGCTCCTCACCTGCGAGCACCTCGGCAGGCGTGTCTCGCGCACGGAGCACGACGGTCGCATCGTGACGCTCGCCGAGCGCTTCCAGGGCAAGCGCCTCAACTCGCCCAACGACATCGTCTGCACGTCCGACGGCTCGATCTGGTTCACCGACCCGAGCTTCGGCCTGCTCGGCTACTACGAAGGCGCGAAAGCGGAGCAGGAGCTGCCGACGAACCTGTATCGGGTCGATCCTTCCGGCGGCGTCGAAGTCGCCGCCGAGGGCATCAACCAGCCGAACGGCCTCGCCTTCTCGCCCGACGAGTCGCTGCTCTACATCGTCGAGTCGCGCTCCGTGCCGCGCCGCATCCTCGCCTTCGACGTGCAGGCAGGCAAGGCGCTCGCCAACCGGCGCATCCTCGTCGACGCGGGTGCGAAGGGCACGCCCGACGGACTGCGCGTCGACATCGAGGGCAACCTCTGGTGCGGCTGGGGCATGGGCGAGGCGGGGCTGGACGGGGTGCACGTCTTCAACCCCGAGGGCCGGCTCATCGGCCGCATCGACCTGCCGGAGCGCTGCGCCAACGTCTGCTTCGGCGGCGTGCACCGCAGCCGCCTCTTCATGGCAGCGAGCACCTCGCTCTACGCGCTGCACGTCAACACGCAGGGCGTGCCTTACTGAGCAGGTCCCCTGTGGAGCCGACCGCCGAGCACGCCGCGGACGCGAAGGAGCAGCAGCTCCGCGAGGACCGGCGCCTGCTCGGGCGGCTGCTCGGCGAGGTGGTGCGCGAGCAGGCGGGCGAGGCCGTGTTCGCGACCATCGAGCGCATACGCCAGAGCGCGGTGGCCTTCCGCCGCGCCGAGTCCGCCAGCGGGCTCGCCGCGGCGGCCGCGCGGGCCGAGCTCGAGGCGCAGCTCAACGCCCTGGACATCGAGCAGACGCTGCACGTGGTGCGCGCCTTCAGCTTCTTCTCGCACCTGCTCAACATCGCCGAGGACGCGCAGCAGCACCGGCGCCGGCGCGCCCACGCCGAGTCCGGCTCGGCGCGTCGGCCGGGAAGCTTCTCCCACGCGCTCGAGCGCGCGCGGGAGGCGGGGCTCGAGGCGCCGGCGCTGCTCGCCTGGTTCGGGCGGGCGCGCGTCAGCCCGGTGCTCACCGCGCACCCGACCGAGGTGCAGCGCCAGTCGATCCTCGATTGCGAGCGCGCCATCGCGCGCCTCATCGCCGAGCCCCCGGCGCCCGGGCGCGATGCGGCCCTGCACCGCGAGGTGCTGCGGCTCTGGCTCACCTCGATGCTGCGCGTCACCAGGCTCGAGGTGGCCGACGAGATCGCCAACGCGCTCGCCTACTTCCGCCTCACCTTCCTCGAGCAGGTGCCCCGGCTCTACGCCGATCTCGAGGCGGCGCTCGCGGCGCGCTTCGGCCTGCCGCAGGCTCCGCGGCTGCCCGCGTTCCTGAGAATCGGCACCTGGATCGGGGGCGATCGCGACGGCAATCCCAACGTCACGGCAGCCACGCTCGAGCAGGCTCTGCAGCAGCAGGCGCGGGTGGCGCTGGGGCACTATCTCCAGGAGATCCACGAGCTCGGGCGCGAGCTCGCGCTCTCCAGCCGCATCCGCGCCGCGCCGCCCGAGATCGAGGCCGCGGCCGCCGTCTCGGGCGACGAGTCGCCCTACCGCCGCGACGAGCCCTACCGGCGCATCGTCTCCGGCATCTACGCGCGTCTTGCGGCGACCGCGGAGGCGCTCGCCGGGCTGCGCGCGGTGCCCCCGCCCTCCGCGAGCCGGCCGCCCTACGCGAGCGCGCAGGCGCTGGCCGCGGACCTGGCGCTCCTGGAGCGCGGGCTCGCGGCGCAGGGCGCGGCGCGGCTCGCCGCCGGCCGGCTGCGCGCGCTCGAGCGCAAGCTCAGCGTGTTCGGCTTTCACCTCGCGAGCGTCGACCTGCGCCAGAGCTCCGAGGAGCACGCGGCGGTGGTCGCGGAGCTGCTGGCGCGCGCCGGGGTCGAGCCGGATTACGCAAGGCTGGGGGAGCCCGAGCGCGTGGCGCTGCTCGCGCGCGAGCTTGCGGGCCCGAGGCCGCTGCGCTCGCCGCACCTCGAGTACTCGCCGCTCGCCGCCCGCGAGCTCGCGGTGCTCGCCGCGGCGCGCGCCGGCAACGCCCGGCTCGGGGCCGACGCCGTGCCGCGGTACGTCATCTCGCACTGCCAGTCGGTGTCCGACCTGCTCGAGGTCGGCGTGCTGCTGCGCGAGGCGGGGCTGCTGCGCACGGACCGGGAACCGGCGCTCGACCTGGACATCGTGCCTCTCTTCGAGTCGATCGGCGATCTCGAGCGCTGCGGCGAGGTGATGGCGGCGGCGCTCGAGCAGCCGCTCTACCGGGCATGGCTGCGCTCGCGCGGCGACGAGCAGGAGGTGATGCTCGGCTACTCCGACTCCAACAAGGACGGCGGCTACCTCGCCTCGAACTGGGCGCTCTACAAGGCGGCGCTCGCGTTGCGCGAGGCCTGCGCCGCGCGCGGCGTGCGGCTGCGCCTGTTTCACGGCCGCGGCGGCACGGTGGGCCGCGGCGGCGGCCCGAGCTACGCCGCCGTGCTGGCGCAGCCGGCGGGCAGCGTCGACGGCGCGCTGCGGCTCACCGAGCAGGGCGAAGTGATCGCCAGCAAGTACGCCGACCCGGAGAGCGGCCGGCGCACCCTCGAGACGCTCGCCGCGGCGACGCTGGAAGCGAGCCTGGGCCGGCGCGCGCCCCACCCGGATCGCGAGCGCCATGTCGCGATCATGGAGGAGCTGGCCGCGCGCGCGCTCGGCGCCTACCGGGCGCTGGTGCTCGAGACGCCCGGCTTCATGGCGTACTTCCGCGCCTCGACGCCGATCGCGGAGATCTCGGCGCTCAACATCGGCAGCCGGCCCGCCTCGCGCAAGGGCTCCGAGCGGCTGGAGGACCTGCGCGCGATTCCCTGGGTGTTCAGCTGGAGCGAGTGCCGCCTGATGCTGCCCGGCTGGTACGGCTTCGGCGCCGCGGTCGAGTCCTGGCTGCACGACGCGCGCGGCTCGCTCGAGGAGCTGCGCGCCATGCAGCGCGTCTGGCCGTTCTGGCGCACGGTGCTCTCGAACATGGACATGGTGCTCGCCAAGTCCGACCTCGCGGTCGCCTCGCGCTACGCCGAGCTGGTGTCCGACCCCGGGCTGCGCGAGGCGGTCTTCGGGCGCATCGCCGCGGAGTGGCAGCGCGCGCGCCGCTGGCTCGCCGAGATCACCGGGCAGCCGGAGCTGCTGGCGGAGAACCCGACGCTCGCGCGCTCGATCCGCAACCGCTTTCCGTACCTCGATCCGCTCAACCACCTGCAGGTCGAGCTGCTGCGGCGCTACCGCGCGGGCGACACCGACGAGCGCACGCGGCGCGCGATCCACCTCACGATCAACGGCGTCGCCGCGGGGCTGCGCAACAGCGGCTAGCCGGGCTGCGCGTACGGAAACTCGCGCCGCTGCGCCCTGTCGTAGCCGGATGCCCCAGCCCGGCCGCGCAAAGCCGGACCCGCATCGCCGCCTCATCGAGGTCCTGGACGCGCGCGAGCATAGCCTGCGCGAGCGCATCGCCGAGCGCCGCGCGGCGCTCGAGTCCGCGGCGGCCGCACCCGACCCGGCCGGCGACGCGGGCGACATCGCCTTCGACCACACGCGCGCCGAGGTCGAGCACGACCTGATCGAGCGCTCCCTCAGGGAGCTGGGCCAGATCGCGGCGGTGCGCAGCCGCATCGCCGCCGGCAGCTACGGCGAGTGCCTCGACTGCATGGAGCCGATCGACCCGGCGCGGCTGGAGATCAACCCGCTGGCGCGCCGCTGCACTGCGTGCCAGGAGATCTTCGAGCGCCGCGGCGGAAGTTACGGGCGGCCGTGGCGCGAGCGCTGCGCCTAGCCCGGCAGGCGGCGCGCTCTAGCAGAGCGGGATCCCGCTGCCGCGGGCGAAAAGCTTCGCCAGGGCGTGCCGCCCCGCCGGCCATTCCCATGCCGTGCCCGGCTCGTGCGGCTCGACCCGCCCGCCGGCGCGATGCTCGCGCATCTGCTCGGCGAGCACGAAGGCATGGAACGCGTGCAGCATGCCGTAGTAGTGCAGGCGGCCGTCCTCGAGCGGCGCTGCCGCCCGGTAGGCGGCGAGGTAGCGGTGCGCGAGCCCGCGCCGCAAGCCGCCCAGCGCCGCGCCGAAGCGCAGCGGCGCGCTGCGCAGGAGCAGCAGCGTCTGCGCCACGTCCCACTCCCGCTCGGCGAGCGCCGCGCTGGTCCAGTCGAGCACCGCGGTCACGCGGCCGCGCTCGGCGAGCAGGTTGCCGGGATGGAAATCGCCGTGGCACAGGTGAATCTCGCCGCCGCGCGCGACCGCGTCGGCGCGCAGCCACTCGAGCCCCCTGCGCAGCCGCGCATCGCCGAGCGACCCGACCTTCTCCTCGAGCGCAGCGAGCAGCGAGCGCAGGTCCCGCAGCGCGACCCCCGCCTCGCGCAGGCGCCGGGCGAGCGGCTCGACCGGAACGGCGTGGATCCGGAGCTGCTCCCGGGCGAGGCGCGCGCCGAGGTCGAGCGCGGCCCACGGCGAGCGCCGGAGCGCGGCAAGCAGGGTGGCGCCGGTTGCACGCTCCATGACGAGGAAGGCGCGGCCGGCGATCGCGGGGACGGCCGAATGCAGCAGCGGACGCGCCGCCGGGATGCCCGCCTCGATCGCCGCCTGCTGAACGCTGGCCTCGCGCAGAACGCGCTCGGGCGGGCTGATCGCCTTGAAGAGCCTCAGCACCAGCGGCCCGGAGTAGGCCGGCGGCGCCCCGGCAAGCCGGAACGCGAAGGTCACGGTGCCGAATCCGCCGTGCAGCCGCTCGAGCGGCGTCGCGAGCTCGAGCGCGGGCGTGCGCAGGGCGGCACGAAGCTGCGCGACCAGATCGGCTGCGATCGGCTCGCTCATCCGTGCAGGGCGAGCGCAAGCAGCCCCAGCCCGAGCGCCGCGGGCAGCAGGTAGTCCAGGCGGCTGCGGCTCGACTCGGGCGGGTGCAGGCGCAGCGAGACCGCGGCGAGGGCGAGCGAGAGGCCGCCGCCTGCCGCAAGCGTTGCCGTGGGCAGGGCGAGCCTGCCGAGCCGCTCCAGGTAGAAGCCGCAGGCGAGCAGCAGCGGCAGGTAGAGGTTCAGCCGCAGCATCTCGCCGTTGAGGAAGCACTGCCGCAGCGAGAAGGCAAAGCGCAGCCGGCCCGCCGCGGCCGCGCGTGCGAGGCTCCCCGGGGTGGGAAACGCCGGCACCTCGCGCCGGTAGGCAGCGTAGTCCGGGAACCGCGCCCCGAGGAACGCCTCCTCCTTGCGGATGCGCCAGAGCGAGATCGCGATCGCCGCGGCGGGCACGGCGAGCGCCGGCAGGTGGTTGAGCGCCAGCGCGACGCCCGCGGCGAGCGTGATCGTTCCCGCGTACATCGGGTGCCGGCAAAGCGCGTAGGGGCCGTCGCGGAAGGCGGCCTCGTTCTTCTTCAGCACGCCGTTGGTCGCGACCCGGATCAGCACTCCGAGCACCACGAGCGCGAGCCCTGCGGCGAGCGGCAGCGGCCGCGGCTCGGCGTAGTGAAGTGCGGGAAAGAAGGCCGCGAGCAGCAGCGCGGCGCTGAGCATGGTGGCCGGGCTGGGCAGCGGGTGGAGCAGCGCGAAACGCCCGGAGGCCGCCATCGCAGAGAAGTATAAACGAGCTTGTGTGCGAAGCTACGCCCGGGTCCATGAAGCTCTTGCGCCTCGCCCGCGTCTGGATGCGCCTTCCGAGGGAGCAGCGGCTCTCGCTCGGCCTCACCCTGCCGCGGATCCTGGGCGATCTGGCGCGCGCGCAGGCGACGGCAGACAGCTTCTGGGAGCCCGATCCGGCATACGGCTACGCCGAGTGGATCGCGCGCTGGGACACGCTCGGGGAAGCCGACCGGGCCGCGATCCGGGCCCACATCGCGAGCTTGCCGCGGCGTCCGCGGTTTCGTCTCGTTCTCGCCGAGGGTGACGCGGCCGATGCCGCGAGGACGCGCGCCTCGGTAGCGCGCCAGCTCTATCCCGAGCATGGCGGGGACGGCCCGGCGGACTGGGTGATGCACTTGAGGCCCGGCGACGTGCTCGCGGAGCACGCCCTCTACTGGTTCGCGTGCGAGGCGCTCGCGCGGCCGCAGGCGACGCTGATCTACTCGGATGACGACCTGCTGGATGAGCGCGGCGAGCGCTCGCATCCCCGCTTCAAGCCCGACTGGTCGCCCGAGTACCGGCGCTCGTGCGACTACATCGGCAACGCCGCGGTCGAACGCCCGGGAGAAGGCGAGGTGGCGCACGTCCCCGCGGTGCTCCTGCACCGCGGCGCCGGCAACGAGCAGCCGCCCCGGCGCCTGCGCCACCCCCTGCCCCGACCCGCCCCGCGCGTCAGCATCCTCATACCCACGCGCGATGCGCCGGAGCTGCTGCGCCGCTGCGTGCAGAGCGTGCTGCAGCTCACGCGCTATGCCGCGTTCGAGGTGCTGGTGGTGGACAACCGCAGCCGCAGCCGCGAGGCGCTCGCGCTCCTCTCCGAGCTCGCGGCGCGCGCCCAGGTGCGCGTGCTGCGCTACGGGCGGCGCTTCAACTACGCCGCGCTCAACAACTTCGCGGCGCGCGAGGCGCGCGGTGAGGCGCTGTGCCTGCTCAACAACGACACCGAGGTGCTGCGCGCCGACTGGCTCGAGGAGCTGGTCGGCCATCTCGCACAGCCCGGCGCAGGCGCGGTCGGCGCGAAGCTCGTCTATCCCGACGGCCGCGTCCAGCACGCGGGCATGGCGGTAGGGGTCGGCGGCGTGGCGCGGCACCTGCATGCGCCGCCGGAGATCGGCGCTGCGGCGCGCGAGGTTTCGGCCGTCACCGGCGCGTGCCTCCTCACCTGGAAGCGCCTCTACCAGCAGCTCGGGGGGCTGGAGGAGCGCCTCGCGGTTTCCTTCAACGACGTGGACTACTGCCTGCGCCTGCAGCGGGCGGGGCACCGCGTGATCTACACGCCGCACGCCGAGCTCCTGCACCACGAGTCGGCGACGCGCGGCCGCGACGACCTGCCGCTCAGGCGGCTGCGCATGATGCGGGAGATGAGATACATGCGCGCTGTCTGGGGCGAGCGCATGCGGCACGATCCCTATTACAACCCCAACCTCTCCGACCGGCGGCCCGATTTCTCGCTCGCCGAACGCCCGCGCGTGCGCAGGCCGTGGACGTCCTGATCGACGTCACGCGGCTCCTCTACCGCAGGTGGGCGGGTCGCCTGCCGACCGGCATCGACCGGGTTGCGCTCGAGTACGTGCGCCACTTCGGCGCGCGCGCGCGCGCTCTGCTGGTCGCAGGTCCCGTGACCTCGGTGCTGTCGCCGGCGGACAGCGCTGCTGCATTTTGCATGCTGCTCGAGCCGGCGGTGAACGGCGGCGCCAGCGCGGCGCGGCTCTTCGTCAAGGCTTTCCTGCGCGGCTGGCCCGGGAGCGGGGGGGACCTGCTCCTCAGGATCAGCCACACGGGGCTGGAGAAGCCGGGCCACGTCGCGGCGCTGCGGCGGCACGGCGCGCGCATGGTGGTCTTCGTGCACGACCTCATCCCCCTCACCCACCCGCAGTACTGCCGCTCCGGCCTGGGCGCCGAGCAGGAGGCGCGGCTGCGCGGCGCGCTGGGCTTTGCGCGCGGCGTGATCGCCAACTCGAGCGACACCCTGCGCGTGCTGGAGCAATGGGCGGGCGCCGCGGGCATCCCGCTGCCGCCCGCGGTGGTGGCGCCGCTCGCCTCGAGCCTGCCGCCGCCGGAGCCTGCGCCGCGCCCGATCGCGTCGCCCTATTTCGTCGTCCTCGGCACGATCGAGGCGCGCAAGAACCACGTGCTGCTGCTGCGGATCTGGCAGCGGCTTGTCGCGCGGCTCGGGGCGGCGGCGCCGCGGCTCGTCGTGGTCGGGCGGCGCGGCTGGGGCGCCGCAGAGGCGATCGAGTTGCTCGAAAAGGCGGAGCCGCGCGCTCTCGCAGAGGAGCGTGGCCGCTGCACCGACGCCGAGCTGGTCTCGCTGCTGCGGCACGCGCAGGCGCTGCTCTACCCCTCGTTCGCCGAGGGCTACGGTATCCCGGTGGCCGAGGCGCTCGCGCTCGGCTGCCCCGTCATCGCGAGCGACCTGCCGGCGCTGCGCGAGGCCGGGGGCGAGGCGCCCGAGTATCTGAGCCCGCTCGACGCACCCGGCTGGGAGAGCGCGATCCTCGACTACGCGAACGCGTCCGCGCCGCGTCGCGCCGCGCAGCTGGAGCGCCTGCGCAACTTTCGCCCCGGCAGCTGGCCGCAGCACTTCGAGACGGTCGACCGCTTCCTCGAAAGCCTCTAGCCCCGGCAGGCCGGCTGCGCCGCGATCCACCCCGCCAGCTCCGCGAGCGCGCGCTCCGCGGCGC
>CAZOWR010000094.1:0-11070 GCA_964583645.1 uncultured Enterobacteriaceae bacterium
CTCGAAAGGGCCGGCGTCGACGCGGTGGTGGCACAGGGCGCCGAGGCCGGCGGCCACCGCGGCACCTTCGCCGGCGGCTTCGAGTCCGGCATGGTCGGGACGATGGCGCTGGTGCCGCAGGTGGTGGATGCCGTGCGCGTGCCGGTGATCGCGTCCGGCGGCATCATGGACGGGCGCGGCATCGCCGCGGCGCTGGCCCTGGGCGCGAGCGCGGTGCAGATGGGCACCGCGTTCCTGACCTGCGACGAGGCCGGCATCCCGGACGCCTACAAAAAGGCGATCCTCGCCGCCCGCGAGCACGAGACGCGGCTGACGCGCGCGTTCTCGGGCCGCCCGGCGCGCGGCATCGTCAACCGCTTCATGAGCGAAGTCGATGCCGACGCCGACGCGATCCTGCCGTTCCCGCTCCAGAACGCGCTCACGCGGCCGCTGCGCGCCGCCGCCGCCAAACAGGGCCGGGCCGAGTTCCTGTCGCTGTGGGCCGGCCAGGGCGTGCGCCTGGCACGCCGCCAAAAGGCCGCCGACCTGGTGGCCAGGCTCGCGGCCGAGACCGAGGCCGACGCCTACCGTCTGGCGGCCGATTCCCTCTCGTCCTGAGAATTCGGAAAGGCGCATGCGCCCGTGGCCGCGCCGTTGGGCGAGGTGGACACGTGACAAGGTTTGCACGGCCTATCGCTTGCTGGCTGTTCGGCAAGGTGCGCGTGCAGCGGCGCTGGTGGATGAAGTGGACGCCCGCTTGGGGCGGCGCACTCCGCCGCAACCTCGCGACCTGGCGCGACCGTGCGCGCGGCCGCCACCTGTTGAGACGGATGAGCGACCGCCAGCTTGAGGATATCGGGCTCACCCGGTTCGACGCCGACCGCGAAGCACGCAAGCCGTTCTGGCGCGAGTGAGGCGGAGTCGTGGCCTTTCGCCGGTTCTCCTCTGATGGAGTCACCGACCTCTACCCCCGCCGGCCCTTCGCCCGTTCCTCGGCGAGCGACAGAAACGCCCGGATCAGGGGCCGCTCGCGGCGCTCGGCCAGGCACACGACGTAGGCGTAGACGTACATCTCCGCGTTGGTCACGACGAGGGTGCGCAGGCGTTCGTGCGCGGCGAACTCGGGCGCGGCGACGACGCCGATGCCGAGGCCCCGGATCATGCCTTCGCGCACCGCCTCGCGGCTGTTGATCTCCATGACCTTCTTCACCCGCACCTTGGCCTTGGCGAGCGCCTTCTCGAACGCCTGGCGCGTGGTCGAGGTCATGGTGCGCAGCACCATCTCCTGGCCTTCGAGCTCCTCGATGGCGATGCGCCGGCGCCGGGCGAAGGGATGATCGACGTTCACCACCACCAGCACCCGGTGCCGGTTGTAGAACAGACTGTGGAGCCGGGGATCCTTGGGGCCGTAGCCGAGGATGCCGATATCCGTATTGAACCGGAGAAGGCTGTCGAAGACTTCATCGGTGGTGGCGAGGGCGACCGAGAGTTGCACCTGGGGATACCGACCGTGGAAGGCCTGCAAGAGTTCCATCACGTCGTAGGGGCCGAGCGCGCTGACGTTGAGCTGCCCGGCGTTCAGCTCGCGCGCCATCTTGAGGAACTTGATGGCTTCGTCCTCGTGGCCGTACATGCCCTGGGTGATGGTCAAGAGCGCGCGTCCGACCGGCGTCGGCGCGACCACGCGGCCGCGCCGAAAGAACAGCTCGACCCCGAAGTGGTCCTCGAGGTTCTTGACGTGGGTCGAGACGGTCGGCTGGCCGATGTTGAGCGCCCGCGCCGCCGCCGTGAAGCCGCCTTCGGTCGCGACCGTGTGAAACGCCTGCAGCCACTTCTGGTACATTGATCCAATCGATATATAGAAAGAATTTTACGATTTTCATGATACTACGGCGGGTGCTAGCGTGGGGCAAGAGGTTGGGTTTTGGTTCTCGCGCTCCCGGCGTCCGACGCCCCTCACCCCTCCCTCTCCCCGCAAGAGCGGGGAGAGGGAGGGACCCGCGTCCTTCGACTCGCGCGCGCCTCATCCTGAGCACGGTCGAAGGAGAGGCGCGCGCGGCTCAGGATAAGGGCGGGAGGGTGAGGGGTGAAGCGAGGCCGTTGAGGGCTTTGAGTCTGCATTCTTGGAAATCGGCACGAGATGGAAAGAAATCGAACGATGGCAGCGTCGAGCGTGAAACTGAACGGTACCACCTATCGTCGGCCGCAACATCCGGTGGTCGTGGTGTGCATCGACGGCGGCGATCCGGCCTACTTCGCGCGTGGGCTCAAGGACGGCATCGTGCCCAACGTCAAGACGTTCATGGAAAAGGGCTTCAGCGCGGTCGCCGAGGGCACGGTGCCGAGCTTCACCTGCCCCAACAACATGTCGATCATCACCGGCACGCCCGCCGCGCGCCACGGCATCTCGGGCAACTTCTATCTCGACACGCGCTCGGGCGAAGCGGTGGTGATGACCGGGCCGGAGCTGCTGCGAGGGGATACGATCCTCGCAAGGTTTGCCGAGGCGGGCGCGCGCGTGGTCTCGATCACCGCCAAGGACAAGCTGCGGCGGCAGCTGGGCAAGGGGCTCGACCTCTCGGGCGGGAGCGTCAGCTTCTCCTCCGAGTGTGCGAGCCGCTGCACGCTCGCCGAGAACGGCGTAGAGGACGCGCTCGAGCTCGCCGGCATGCCGCAGCCGGAGATGTACTCGATGGAGCTCTCGCTGTTCGTGCTGGAGGCGGGCATCCGGCTCCTCGAACGCGAGCGGCCGGACCTCATGTACCTCTCGCTCACCGACTGGGTGCAGCACAAGTACGCGCCGCGGGAGCCCGAGGCGATGCGCTTCTACGCCGCCCTCGACCACGCCTTCGGACGGCTCGAGGCGCTCGGCGCGGCGGTGGCGCTCACGGCCGACCACGGCATGAACGACAAGTCCGACGCCGCGGGCAGGCCGAACGTCATCTGGCTGCAGGACCTGCTGGATGCGGAGCTGGGCAAGGGCGACGTGCGCGTCATCTGCCCGATCACCGACGCCTTCGTGGCGCACCACGGGGCCCTGGGCGGCTTCGTGCGCGTCTGGTGCACCGGGAAGTCGAAGCCGCGCGACGTGATCGCCGCGCTGCAGGGGCTGGAGGGGATCGAGCAGGTGCTCGACAAGGCGACCGCCTGCCGCGTCCACGAGCTGCCGGCGGACCGCGAGGGCGACGTGGTGGTGATCTCGCGCGCGGAAGTCTGCGTGGGCGGGTCCGAGTCCGCGCACGACCTGAGCGGGCTGGCGGGGCACCGGCTGCGCACCCACGGCGGCGTGTCGGAGGCAAGAGTCCCCTTCATCCTCAGCGAGCCGCTCAACGACGCCTACCGGCTGATCGCCGCGACCGAGGCGCTGAAGAGCTACCGCGTGTTCGACTACGCGCTCAACGGCACCGCGTGAACGTGCGCCGGCTGCATCCTCTGTTCGCCGCCGAGGCGGATCTCGACCTTCGCGCGGCGGTCGATCGCACGACGCTGGACGCGATCCGCGCCGCGATGGATGCGCACGCGGTGCTCGTGTTCCACGACCAGCAGCTCACCGACGCCGAGCAGCTCGCCTTTGCGCGCCGCTTCGACGGCGAGCTGCACGCCAAGACCGGCGCCTCGGTGCTCGGCAGGAGCCGCTTTGGCGACGAGGCGCTCACCGACATCTCCAACGTCGACGAGACGGGCGCGCTCGTGAAGGCGGACGACCGGCGCCGGGCCTATGCGCTCGGCAACCGGCTCTGGCACACCGACGCCTCGTTCCAGGACCCGCCGGGCCGCTACTCGATGCTGCTCGCCCGCGTCGTGCCGCCGGTCGCCGCCGACACCGAGTTCGCCGACATGCGCGCCGCCTACGACGCGCTGGACGAGGAGATGCAGGCGCGGATCGCGAAACTTCGCGCGCATCACTCGATCACGCACTCCCGCCGGACGCTCGGCTTCGAGTTCTCGCGCGAGGAGGAGGAGAAGCTCAAAGGAGCGGTGCACCCGCTGGTGCGCGTCAATCCCCGCACCGGCAGGAAGTCGCTCTACCTCGCCTCGCACGCCTCGCGCATCGAGGGCTGGCCGGTGCCGGAGGGCCGGCTGCTGCTCGCCGAGCTCACCGAGCACGCGACGCAGCCGCGGTTCGTCTACCGCCACGCCTGGCGCGTGGGCGACCTCGTGATCTGGGACAACCTCGCCACCATGCACCGCGGGCGGCCGTTCGACGACACGAGATACCGGCGCGAGCTGCGGCGGGTGACGACGCTCGATCTCTAGCCCGTTGGCGAGCGCCTGGCGGAGAATCCGCCTGGGCTGAACCCCGATTTTCCCCTTGCGCCACTTGAGACCGAGCTCGGCATGCTCAAGCGAGCCACGGTCAACTCGATACATCACCAGTCCGTGAAGGCGCTCGGCCGCGCCCTCACGGTTGAAGCCGTATCGCCCGCGGACGGTGTCATCGAGGCGGTCCGCTGGGGCGGGTCGAGCCACGCAGTGGGATTGCAGTGGCATCCAGAATTTCATGAGTCCGGAGAATCGGGGTTGCAGTGGCGTGGCGTAAAATAGTTTGATCTACGATTGGCCGGTCGCGTTCGCCCGGATTGCGTGGTCCAAGATCCGCCACGGTGATCGTTGGAGAATCGAAATCCGAACGACTCGTCACCAGGAGCACATATGGCAACCAAAAGGCGCGGTAATCCTTATGGTACGGCGGCAAAGAGGGCTCGGATCGAGGCGCGGCGAGCGACCGCCGAAATTGCTGCTAGCGCAGAGGCGCGCCAGGCGCTGGCACGTGCCCGGGCGGCCGTTACCGCTCTGGGCAAGGCGGCAGCCGCCGCCGGCGAGCTGGCGCGTGCGGCGTGGCGCACGGGCAGCAGCCACACGCGAGCGCTTGCGGCTTCACGCGAGGTGCGCGCGCTCCAGACAAGCGTGCGCCGCGCCGCGCAAACGGCGACCACCGCGACCCGCGCCGCGACTGTCGCCGCAAGGAAGCGCAGCAAGGCGGCCTGGAAAATCGCTGTGGCACGTGGAAGAACGGCAATGTCGAACGCCCGCAAACGGGTCAACCGCCGCTGAAGTCCTCGTTCGGACGTTAGAAGTTCGACTGATCCTCGCTGAGAAGGAGTCACTATGGCTGTGAACTGGTTCGCCTCGTTCAAAGACGTTCCCTGGTCAAAAGTGATAGGCATGGCCCCGACGATCGTCGAGAACGGCAAGAAGCTGTGGGACAAGGTCTCCAACAGGACGGGGAGCGACGGCTCGGGTGAAACGACGCAAAGCGCGGCGCAGCTGCCGGTTCCCGCGGCAATTGCCGCGTTCGAACTCCGCCTCGAGGCGCTCGAAAAGAAGTCGGCGCAGCTGCGCGAGGAAGCGGTGGCCTCGTTCGACGTCGTCAGATCGATCACGGATCAGCATTCCCAGGTCGTCCAGGCGGTCGACGTGCTGCTCGTGCGCACGCGGGTTCTGGTCTGGATCAGCATTCTTCTGGGGGTCGCCTGCGTCGCGCTGTTTGTTCTCGTGCTGAGCCGGTAGATGCGCCGACGCGAGTGACGCGTGGCTGCGGCGGCTGGTCGTCGCCACGATCGCGCTGCTTATCTACCAGGCATTCCCATGCGCTTGACTCCCTGGCGAGCAACTTCCAGATTTTGGCCGCGAACGGAATGGTCCGCCGCTACGGCACAAATCCGTCACAACGACGGAAGTGATGAAGCAGCGGACCTAGCAGTAAGTAGCTGAATACTGGCGGAGAGAGAGGGATTCGAACCCCCGGTACCCGATGGGTACAACAGATTTCGAGTCTGCCGCAATCGACCACTCTGCCATCTCTCCGCGGCGGGCGAATCTTATCAGGCCAGCCCTCTAGATCCTCGCGTTGGCCGCCGCCGAGCGGCTCCACAGGGCGTGGCGCCAACGCCAGCCGATGGCCAGCGTCAGGGCGAGCCCCAGGCCGGCGTACAACGTGGCCGTCGCGGCATAGCCGAGGTGGGCGATGATCGGCCCGGCCGCAAGCAGCCCCAGCGGCAGCCCCCACACCGCGAGGATGCGCATGCCCATGACGCGGCCGCGCATCTCCTCGGCGCTCCCGCGCAGCATCACCGCGGCGAGCGGCGTCAGGCTGTAGCTCTGCATGAAGCCGGCGACGAAGAGGAACGCGAGCCCGGCGGCCATGGTCGTCGTCTGGCCGAAAATCAGGATCGTGACGAACCACGCCGCGCTCCCCGCCAGCATGGCGCGCGCGGCCCTGAGCGGCAGGCGGTTCGCGCCCACGAGGAGCGACCCCGCGAGCGCTCCCGTGGCGAACATCGCCGCGAGCCAGCCGAGGCCCGCCTGGTCTATGCGGTACACCTCCTTCGCGACGTAGGGGAGCAGCCCGAGAAAGAAGGGAAACGCGAGCAGGTTGACGAGGAAGGCGATGCTGAGCGCGCCGAGCAGCTCGTCCTTGCGCCACACGTAGCCGAACGCCTGCCTGAGATCGGCGAGCGGGTGCGCCTCGGCAGCGCGGCGCGGCGAGCGCGCGACGCCGAGCGAAAGGAGGAACGCGCCTACGTATATCGCGCTGACGATCACATAGGCCGGACCCATGCCGACGAGCGCCACGCCACCGGTGCCGGCGAGCGCGCCCGCGATACGCGCGGTGTCGGAGGTGGTCCGCGAGATGCCGAGCGCGCCGAGCAGCGTCTCCGGCCGCATGGTCTGCGCGACGAGCGCGTGGCGCATCACCAGGTCGGAGGGCCGCATGAGGCCCGCGATCGCCGAGATCGCGAACACGTGCCAGGGCGCGAGCCGCTCGGCGAGGGTCAGCGCCGCGAGGAGCGCCGCGAGGAGCGCGTACGCGCCGCGCGTGACGCAGAGCAGCGTGCGGTGGCCGATGCGGTCCCCCGCCACGCCGAAGAACGGCGAGAACAGTGAGCCCAGCCACGCCAGCGCCCCGAACGCCACCAGCGCCTGCACCGAGCCGGTGGCGGTGAGCACGTACCAGCCGAGGATCAGCACCTCCATCTCGAAGGCCCACGAGGTGGCGAGGTCGGCCGGCCACTGGAAGCGGAAGCTGCGCGCACCGAACGGGGCGAGCGCCGTGGCGCGGGTCAGGCGGGTGCGATCCTCTCCGCGCCGCCCATGTAGGAGCGCAGCGCCGCCGGCACCACGACCGACCCGTCGGCCTCCTGGAAGTTCTCCATGATCGCGATGAGGGTCCTCCCCACCGCGAGCCCGGAGCCGTTGAGGGTGTGCACGGGCTCGGTCCTGCCCTTCTCGTTCCTGAAGCGCGCGCGCATGCGCCGCGCCTGGAAGGCCTCGAAGTTGGAGCAGGACGAGATCTCGCGATAGCCGTTCTGCCCGGGGAGCCACACCTCGATGTCGTAGGTCTTGGCCGAGGCGAAGCCCGTGTCGCCGGTGCACAGCGTCACCACCCGGTAGGGCAGCTCGAGCTTCTTCAGGATGCTTTCTGCGTGCGCGGTGAGCTCCTCGTGCGCCGCGTAGGATCTCGCCGGGTGCACGATCTGCACCAGCTCCACCTTGTCGAACTGGTGGTTGCGGATCATGCCGCGCGTGTCCTTGCCCGCGGCGCCCGCCTCCGACCTGAAGCAGGGCGAGTGGCAGACGTACTTCAGCGGCAGCGATTCGAGCGGCAGGATCCCGTCGCGCACGAAATTGGTCACCGGGTACTCGGCCGTCGGGATGAGGTAGAGGTCGCGCTCCTCCACCTTGAAGAGGTCGCCCTTGAACTTGGCGAGGCTCGAGACGCCGTCGGCGCAGGCGCCGCTCACCAGGTAGGGCACGTAGACCTCGGTGTAGCCGTGCTCGCTCGTGTGCACATCGAGCATGAGCTGGGCGAGCGCGCGATGCAGCCGCGCGAGCGCCCCGCGCATCAGCGCGAAGCGCGAGCCCGCGAGCTTGGCCGCGGTCTCGAAGTCGAGCATGCCGAGGCCCGCGCCGACATCGACATGATCCTTCGCCGCGAAGTCGAACCTGCGCGGCTCGCCCCAGCGGCGCTGCTCGCGGTTCTCCTCCGGGCTCGTCCCCACGGGAACGCTCTCGTGCGGCAGGTTGGGGATGAGGCCCACGAACTCGTGCAGCCGCGCCTGCAGCGTGTCGTTCTGCACCTCGATCTGCCTGAGCTTCTCCCCGATCTCGGCAACCTGGGGCATGAGCGCGGCGGCGGCGGCCTCGTCCCTGCGCGCCTTCGCCTGGCCGATCTGCCTCGAGAGCGCGTTGCGCCGCGCCTGCAGCTGCTCGGTGGTGGTCTGCACGTCCTTGCGCTGCCGCTCGAGCTTCTCGAACTCCGCGACGTCGAGCCGGTAGCCGCGCGTGGCGAGCCGCGCGCCGACTTCCTCGAGCGAGGTCCTCAGCAGGTGGAGGTCGATCATTTGCCCTTCTTCTTTTCGGCGTCGCGGCGCCTGAGCTCGGCGAGCTTCTCCCGGATGCGCCCTTCCAGCCCGCGCTCCGTGGGCCGGTACCACTCTACCGCCGGCATCCCCTCGGGAAAGTAACTCTCGCCCGCGGCGTAGGCGCCCTCCTCGTCGTGCGCGTAGCGGTAGCCCGCGCCGTAGCCGAGCTCCTGCATGAGCCGCGTGGGCGCGTTGCGGATGTGCAGCGGCACGGCCCGAGTGCCGTCCTGTTGCACGAAGGCGCGCGCCGCATTGTACGCGGTGTAGATCGCGTTCGACTTGGCGCAGCAGGCGAGGTACACGACGGCCTCGGCGAGCGCGAGCTCGCCCTCGGGCGAGCCCAGGCGCTCGTAGGTCTCGGCGGCATCCAGCGCAAGGCGCAGCGCGCGCGGATCGGCGAGCCCCACGTCCTCGACCGCCATGCGCACGATGCGCCGCGCGAGATACAGGGGGTCCGCCCCGCCATCGAGCATGCGCACGAGCCAGTAGAGCGAGGCGTCGGGGTCCGAGCCGCGCACCGACTTGTGCAGCGCCGAGATCTGGTCGTAGAACTGCTCGCCGCCCTTGTCGAAGCGCCGGAGGTTCCTGGCGAGCGTCTGCTCCACGAAATCACCGGTGATCGCGCCCTCCGGCTTCGCATCGAGCAGGATCTCGATCGCGTTGAGCAGCCGCCGCGCGTCGCCGTCCGCGAAGCCGACCAGCCGCTCGCGCGCCTGCGCGTCGAGCTTCGCCCCCGAGCGCTCGACGAGCGCGCCGAGGTCCTCCGCCGAGAGCGGCTCGAGCACGTAGACCGAGGCGCGCGAGAGCAGCGCCGAGTTGACCTCGAACGAGGGGTTCTCCGTGGTCGCGCCCACGAAGGTGAACAGCCCCTGCTCGACGTGCGGCAGGAAGGCGTCCTGCTGCGCCTTGTTGAAGCGGTGCACCTCGTCGACGAACACGATGGTCGGCTTCCCCGATCGGGCAAGCTCGGCCTGCGCCGCCGCGATCGCCTCGCGGATCTCCTTCACGCCCGAGAGCACCGCCGAGAGCTGGATGAATTGCGCGTCGAACGCCTGCGCCATGAGCCGCGCGAGCGTGGTCTTGCCCGAGCCGGGCGGCCCCCACAGGATCATCGAGTGCGGCCGGCCGGACTCGAACGCAAGGCGCAGCGCCTTGCCCGGCCCGAGCAGGTGGCGCTGCCCGAGCACCTCGTCGAGCGTCCTCGGCCTCAGCCGGTCGGCGAGGGGCGCCGCCGGCCGCGGGGCGCCGAAGAGGTCACTCCCGCCCAAGGACATCGACCCCCTTCGGCGGGGTGAAGCGGAACAGGTCCGGGTGCAGCTGCGGGTTGCGCACCACGTCGGAAAAGCGCAGCAGCGTGGTCTGGCCGAAGTGGTCGACGAGCTCCATCGCCTCCACGCCCGTGGTGCCGAGCCCGAGGCGGATGCGCTCGAAGCCGGCTTCGCGCTCGCGCGGCCTGGCCTCGAGCCAGGCCAGCCCGTCCCGGCTGCCCGCGGCCGAGAGCTCGAAGGCGCGCTCGATGTCGGAAGAGCCGGCGAGCAGTGCCGCGGGCGTGGAGCCGAGCGCCTTCGCCATGCGCCGCACGGTGACCTGCTTCAGGTCCAGGTCGTGGATCCAGACGCGCTCGCCGTCGCCCACGATGAGCTGCGGGTAGGGATCGGCGTAGCGCCAGCGGAAGCGCCCGGGGCGCAGGAACGAGAAGCTTCCCTTCGATTCCTGCACCAGCTTCTTCTCGCGGTCGTAGACCCTCTGCTCGAACTTCGCCGAGGCGGCCTGCGTCGTGCGCAGGTAGGCCTGGAAGCGCTCCAGGCTGTCGGCGGCGGCCGAAGCCGAGAACCCGAGCGCGGCTGCGAGGGCGAGGCGCCGCACCGGCTACTCCGCCCTGGCCGGGGCGAGCACCTCGCGGTTGCCGTTGGACTGCATCGGCGAGACCAGCCCCGCGCGCTCCATGTCCTCGATCAGGCGCGCGGCGCGGTTGTAGCCGATCCTGAGGTGCCGCTGCACGAGCGAGATGCTGGGCCTTCGCGTGCGCACCACGATTTCCACCGCCTGGTCGTAGAGGGGATCCTTCTCGCCGGAGAGCTCGCCGCCGTCCGCGGCGTCCTCCATCGGCGCGGGCTCGAGCACCTCCTCGACGTAGTCGGGCGCGGCGAGGCCCTTGAGGTGCTCGACCACCTTGTGCACTTCGTGGTCGGCGACGAAGGCGCCGTGGATGCGCTGCGGCAGCCCGGTGCCGGGCGGCAGGAACAGCATGTCGCCCGCACCGAGCAGCGCGTCCGCCCCCGACTGGTCGAGGATGGTGCGCGAGTCGACGCGCGAGGCGACCTGGAAGGCGATGCGCGCCGGGATGTTGGCCTTGATCAGGCCGGTGATCACGTCCACCGAGGGGCGCTGCGTGGCGAGCACCAGGTGGATGCCCGCGGCGCGCGCCTTCTGCGCCAGGCGCGCGATCAGCTCCTCGACCTTGCGGCCCGAGGACATCATCAGGTCGGCGAGCTCGTCGATCACCACCACGATCGCGGGCAGTCGCGTCGACGGCTCCTCCTCCGGTCCCTTGAGCGAGTGGCCATGCTTCTCGGCTTCCGCGACCTTGTGGTTGTAGCCGGAAAGATTGCGGCAACCGTGCCAGCTCATGATCCGGTAGCGCCGCTCCATCTCGGCCACGCACCAGCTGAGCGCGTTCGCCGCCTGCTTCATGTCGGTGACCACCGGCGCGAGCAGGTGCGGG
>CAZOWR010000095.1:0-10988 GCA_964583645.1 uncultured Enterobacteriaceae bacterium
GGCTGCGGCGTGCCGTGGCCGCGCTTGGGGCCGCAGGGCGGCTTGTTGGTGAAGGCCCTCGCGGCCTCGAAGCGGTAGCGCGGCAGCTCGTAGGTCACGGTCTGCAATACGCCGGTGTAGAAGGTGCTCGCCGCGCCGTAGGAGCCGTAGGCGCCGCCGTCGAGCAGCGTCTGCACGTGCATGCCGGTGAGCTTGCCGTCCTGCGTCACGCCGGTGCGCATGCGCATCAGCACCGGGTGCCGGCCGCGGTGCATGTAGAACACCTCCTCGCGGTTCAGGCAGATCTTCACCGGGCGGCCGAGCCTGAGCGCCGCGCGCGAGACCACGATCTCGTGATTGTGCAGGTCGCACTTGCCGCCGAAGCCGCCGCCGTTCGGGCAGGCGATGACGCGGATGTGCGAGGCGGGCATCTGCAGCGCGCGCGCCAGCGCCTTGTGGATGTAGTGCGGCACCTGGGTCGAGGACCACAGCACCAGCTTGCCTTCGCCGTCGGGCGCCGCCACCGCGGCGTGCTGCTCGATCGGCAGGTGCGTATTGCCCTCGTAGAAGAACACGTCCTCGAAGACGTGCGCTGACTTCTCGAGGGCGTCTTCCACGTCCCCGAACTCGTAGGCCTGGATGCGGTGCAGGTTGCCGTTCTCGTTGTACTCGTGCAGGCGCGCCCCGGGGCTGGCGAGGGCCTCCTCGGGCGTCGCGATGGTCTGGAGCGCGCGGTACTTCACCTCGATCAGGTCCAGCGCCTCGCCCGCCGCCTGCTCGTCCACCGCGATCACCGCCGCGACGGGGTCGCCCACGTAGCGCACGCGCCCGTTGGCGAGCGGGTACTCGTCCTGCGACACCGGCATGATGCCGAAGGTCACCGGGAAGTCCTTTCCCGTGAGCACCAGGTGCACGCCGGGATGCGCCTGCGCCTTCGAGCAGTCCAGCGACTCGATCTCGGCGTGCGGCGCGGAGGAGCGCAGCAACCGGCAGTGCAGCATCCTCGGCAGCGCGATGTCGTCGGCGAAGCGCGTAAGGCCGGTCACCTTGGCGCGGCCGTCGACGCGCCGGCGCGGCTTGCCGATCACCTTCACGTCCTCATCCTCCTCGCGGCTTCTTCGATCGCCTCGAAGATCTGCTGGTACCCGGTGCAGCGGCAGAGGTTGCCCGAGATCGCCTCGCGGATGCGCTCGCGCGAGGGCGCGGGCTCCTTCTCCAGCAGCGCCTTGGCCGTCATGAGGATCCCCGGGGTGCAATAGCCGCACTGCGCGGCGCCGAGGTCGGCGAACGCGGCCTGCAGCGGGTGGAGCTCCGCGCCGCTCGCGAGGCCCTCCACGGTCTCGATCGAGCGGCCCTCGCACTCGAGCGCGAGCACCAGGCAGGAGAGCTGCGGCTCGCCGTCCAGGAGCACGGCGCAGGCGCCGCACTCGCCCAGCTCGCAGCCGTGCTTGGTGCCCGTGAGGCCGAGGTCCTCGCGCAGCACCTCGAGCAGCGTCTTGTAGGGCGCGAAGGACACCGGCGAGGACTCGCCGTTCACCCGCAGCTTCAGGTGGACCCGCTCGGTGCGCGCGTTCATGCTCGAAACCGCAATTGTTTGGACCCCAAACAATTCCCACTTTACTACAATCGGCGCATGAAAGTCTTCCAGATCGAGGGCGACTGGGGCTTGATGCACCTCAAGGTGTCGGCCCGTCCCGAGCCCCGCCCCGGGCCCGGCCAGGTGCTGTTGCGCATGCGCGCCGCAGCGGTCAACTACCGCGACCTGCTGGTGCCCGAGCGCGGCTACGGCGCGCACACCGGCGAGCTGCCGCTGGTCATGCTCGGGGACGGCGTCGGCGAGGTGATCGAGGCGGGCGCGGACGTGACGCGAGTCAAGGTGGGAGATCGGGCCTGCCCCTGCTTCAACCAGGCCTGGATCTCGGGCGAGGCGAGCTTCGAACGGCTCGCCGGGGGGTCGCTCGGCGGTCCCCTGGACGGCACCATGGCCGAGCTCATGTGCCTGCCCGAGGGCGGCGTCGTCAAGGCGCCGGAGCACCTCTCGAACGAGGAGGCGGCGACCCTGCCCTGCGCCGCGCTCACCGCCTGGAGCGCGCTGGTCACCTACGACCGGCTCGGACCCGGCTCGCGGGTGCTGGTGCAGGGCACCGGGGGCGTGGCGCTCTTCGCGCTGCAGTTCGCGAAGCTGCTCGGCTGTCACGTCACCGTGATTTCCTCGAGCGACGAGAAGATCGAGAAGGCGAAGCGCCTGGGGGCGGACGCCGCGATCAACTACCGCGCCACCCCGCAATGGTACCGCTCGACGCGCGAGATCACGGGCGGCGCGGGCTACGACCACATCGTCGAGCTGGGCGGCGAAAAGACCCTGCCCCAGTCGCTACGCTGCATCCGTCCCGGCGGCACGCTCTCCATGATCGGCGTGCTCTCGGGCGGCACCCTCTCGGCGCCCTTGGGACTGGTGGTCACGCGCCAGGTGCGTCTGCAGGGAATCACCGTCGGCCACCGCGACGGCTTCGAGGCGATGATGCGCGCCATCGGCCAGCACGCGTTGAAACCGGTAGTGGATCGGGTATTCGCCTTCGAGGAGCTCAAGGAAGCGATGGCGTACCTGAAGAGCGGCGCCCACTTCGGCAAGATTTGCGTCCGCCATTAGCAGAAAAAATGGGGTCAGACCCCTTTTTCTGCGATTCTTGAGCGCATGAACCGACGCGAATTCCTGCAGCTTCTCGCCGCCGCCTCGGCGGCCGGAATGCCGCTCGAGGCGCCGGCGCGCATCAGCTACGAGCTGCCGCGCTTCGGCCACGTCAGCCTGCTGCACTTCACCGACTGCCACGCGCAGCTCCTGCCGGTCTACTTCCGCGAGCCGGACGCGAACCTGGGCGTCGCGCAGGCCGCGGGGCGCCCGCCGCACCTCGTGGGGGAGACGCTCCTGCGCCGCTACGGCATCGCGCCGGCGACCGCGGAAGCCTATGCCTTCACGCACCTGGACTTCGCCAATGCGGCGCAGGTCTACGGCAAGGTCGGCGGCTTCGCGCACCTCGCCACCCTGGTGAAGCGCCTGCGCGCGAGCAGGCCCGGAGCACTGCTGCTGGACGGCGGCGACACCTGGCAGGGCTCGGGGACCGCGCTCTGGACGCGCGGCGAGGACATGGCGCGCGCGGATCGGGAGCTCGGCGTCGACATCATGACCGGCCACTGGGAGTTCACCCTCGGCGCCGAGCGCGTCCAGGAGCTGGTCGCGAAGCACCTCAAGGGGCGCACCGAGTTCCTGGCGCAGAACGTGCGCACGATCGATTTCGAGGACCCGGTGTTTCCCCCTTATGTCGTGCGCGAGGTGAACGGCGTGCCACTCGCGATCATCGGCCAGGCCTTCCCGTACACGCCGATCGCCAACCCGCGCTACATGGTGCCGAACTGGACCTTCGGCATCGAGGAGCGACGGCTGCAGAAGACGGTCGAGGAGGCGCGCGCCAAGGGCGCGCGCGTCGTGGTGCTGCTCTCGCACAACGGCATGGACGTGGATCTCAAGGTGGCCTCGCGCGTGCGCGGCATCGACGCCATCCTCGGCGGACATACCCACGACGGCGTGCCTGTGCCCGTCGTCGTGGCCAATCCCAGGGGCAGGACGCTGGTGACCAACGCGGGCTCCAGCGGCAAGTTCCTCGGCGTGCTCGACCTCGAGGTGAAGCACGGCGGGGTGGCCGACTTCCAGTACCACCTGCTGCCGGTGTTTTCCCACCTGCTGCCTGCCGACGAGGCGATGCACAAGCTGATCGAGGAAGTCCGCGCGCCGTATGCCGCGAAGCTCGCCGAGAAGCTCGCGACGAGCGAGGGGCTGCTCTACCGCCGCGGCAACTTCAACGGCACCTTCGACCAGGTCATCCTCGAGGCGCTGCTCGCGGAGAAGGACGCGCAGATCGCGTTCTCTCCCGGCTTCCGCTGGGGCACCACGATCCTCCCGGGGCAGGCGATCACGCTCGAGCACGTCATGGACCAGACCGCAATCACCTACCCCTACACCACGCTCACCGAGATGAGCGGCGCCATGATCAAGACCATCCTCGAGGACGTCGCCGACAACCTCTTCAACCCGGATCCGTATCTCCAGCAGGGCGGCGACATGGTGCGGGTGGGCGGCATGACCTACGCCTGCGACATCAACTCGAAGATCGGCTCGCGCATCTCCGACATGCGGGTCGGCGGCAAGCCGATCGAGGCTGACAAGACATATAAGGTCGCCGGATGGGCGCCGGTGTCGGAGGCGGCGCGCGACGCGGGCGGCGAGCCGATCTGGGACCTGCTCGCGCGCTACCTGCGGGGGAAGAAGACGATCGCGGCGCCCAGGCTCAACCTGCCGCGGCTGGTCGGCGCCGAGGGCAATCCGGGCATTGCCGCCTGATCAGCCGCGCAGCTTGAAGCGCTGGATCTTCCCGGTCGCCGTCTTCGGCAGCTCGGCGGCGAACTCGATCCAGCGCGGGTACTTGTAGGGCGCGAGCTTTGCCTTGACGTAATCCTTGAGCTCCTCGTCGCTCGCCTTCTTTCCGGGCTTGAGCACCACGTAGGCCTTGGGCTTCACCAGCTTCTGCTCGTCCTCCTGCCCCACCACCGCGGCCTCCAGCACCGCCTCGTGCGAGACGAGCGCCGCCTCCACCTCGGCGGGCGAGACCCAGATCCCGGATACTTTCAGCATGTCGTCGGTGCGCCCGCCGTAGACGTAGTAGCCGTCCGCGTCCTGGGTGTACTTGTCGCCGCTCCGCGCCCATTCGCCCACGAAGGTCGAGCGGCTCTTCTCGCGGTTGTTCCAGTAGCCGTTCGCCGCCGTGGGTCCCTTGATCTGCAGCTCGCCGAGCTCGCCCTGCTTCACCTCGTTCCCCTGCTCGTCCACCAGCTTCAGCTCGTACCCGGGGACCGCCTTGCCCGTGGTGCCGAGCCGGAAGTCGTCTGGCCGGTTGGAGAGGAAGATGTGCAGCATCTCGGTGGAGCCGATGCCGTCGAGGATGTCGACACCCGTCCTTTCCCTGAAGCTCTTCGCGATCTGCGGCGGCAGCGCCTCGCCCGCGGAGACGCACTGGCGCAGCGCGAGCCTTTCCCGATCGGGAAAGGCGGGGCTCGCGAGCATGGCGGCGTAGAGCGTGGGCACGCCGTAGAAGAGCGTCGGCCGCGTCTCCACCAGCCGCTTGAAGACCGAGTCCGGCGTGGGGCGCTCGGCCATCAGCACGGCGGTGGAGCCTGTCGCAAGCGTGAAGGACAGCGAGTTGCCGAGGCCATAGGCGAAGAAGAGCTTCGCCGCCGAGAACACGATGTCGGAGTCCTTCAGGCCCAGCACCCCCTTCGCGTACAGCTCGGCGGTGAGGAGCATAGACGAGTGGACGTGCACCGTGCCCTTGGGCATGCCGGTGGAGCCGGACGAATAGAGCCAGAAGCAGGGATCGTCGCGCGTGGTGGGCGCCGCATCGAGCTCGGGCTTGCCCAAGGAAAGGATGTCCCTGAAGGGCGCGGTGATGACGTGCTTGAGGAACGGCAGCTTGCCGATGAGCGGCTGGAACTGCGGCATGAGCGGCTCGGAGACGAGCAGCGCCCTGGCGCGGCTGTCGGCGAGCATGAACTCGAAGTCCTTGGTCATGAGCAGGGTGTTCACGGCGATCGGCACGATCCCCGCCTTGATCGCGCCGAGGAACGCGGTGGGCCAGTCGATCGAGTCGTGCATCGCGATGAGCACCCGGTCCTCCATGCGCAGGCCGAGCGAGAGCAGGTGGTGGCCGAAGCGGTTGACGCGCTCGGCGAGCTGCGCGTACGTGTACTCGCCCGCGTCGTCGATGAAGACGGGCTTTGCGCCGCGCCCGGCGGCGAGGTTGCGGCCGATCAGGTCCCCGGCGGCGTTGTACTCGCGTCGAATCGCAGGAACGTGCATGGTCTCCCCCTGCCGCGATTCTGCCTCAAGAAAACGTGGTCTGACCCTGTTTTGCGAGCTCCAGCCAGCCCGCGCCCCACTCTGCCGCCACCTCCTCCGGCAGCGTGCCCGAGGAGGCGTCGTGCTGCACGCGCTCGCCGATGCGCTTCGCCCCCAGCTCGGTGAGGAGGTCGTCGAAGCGCTTGCCGCCGAAGTTGAAGGTCTCGGCGTAGGTGCGGTCGCCCAGCCCGAACACGCCGTAGCGCACGTGCGCGAGGTCAGGGCGCTTCGCCTTCAGGTCCTCGTAGAGCGCCCTGGCGTTGTCGGGCACGTCGCCCTGGCCGTAGGTCGAGGTGCAGATCAGGAACACCCCCTCGCGCGCGAACACCGAGCAGTCCAGTCCGTCCATGGGCAGCGTCTGCACGCTCACCTCGCCGTCGTCCCAGGCGAGCTCGAGCTCCTGCGCCACCAGCTGCGCGGTGCCGGTCATGGTGCCGACGAGGACGGTGAGCTTGAGCGGCATCCGGGTTGACACACAATATATTGCAGCATAGAATCAGCGTCAAGCACTATATCGCATGAACGCTCCCCTCGCCCCCGCGCAGCAGGACGCCGCCTACCTCGCCCGGCTGGGCGAGCGGGTGCGCGCCTGGCGCGCCGGGGAGCGCCGCACGCGCCGCAGCCTCGCCGCGGCCTCGGGCGTCTCGGAGCGCTACCTGGCGCAGCTCGAGGCCGGCCGCGGCAACGTCTCGATCCTGCTCCTGCGGCGCATCGCGCACGCCATGGAGCTGCCGGTCGAGATGCTGGTGCGCGAGCACGATCCCGAGCCCAGGCGCGGGCGCATCGCGCTCGTAGGCCTGCGCGGCGCCGGCAAGTCGACGCTCGGCGGGCGCCTGGCGCGCGCGCTGCAGGTGCCCTTCGTGGAGCTGGACCGCGAGGTCGAGCGCGAGGCCGGCGTGCCCCTGAGCGAGGTGTTTTCCATGTACGGGCAGGACGCCTTCCGCCGCTTCGAGCGCAAGGCGCTCGGGCGGGTGCTCAAGGAGCACGCCCGCGCGGTGATCGCCGCCGGGGGGAGCCTGGTGAACGACCCCGAGACCTGGCGCCTGCTGCTCGAGCAGTGCTACTGCGTCTGGCTCAAGGCCAGGCCCGAGGAGCACATGGCGCGCGTCATCGCGCAGGGCGACCTGCGCCCGTTCCGCGGCCGCGCCGCGGCGCTGGACGAGATCCGGCACCTGCTCGCCGAGCGCGACCGGCTTTACGCTCGGGCGGATGCCGCCGTGGACACCAGCGGCAAGCCGCTCAAGCAGGCCTACTCCGAACTCAAGCGAACCCTGACCCAGCCATGATCGACTTCCGCACGCACCCCGACCGCTACCACCACTGGAAGCTCGCTTTCGAGGGTCCCGTGGCGACGCTCACGCTGGACGTCGCCGAGGACCACGGCATCGATCCGGGCTACAAGCTCAAGCTCAACTCCTACGACCTCGGCGTGGACATCGAGCTGCACGACGCGCTGAACCGCATCCGCTTCGAGCACCCCGAGGTGAAGGCGGTGGTGCTGACGAGCGGCAAGAGCCGCATGTTCTGCTCCGGCGCCAACATCTACATGCTCGGGCACAGCAGCCACGCCTCCAAGGTCAACTTCTGCAAGTTCACCAACGAGACGCGCAACGGCATCGAGGACGCGAGCCGGCACTCGGGGCTGAAATTCCTCGCCGCGCTGAACGGCGCCACGGCGGGCGGCGGCTACGAGCTGGCGCTCGCCTGCGACGAGATCGCGATGATCGACGACCGCTCGAGCACGGTGAGCCTGCCCGAGGTGCCGCTGCTCGGCGTCCTGCCGGGGACCGGCGGCCTCACGCGCCTGGTGGACAAGCGCAGGGTGCGCCGCGACCTCGCCGACGTCTTCTGCACCACCGCCGAAGGGGTGCGGGCCGACCGCGCGAAGCAGTGGGGCCTCGTCGATCACGTCGCGCGGCCCCAGCAGTTCGCCGGGGCCGTAAGATCGCGGGCGCTCGAGCTGGCGCAGCGCTCCGACCGCCCCGGCGGCGAGGGCGTGGCGCTCGCGCCGCTGGAGAGGCGGCTGCTGGGAATCGACATCGACGCCGCCGCGCGCACGGCCACCCTCACCGTCGAGGGCCCCGGCAAGGACGATCTCGAAGTGCGCCGCAACGCGGGCTGGTATCCCCTGCAGCTCGCGCGCGAGCTGGACGACGCGATCCTCGGCCTGCGCCACAACCACCTCCACGTCGGGCTGTGGATCCTGCGCACGCGCGGCGATATCGGTGCCGCCCTCGCCCTGGACGAGGTGCTCGAGAAGCACCGGTCCGACTGGTTCGTGCGCGAGACGCTCGGCTTCCTGCGCCGCAGCTTCTCGCGGCTGGACGTGTCCTCGCGCTCGATCTTCGCCGTCGCCGACGCGGGATCGTGCTTCGCGGGCACGCTCGCCGAGCTGCTGCTCGCGGCCGACCGCAGCTACATGCTGGACGCCGAGCCCGGCCCCGCGATCGCGCTCTCGGCGCTCAACCTGGGCGCCTATCCAATGGTCAACGGCGAGTCGCGCCTGAGCGCGCACTACTGCGGCCGGGTGCCCGAGGGGCTGCCGCTCGGCGAGGCGCTCGAGGCGAAGCGCGCGGGCGGGCTCGGGCTGGTGACCTCGACCCCGGACGACATCGACTGGGAGGAGGAGGTGCGCATCGCGATCGAGGAGCGCGCCAGCCTCTCGCCGGACGCCCTCACCGGGATGGAGGCGAGCCTGCGCTTCGCGGGCGCCGAGAACATGCTGACGCGCATCTTCGGCCGCCTCTCGGCGTGGCAGAACTGGATCTTCAACCGGCCCAACGCGGTCGGCGAGGAAGGCGCGCTCAAGGTCTACGGCACCGGCGCGAAGGCGAAATTCAACTGGGAGCGCATCTAGCCATGAGCGGCATCGACTACGGCGAGAAGATCCCCAACAACGTGGGCCTCGCGACCGACCGCAGCCTGCAGCGGGCCCTGGAGCACTGGCAGCCGAAGTTCCTCGACTGGTGGCAGCACCTCGGGCCGGCCGACTTCCAGGCGGCGGACGTCTACCTGCGCACCGCGGTCTCGGTCGACGCCGAGGGCTGGGCGCAGTACGGCGCGGTGAAGATGCCGGAGTACCGCTGGGGAATATTCCTCGCCGACGCGATGCCCGATCGCCGCATCGGCTTCGGCGACCTCGTGGGCGAGCCGGCCTGGCAGCAGGTGCCGGGCGAGCACCGCTCTACGCTGCGCCGGCTGATCGTGACGCAGGGGGACACGGAGCCGGCGTCGGTGGAGCAGCAGCACATGCTCGGCCACAGCTGTCCCTCGCTCTACGACCTGCGCAACCTCTTCCAGGTGAACGTGGAGGAAGGCCGCCACCTCTGGGCGATGGTCTACCTGCTGCACGCCCACTTCGGGCGCGACGGCCGCGAGGAAGCCGAGGAGCTGCTCGCGCGGCATTCCGGGGATGCCGACAAGCCGCGCATCCTCACCACCTTCAACGAGCCGATTTCGGACTGGCTCTCGTTCTACTGCTTCACCTACTTCACCGACCGCGACGGCAAGTACCAGCTGAAGAGCCTCGCCGAGTCGGGCTTCGATCCGCTGTCGCGCACCTGCCGCTTCATGCTGACGGAGGAGGCGCACCACATGTTCGTCGGCGAGACCGGCATCGGCCGCGTGGTGAAGCGCACGCTGGAAGTGATGCGGGAGCTGGGCACCGACGACCCGGCGAGGATCCGCGCGCACGGCGCCGTGGACCTGCCGCTGCTGCAGAAGTACCTCAACTTCTGGTGCTCGTCCTCGCTCGATCTGTTCGGCTCCGAGGTGTCCTCCAACTCGGCGGCCAACTTCGCGAGCGGCCTGAAGGGCCGTCCGGACGAATCGCAGTACGAGGACCACGTCTTGCGCGAGAAAACGTTCCGCATGGAGTCGCCCGACGGCCGCGGCGGCGTCAAGGCCGAGGACCTGCCGATGCGCAACGCGCTCAACGAGGTGATGCGCGAGTCCTACCTCAAGGACTGCGAGATCGGCCTGAAGCGCTGGAACCGCGCCATCGAGCGCGCCGGCCACGCCTTGCGCCTTGCGCTTCCCTCCTCGCGATTTCGCCGCAGCATCGGCCTGTGGGCCGGGCAGCTGGTCACGCCGCAGGGCGAGTTCGCCTCGCCCGGGGAATACGACCGGCGGCTGCACGACTGGGTGCCCTCGGAGGCCGACCAGGCGTTCGTGCACTCGCTCATGACGAAGGTCGCCGAGCCCGGGAAGATGGCCGCCTGGGTGGCGCCGCCCGACCGCGGGATCAACAATCTCCCGGTCGACTATGAGTACGTCCGCCTTCACTAGCGCGCAGCTCGCCGCGTGGCTGAACGCGACGCTCGAGTCCGAGCGCGCCGGCGCGCGGGCGCTGCTCGAGTACCTCGGCGAGTACGAGAGAAGGAGCGAGGGCTGGCGCGTGCTGCGCGGGGTGCAGGCCGACGAGGCGCACAACTGCGCCCTGATCGGCGGCGAGCTCAAGCGCCTCGGCGTCGCCTACAGCCACGCCGACGGCGAGTTCCTCGCCAAGGCGCTCGCGGTCGAGGGCCGCAAGGCGCGGCTGCTGTTCCTGGTGCGCGGCCTGGGCTGGGCGGTGCGCGAGTACGAGGCGGCGCTGCCGCGCATCGCGGACGCCGCGGTGCGCGCGCTGGTCGCGCGCATGCGCGACTCGCACCGCTCGAGCATCGCTGCCTGCGTCGCGCTGGCCGCGAAGCTCGCGGACTGAACCGCTACAATCGGCGCATGGCAATCGCCCCCGGCTCCAGCCTGCGCTTCGCGCCGGCCGAGGTCGAGGTCGAGAAGCGCAGCGACGGCGCGATCCTCCTGCGGTCGCCGCGCAAGCTCGGCCCCTACCCGCGCGCGCTCACCGAGTGGCTCGCGCACTGGTCCGATCGCGCCCCGGACCGGGTGTTCCTCGCCGAGCGCTCCGGGAACGCGTGGCGCAAGCTTTCGTATCGCGAGACGCACGCCGCGGTGCGCAGGATCGCGCAGGGCCTGCTCGAGCGCGGCCTCTCGGCCGGGCGCCCCGTGGCGATCCTCTCGGACAACTCGGTCGACCACGCGCTGCTCGCGCTCGGCGCGATGC
>CAZOWR010000096.1:0-10841 GCA_964583645.1 uncultured Enterobacteriaceae bacterium
GGCCCGAGGAACCAGCCCAGCAGCCCGGTCATGAGCAGGAGCAGCCCGATGCCGACCACGCTGTTGCGGTAGGCGGCGATGCCGAACTGCAGGCCGATCACCGCGCCGAGCATGAGGAAGAAGCTGAGGATCGGCGAGCCCATGATGATCGAGGCGGTCTGCATGCCGATCCATGCCCCGGCCACCGTGGGCACCATGGTGAGCGCGAGCAGCATGTAGGTGTTGCGCAGGACCTTCTGCGAGTCCGGCGCAATGGCGGCTTCGCGGGCGGCGTCATAGCCGCCGAAGCCGCGGTCGTCCGTTCTGACGGGTTTCAGTTCCATCGAGTCTTGCCTCCTTGGGGCGGCCAGCGCCGCGTATTGTCTCAGACTGCCGGGGCGGCGCGAAGTTTCCTTGCCCGGCCGAGCGTAAAATGCGGGCGCGTAAGGGTTTTTTCAAGCCCCGGAAGGGTGGCAGAGCGGTCGAATGCACCGGTCTTGAAAACCGGCAGGGGGTAACCCCTCGTGGGTTCGAATCCCACTCCTTCCGCCAGCGACCCTAGTCCCCGACAGCCGCAGCCCACAGCATCGCCACCCCCGACGCGAGCATCAGCCCCTCCATGAGCAGCCGGAAGCGATCCGGCTCGAGCTTGAGCACGAAACGCTTGGCGACGAACGCGCCCGCCATGAGCGACGACCCCGTGATCAGCCCTTCCACGACGACCTTGAGCGGCAGCGCGCCGAACCCCTGGAAGGCCGCGATCTTCACCAGGTACACCGCGAGCGACGCGGCCGCCTCGGTGGCGATGAAGCCGCCCTTCACCAGCCCGTAGGCGAGAAAGATCGGCACCGTGATCGGCCCGGTGGTGACCACCACCCCGGTGAGAAAGCCGATCGGCGCGCCGAGCAGCGCGAGCCCGCGCACGCCCAGCCTGAGGCCGTGCGCGGCGAACCAGCGCCGCGCCGGGATCATGAGGATGAAGAACACGCCGAGCGCGCCCTCGACAACTCGGGCGGGGAGCGCGAGCAGCGTAGCGACGCCGAAGGCCACCGCCGGCATCGCGCTCACCGAGTACGCGGCGCAGGCGCGCCAGTCCACCTCGCGCCACCAGGCGAGGATGCGCGCGAGGTTCGCCATCACCGCCGCGATGCCCATGATCGGCACGGCCTGCACCGGGCCGAAGACGATCACCAGCACCGGCATCAGCATGATCGAGGAGCCGAAGCCGACGATGCCCGAGAGCGTCCCGGCGACCAGCCCCACGGCGAGGATGAAGACGAATTCCAGGGCGCGCCGCTCCTCTCGGCGGCGTCGATTATCCGGTAAAATCGCGCCCTTTTCCCTCTGCCATGGCGCTCATCGTCCAGAAGTACGGCGGCACCTCGGTGGGCTCCGCGGAGCGCATCCGCAACGTCGCGCTCCGGGTGGCGAAGTGGAAGGCGGCGGGGCACGAGCTGGTGGTGGTGCCCTCCGCCATGGCGGGGGAGACCAACCGCCTGATCGAGCTGGCGCGGGCGCTGCAGCCGGAGCCCGACCCGCGAGAGGTGGACGCGGTCGCCGCCACCGGCGAGCAGGCGAGCGCGGGGCTGGTCGCGCTCGCGCTGCTGGCGCAGGGCGTGCCCGCGCGCAGCTACGCGGGCTGGCAGGTGAAGGTGCTGACCGATTCCGCCCACACGCGCGCGCGCATCGTGGCGATCGACGAGGCGCGGCTGCGCGCCGACCTCGCCGCGGGGCGCGTCGCGGTGGTCGCCGGTTTCCAGGGTGTCGACGCCGAGGGCAACGTCACGACGCTCGGGCGCGGCGGCTCGGACACCTCGGCGGTGGCGCTCGCCGCGGCGCTCAAGGCCGACGAGTGCCAGATCTACACCGACGTCGACGGCGTCTACACCGCCGATCCGCGCATCGTCCCCGAGGCGCGGCGCCTGCACACCGTCACCTTTGAGGAGATGATCGAGATGGCGAGCGCGGGCTCCAAGGTGCTGCAGATCCGCTCGGTCGAGTTCGCCGGCAAGTACCGGGTGCCGACGCGCGTGCTCTCGAGCCTCACCGACCCGCAGCTGCCGCTGGCGGAGGAGGCGCAGTCCGGGACCCTGATCACATTCGAGGGAGATCCGCACATGGCCATGGAAAAAGCCGTCGTATCGGGAGTGGCCGCGCAGCGCGACGAGGCCAAGGTCACGGTCCACGGCGTGCCCGACCGGCCCGGCATCGCCTACGCGATCCTCGGGCCGATCGCGGACGCCGGCATCAACGTCGACGTCATCGTGCAGAACGTGAGCCACGACGGCACCACGGACCTGTCCTTCACGCTGAGCCGCGGCGACCTGCCGCGCGCCATGGCGCTGCTGAACGACAAGGTGCGCTCCCACATTCAGTGCAAGGACGTCACCGGCGACGACCGCATGGCGAAGGTCTCCATCGTGGGCCTGGGGATGCGCTCGCACGCCGGCATCGCGGCCAAGATGTTCCGCACCCTCGCCGAGGAGGGCATCAACATCCAGATGATCTCGACTTCCGAGATCAAGATCTCGGTGGTGATCGACGAGAAGTACGCCGAGCTCGCGGTGCGCGTGCTGCAC
Organism: uncultured Enterobacteriaceae bacterium; assembly: GCA_964583645.1. Classification (GTDB taxonomy): domain Bacteria; phylum Pseudomonadota; class Gammaproteobacteria; order Burkholderiales; family SG8-39; genus RBG-16-66-20. The sequence goes on from CAZOWR010000096.1 coordinate 2,559, forward strand.
AAGGCCTTCGAGCTCGAGCAGGACTAGGGTGCCGCTCGAGGCGCCGTGCCGGCCGCTGCGCTCGCTCGGCGGGGCGCTGGGCGACTTCGGCGTGCTCTACGCGGTAAACGCGCTCGTGGCGTTCATCTTCGCGGCCTCCGGCCCGGTCGCCATCATCCTCGCGGTGGGCACGCGCGGGGGGCTCACCGAATCCGACCTCGCCTCCTGGCTCTTCGGCGCGTTCTTCCTCAACGGCCTGCTCACCATCGCCTTCTGCTGGCTCTACCGGCAGCCGCTGGTCTTCTTCTGGACCATCCCGGGCGCGGTGCTGGTGGGCCCCGCGCTCGGGCACCTGACGTTTGCCGAGGTGATCGGCGCGTTTCTCGCCACCGGCGCCCTCATGCTCGCGCTCGGGCTCTCGGGGTGGGTGCGCCGCGCCATGGACGCGGTGCCGATGCCGATCGTGATGGCGATGGTGGCGGGCGTGTTCCTGCGCTTCGGCCTGGACCTCGTGTTCGCGATGCGCGACGACTTCTGGATCGCGGCGCCGATGGCCGCGGTGTTCCTCGCGCTCTCGGCCTCGCGCGCGCTCTCGGCGCGCGTGCCGCCGCTCATCGGCGCGCTGGTTGTCGGCGGGATCCTCATCGCTGCGCTCGGGCGGTTCGAGACCGCCGCGGGGCTCGGCGGTCTTGCGCAGCCCAACCTGTACGCGCCGGCGTTCTCCTGGCAGGCGATGGTCGAGCTGGTGGTGCCGCTCGCGATCACGGTGCTCGTGGTGCAGAACGCCCAGGGCATCGCGGTGCTGAACGCCGCGGGGCATGCGCCGCCCGTGAGCGCGATCACCGCGGCCTGCGGCGCGGCCTCGCTCGTCACGGGGTTCGTGGGAGCCGTGTCCACGTGCCTCACCGGCCCGGTGAACGCGATCATCTCCTCCTCGGGCGAGAGGCAGCGTCATTACACCGCCGGCATCTTCGTGGGGCTGCTCGCGCTCGCCTTCGGCCTCGCGTCGCCCTTCTTCACGCGGCTGCTGCTTTCGACGCCGCCCGCCTTCATCGCCGCGCTCGCGGGGCTCGCGATGCTGCGCGTGCTGCAGACCGCGTTCACCGTGTCGTTTCGCGAGCGCTTCACGCTCGGGGCGACCGTCACCTTCATCGTCACCGTGGCCGACGTGCCCGTGTTCAACATCGGTGCGCCGTTCTGGGGGCTCGCGTTCGGCATGGCGGCCTCGTGGCTGCTCGAACGGCGCGATCACCGGTAGAATGCGGCCTTCGACCGGAGTGATGCCCGAGTGGCCGAAGGGGGCGCCCTGCTAAGGCGTTATACGGGCTTAAACCCGTATCGAGGGTTCGAATCCCTCTCACTCCGCCACTGACCCATGCCGCTCAGCCACCTCGAGCACTTCCTGCTGCAGACCGCCGACATCGAGCGCACCTGCGACTGGTACGTCAGGGTGCTCGGTTTTCGCGTGGGGCCCTCGCCCGACTTCAAGTTCCCGGTGAAGTGGCTGTACCTCGGCGGGCGCGACGTGATCCACGTCTGCGAGGGCGGCGCCGGGGTCTCCGAGAACCGCAAGCGCTACCTCGGCCAGCAGTCCGAGGCGCTCTCTGGGAGCGGCGTGATCGACCACGTCGCCTTCCGCGCGAGCGGCCTGGAGCAGACGATCGCGCATCTGCGCTCGCTCGGCATCGACTTCAACGAGCGCCGCGTGGACGACCAGGGCCTGTACCAGCTCTTTCTCTTCGATCCCAACGGCGTCAAGGTGGAGCTCAACTTCCCGGGCGCGGAAGCCGCCGGGCGCAAGCCCGGCGTGATGGCCGCCGAGCTGCCGTGAAGCGGCTGCTGGACGCCATCTGGAGCGAGCACCGCTCGATCGCGGCGGTGCTGCACGCGATGCTGTACCTGGTGCGCGAGAAGCGCGAGCACGGCAAGCCGATCGATGCGGGCGTGTTCCGCGCCATCCTCTACTACCTCGACGTGTTTCCGGAGCGCGTGCATCACCCGAAGGAGGAGGCGCACCTCTTCGCCGCGATCCGCCGCAAGACCTCCGAGGGCGATGCGCTGCTCGACGAGCTCGATCGCGAGCACGCCGCGGGCGAGCAGGCGATCCGCGGCCTCGAGCAGGCGCTGCTGCGCTACGAGGAGGGCGGCGAGAGCGAGTTCGCGCGCCTCGCCGAGCTGGTCGAGCGCTTCGTCGCGGGCTACCGCGAGCACATGCGCAAGGAGGAGGAAGGCGTGATGCCGCTCGCGCGCCGCGCGCTCGACGCGGACGAGTGGTCGGCGATCGACGCCGCCTGGGCGGCGCACAGCGATCCCCTCGCCAACGTCGAGGCCGAGCGCGTGCTCGAGCGCATCGTGGCGCTCGCGCCGCCGCCCCTGGGCATCGCCGCGCGGCGCTAGGCGCCCGGGGCCCAGAGCCCGGCGGCGGCGAGACTGCGCACCGAGCCGGCGGTGAACTCGGCGCGCGGCGCGTTCCCCCCGATCACGAACATGAGGATCGAATACCTGCGCTTCGAGCCGCGCGTCACGTTGACGAAACGGCGCGAGACGCCCGGCGGGAAGGAGATCAGGTCCAGGGGCTTGAGATCGACGTGCTGGATGCGCCCGCGCGGATCCTCCCAGCTCGCGCGCCAGGTCCCGGTCATGGCGATGAAGGTCTCGTTGGTGTCGTGGTTGTGGAACATCGGCCCGCGCCCGGGCAGCGCGCGGCAGTAGCCGAGGTTGAAGCCCTCCGAGATCTTCACCGCGGCGAGGCGCGAGGCCTCCGCCCCTACGGGCGAAGCCACCGCGCCCCTGCCTTCGTTCGCCGGCGGCTGGAAGCCGATGACGTTGTAGAGGATGCGCTCGCAGCCCGGGTAGCGGCTGTCGGGCAGCCCGCCGTCGGAGCCCTTCAGCCTGCGGAAGCGCGCGACGCGCTTCAGCATGTCGCGGCGCGACACGCTGCGGCGCGGCAGCGTCTCCCGGTATTCCCGGTACCTCACGGCGGCTAGCTTATCATCGCGCCTGCGCACCCGGGAGGAGTGGGAGTGAGGCTCGGCTACTTCACGATGCCGCTGCATCCGCCGCAGCGCAGCTACACCGAGACGCTGAAGGAGGACCGCGAGGCGATCCTGCTCGCCGAGCGCCTCGGCTTCGAGGAGGCGTTCGTGGGCGAGCACGTCACCGACCTCGCCGAGTCGGTGACCAGCTGCGTCGCCTTCCTCGCCAGCCTCGCGCACGACACGCGCCGCATCCGCCTCGGCACCGGCACGCTCAACCTGCCCAACGGCCACCCGGCGCAGCTCGCGGCCAACGTCTCCATGCTCGACCACCTGCTGGAAGGCAGGCTCATCGTGGGCATCAGCCCCGGCGGGCTGCCCTCGGACTGGGAGGCGTTCGAGAACATGGGCCGGAACCGCACCGCCATGTTCGTCGAGTGCATCGACCACATGATCGGCATCTGGACCGGCGGGCCGCCCTACGACCTGAAGGGCCAGTTCTGGAGCATCTCCACCGCCAGGACCATGATCCCGGAGATCGGGCAGGGGATCATCCCCAAGCCCTACCAGAAGCCGCATCCACCGATCGTGGTCACCGCCGTGGAGCCGTTTTCCGCCGGGGTCACGGCGGCCGCGAAGCGCGGCTGGGACCCGATCTCGGCGAACTTCCTGCTGCCGCAATGGGTGCGCTCGCACTGGCCGAAGTACGCCGAGGGCTGCGCCGCGGGCGGGCGCGGGGCCGATCCCGCCCGCTGGCGCGTGGCGAAGACGGTGTTCGTCGCCGACGACGCGGTCACGGCGCGCGAGTACGGCTTCGGCGCGGCAAGCCCGTACCGGTTCTACTACCAGCAGCTCTTCTTCAAGCTGGTGCGCGCCGGCCGCATCAACCTCTTCAAGCCCTCGAAGGAGACGCCGGACGCCGAGGTCACGCTCGACAAGGTGGTCGATGCCCTGGTGATCGCGGGCACCCCGGACAAGGTGGCCGAGGACCTGCTCGCCTTTCGCGACACCACCGGGGACTTCGGCACGCTGCTCTACTGCGGCATCGACTGGGCGGACGCGGGGCTCGCGCGCCGCTCGATGCAGCTCATGGCCGAGGAAGTGATGCCCGCGGTCAACCGCGCGCTCGGGACATGACCCAGGGCAGGCTCCCGCGCGAGCGCGTTCCCTACTCGGCGATCGTGGACCGGCCGCCGCTCAGGCTCCCGGGCGGCGCGCGCATGGCGGTCTGGACGATCGTCAACGTGGAGGAGTGGGCGATCGAGCGGCCGATGCCGCGCACGGTGCTGCCGCCGCCGATGGGACAGCCGCTGCTGCCCGACCTTCCCAACTGGGCCTGGCACGAGTACGGCATGCGCGTGGGCTTCTGGCGGCTCGCCGAGGTGCTGGCGGGCTGCGACGTCGTAGCGACCCTCGCGCTCAACGGCTCGGTGATCGCAGCCTACCCGCGGGTCGCGGCCGCGGCGCGCGACGCCGGCTGGGAGTTCATGGGGCACGGCTTCGTGCAGCGCCCGATGCACCACCTCGAGGACCAGCGCGGGGCGATCCGCGACACGATCGAGGCGATCCGCGGCTTCACCGGCCGCGCGCCGCGCGACTGGAAGAGCCCGGCCCCCACCGAGACCTACGACACCATCGACCTGCTGCACGAGGAAGGCATCGAGTACGTCGCCGACTGGGTGCTCGACGACCAGCCGGTGCGGATCCGCACCGCGAAGGGCCACATCGTCTCGGTGCCCTACACGCTCGAGGTGAACGACATCCCCATGATGGCGGTGCAGCATCACGGCGCCGAGGAGATGCTCCGGCGCGGCGCGGCGCAGTTCGACCGCCTCTACGCCGAGGCCGAGCGCATCACGCGGGTGATGGCGATCAGCGTGCACCCCTACATCACCGGCGTCGCGCACCGCATCGGCTGGCTCGAGCAGCTCTACGCGCACATCCGCAGCCGGCCCGGGGTGCTCCACTGGACCGGGGAGCAGATTCTCGACTGGTATCTGGCCCAGCTGCCGTAGTACACTTTTCCCGCCCACAGGAGGGGGTATCCCATGGTCAATCGACGTACGTTGCTGCGCGCCGGCGTTGCCGCAGGCGCGCTGTTTGCCGCCGCTGCGCTGGTGCCGCCTGCGGCGCATTCCCAGGCGAAGCAGCCGATCAAGATCGGCTTCAGCATGGCGCTCACGGGCGGGCTCGCGGGCGCCGGCAAGGCGGCGCTCATCGCCATGGAGATCTGGCGCGACGACGTCAACAAGCGGGGCGGCCTGCTCGGCCGGCCGGTGGAGTTCGTCTACTACGACGACGCCACGGCGCCGGCGAAGGTGCCGCCGATCTACAGCAAGCTGCTGGAAGTCGACAAGGTCGACCTGGTGGTCTCGAGCTACGGCACCAACGAGATCGCGCCGGCGATGCCCATCGTCATGCGCAAGAAGCTCGTGTTCCCGTCGCTCTTCGGGCTGGCGGTGAACGACGAGTTCAAGTATGACCGCTACTTCCAGATCATGCCGGCCGGCCCCGAGCCGAAGACCGACTGGTCGAGGGGCTTCTTCGAGCTGGCGCTGCAGCAGAAGCCGAAGCCGGCCACCGTCGCGATCGTCGCCGCGGACGCCGAGTTCGCGCTCAACGCCGCCGCGGGGGCGCGCGCCAACGCCAAGAAGATGGGCTTCAAGATCGTCTACGACAAGACCTATCCGCCCGCCACCACCGACTTCACGCCGATCGTGCGCGCCATCGAGGCGGCCAAGCCCGACATCGTGTACGTCGGCTCGTACCCGCCGGACTCGGTCGGCATGGTGAAGGCGGCGAACGAGGTCGGGCTCAAGGCGAAGCTCTTCGGCGGCGGCATGGTGGGGCTGCAGTTCGCCGCGATCCAGAAGAACCTCGGGCCGCTGCTGAACGGCGTGGTCAACTACGACTTCTGGGTGCCCGAGCCGACGCTCAACTTCCCCGGCGTCAACGAGTTCCTCGCCAAGTACCAGGAGGCGGCCAAGGGCAAGGGCGTCGACCCGCTCGGCCATTATCTGCCGCCGTACGCCTACGCCTACCTGCAGGTGCTCGAGCAATCGGTCAACGCCGTGAAGAGCCTCGACCAGGCGAAGCTCGCCGCGCACATGCACAAGGCCACCTTCAAGACCGTGGTGGGCGACGTGAAGTTCGGCAGGAACGGCGAGTGGGCGAGGTCCCGCGTCCTCATGGTGCAGTTCCGCGACGTGCAGAAGGACAACCTCGAGCAATTCGCCAAGCCGGGCAAGCGCATCGTGCTGTATCCGAACGACTGGAAATCGGGAGACATCGCCTACCCGTACAAGCAGTAGGCGCGACGCGCCCGGCAGGCGCCCGCGCGGTGGCGTAACCCGTGGATCTGTTCTCGAACGCCATCGTCGCCGGGATCCTGCTCGGCGCGTTCTACGCCGCCGTGGCGGTCGGGCTGGCCATCACCTTCGGCCAGCTCGACATCGTCAACATCGCGCACCCGGCATTCGTCATCGTCGGGTCGTACTGCACCTGGATCGTCAACAGCCGTCTGGGCCTGGACCCGGTGCTGGCCGGGGTGCTGCTGACGCCTTTCTTCTTCGTCGCCGGCGCGGCCATCTACCGCATCTACTACGCGGCGTTCGAGCGCACCGGGCAGGAGTCGCTCTCGGGCCTGGCGTTCTTCTTCGGCGTCATGTTCATCATCGAGGTGGTGCTGATCCTGGTCTACGGCGTGGACTACCGGCTGGTCACCGCGGGCTACATCGGCGACACGATCGAGATCGGCTACGTCGGCATCCCGTACCGGATGCTGGTGCCGTGCCTGGTCGCCACCGCGCTCACGCTCGGCGTGTGGCTCTACCTTTCGCGCACCTTCATGGGACGCGCCATCCTGGCGGTGGCGCAGGACCGTCTCGCGCTGCAGCTGATGGGCGCCGACCCCGTGCGCATCAAGCAGTTCGCGTTCGGCCTGGCCATCGCCACCACCGCGATCGCGGGTGCGCTGCTCATCATCATCGGGCCGGTCGAGCCTTCGGTGGGCCGCGTCTACATCGGCCGCGCGTTCGCGATCGTCGTGCTGGGCGGCATGGGCAGCATCCCGGGCATGATCGTCGCGGCGCTCATCCTCGGCGTCGTAGAGACGCTGGTCGGCACCTTCATGGGGCCGTCGTGGGCGCCGGCAGTGGCCTTCGGCGTGCTGCTGCTCACGCTCGCGATCCGGCCCTCGGGCCTCTTCGGCAGGCAGTAGATGCGGCGCGTCGACGCCGTCTTCTGGGGTGTGCTCGCCGCGGTGTTCCTCGCGGGCCTCGCGCTCACCGAGGTGATGGCGAACGAGTACTACTTCAACGCCATGTACGTGATCCTGCAGGCGACCATCATGGCGGTGGCGTGGAACATCCTCGGCGGCTTCACCGGCTACGTGAACTTCGGCAGCGCCGGCTTCTTCGCCCTCGGCGCCTACACCTCGATCGTGCTCGACAAGGCTCTCGGGCTGCCGCTGCCCTTCCTCATCCTCGGCGCCGCGCTGATGTGCGGGCTGATGGGGCTCGGGGTCGGCTACCTGACGCTGCGCCTGAAAGGGGTGTACTTCGCGATCGCCACGCTCGCCATGGCGATCGTGCTCGAGACCTTCGTCAACAACTGGAGCTACGTCGGCGGCGCGCGCGGCGTCTACCTGCTCACGCCCGAGAAGCACCTCTGGTTCAAGAGCTACATCCAGATGCTGTTCGTGGCGATGCTCGGCCTCGCGCTCGGCTGCATCGCGATCTCGCGCTACCTCAATGCCTCGCGGCTCGGGCGGGGCCTGGCCGCGATCCGCGACGACGAGGTCGCGGCCGAGTGCGCGGGCGTGCCGACGCTGCGCCTGAAGCTCGTGTCGACGACCCTGATGGGCGCGATGATGGGCGTGGCCGGCGCGCCGTACCCCTTCTTCGTGACCTTCGTCGATCCGCTCTCGGCGTTCAACCTCTTCGTCGCCGTGAACTCGATCGCGATGCCGATGATCGGCGGCACGGCGCACTGGCTCGGGCCCGTGATCGGCGCGCTGCTGGTGGGCACGGCGCAGGAGATCATCACCGTCAACGTGTCCTCGGAGCTGAACGTGCTGCTCGTCGGCGTCATGCTGGTGGTCTTCATCACGCTCGCGCCGCAGGGCATCGTGGGCCTGGCGCAGAAGTACTGGAAGCGGCGACGCGGATGAGCGAGCCGATCCTGCGCGTCTCCGGCCTCGCCAAGCGCTTCGGCGGCTTCGTGGCGCTGGAGGGAATCGACCTCGAGGTGCGCGCCGGCGAGCGGCTCGGCCTCATCGGGCCGAACGGCTCGGGCAAGACCACGCTCATCAACTGCATCTCGGGCGCGC
>CAZOWR010000097.1:0-10838 GCA_964583645.1 uncultured Enterobacteriaceae bacterium
CGAGGCGATGGCGCGCTACGGCTCGGACAAGCCCGACCTGCGCGTGGCGCTGGAGCTCACCGAGCTCACCGACCTCATGCAGGCGGTCGGGTTCAAGGTGTTCCGCGGCGCGGCGGATGCGCCGGGCGGCCGGGTGGCGGCGCTGCGCGTGCCCAGGGCCGATGTCTCGCGCAAGGAGATCGACGACTACACGAGCTTGGTCTCGATCTACGGCGCCAAGGGCCTCGCCTGGATCCGGGTGAACGAGCGCGCGCGGGTTCCCGGGGGGCTGCAGTCGCCGATCGTCAAGTTCCTGCCGGACGACGTGCTCGAGCAGGTGCTCGCGCGCACCGGTGCGGGCGACGGCGACCTCATCTTCTTCGGCGCGGGCGATGCGAAGACCGTCAACGACTCGCTCGGCGCGCTGCGACAGAAGCTCGGCCACGAGAAGGGCTACGCGGGGCCCGGCTGGCGGCCGCTCTGGGTGGTGGATTTCCCGATGTTCGAGTGGGACGCGGAGGCGAAGCGCTGGGGTGCCATGCACCACCCGTTCACCAGTCCCAAGGACGGGCACGAGGAGCTGCTCGCTTCCGATCCGGGAAAGGCCCTTGCCAAGGGCTACGACGTGGTGCTGAACGGCTGGGAGCTGGGCGGGGGCTCGGTGCGCATCCACCGCGCGGAGGTGCAGCAGAAGGTGTTCGCCGCGCTCGGCATCTCCGAGGCCGAGGCGCAGGCGAAGTTCGGGTTCCTGCTCGAGAACCTGCGCTACGGCGCGCCGCCGCACGGCGGCATCGCCTTCGGCCTGGACCGGCTGGTGGCGCTGATGGCGGGCACGGATTCCATCCGCGACGTGATCGCGTTTCCCAAGACCCAGCGCGCGCAGTGCCTGCTCACCCAGGCGCCGAGCCCGGTGGACAACAGGCAACTGAAGGAGCTAGGGATTAGACTCAGGAAAGATCGCGAGCCTTAGTTAGTCGGCATCCGGCGACGCTGTCCACCGCAAGCCATTCCCTCTAGTCCGTCGGTAGAAGGCCGGGCACGCGCGGCGATGGCTGCGGGCAATACAATCGCTCCTCACGGTCGGTTGTGCGCACCCACATTGCGGATCTTCAACAACGCGAGGAGCTTCGGACTGGCAATCTGGCTTGCGGCCGCAGTTATGGCGCAAGCAGCTGGCTTCGCCGATGCGGGGGAGATTGCGGTCACGGCGCTGCCGCCCGAGGCACGCGAGACGCTCGCGCTGATCGGCAAAGGAGGGCCGTTTCCCTACGCCAGGGACGCCACCGTCTTCGGCAACCGGGAGGGCCTGCTGCCCCGGCAGCCGCGCGGCTACTACCGCGAGTACACCGTGAAGACCCCGGGCCGGCGGGACCGCGGCGCGCGCCGCATCGTGGCGGGCTCCCGCGGCGAGCTCTACTACACCGAGGACCACTACCGCTCCTTCAGGCGCATCCGGGAATGAGGACGCTCCTTGCACGGCTGCGCGATGCGACGCGCTCGGGCGTCTACCGCGCCGCGCGCGCCGACGACATCCTCGATGCGACCGCCGGGAGCGGCCTCAGGGTGGCGCGCATCGCGCTCGACGGCGCGCAGGACAAGGCCGCGCTCCTCGAGCGGGTCGCGCGTGCGCTCGACTTTCCCTCCTGGTTCGGCGGCAACTGGGACGCGCTCGAGGACTGCCTGAGCGACCTCTCCTGGGCGCCGGCCGACGGGCACGTGCTGCTGTTCGAGGGCCGCCCGGCCGCGCCCGCCGACGACCTCGCGGTGCTCAGCGACATCCTCGGCTCGGTGGCAGGCTCCTGGGCGGAGCGCGATCGCCCCTTCTTTGCCGTCTTCGTCGGTGGCGCCGAGGCCCTGCCGCCGCTCTACCGCGAGAGAGGGCGGTGAAGCCCAAGCTCCCGGTGTCGGTGCTCGTGCTGGTGCATACGCCGGCGCTCGAGGTGCTGCTGATCGAGCGCGCCGCGCGTCCCGGGTTCTGGCAGTCGGTGACCGGGTCGCTGGAGCGCCCGGACGAGCCGCTCGAGGAGGCGGCGCGGCGCGAGGTGCTCGAGGAGACCGGCATCGACGCGGGGCAGGGGCGCCTGGCGCGCTGGAACCTTGCCTACACCTTCGAGATCTACCCGGAGTGGCGCCACCGCTTCGTCGCGGGCGTCACGCACAACACCGAGCATGTCTTCGGGCTGGACGTGCCGCGGCGGCTCGCGGTGCGCCTCGCTCCCGAGGAGCACACGGCGAGCCTCTGGCTGCCCTGGCGCGAGGCGGCGGCGAAGTGCTTCTCCTGGTCCAATCGCGACGCCATACTCCAGCTTCCCACGCATGCTAACTTAGCGGCGTGACCGGCCGCGTCGCGACGCTTCTCGTTGCCGCCCTCGTGTTCGCCCCCCTGTCTCCCGCGCTCGCGCAGTCCGGCTACAGCGTGCGTACCGAGCGCCGCGGCGAGGGGCTCGAGGTCCGGGCCGAAGCGCGCCTGGAGGCGAGCGCCGAGCTCGTCTGGCAGGTGATCAGCGACTACGAGCGCCTGCCCGCGTTCGTGCCCGGAATCCGGCGCAGCGTCGTGGTGCTGCGCAGCGGCAACCGGCTGCTGCTCGAGCAGTCGGGCGAAGCGCGCTTCCTCTTCTTCACCGTGCCGATCGAGGTCAGGCTCGAAGTGATCGAGCAGCCCCCGGACAGGATCGTCTCGCGCGCCGTCGGCGGAAACCTCAGGCGCATGAGCGGCCGCTACGAGATCCGCTCCGGCGCGCCGGGCGGCGTGCAGCTGCACTACGTCGGCGCCATCGAGCCGGACTTCGACCTGCCGCCCATCATCGGCCAGGTGGCGCTGCGCGCGAGCGTCGAGGAGCAGTTCGAGGCGATGGTGCGCGAGATCCAGCGCCGCGCGGGCGCGCAGCCGCCGCGCTGAACGGGTCGTGCGCGCCGCCTCCGCCCTTGCCGCCGCGCTGCTCGCCGGGTGCGCGAGCTTCGAGGCGCCGCTCAGCGGCCACCTCGCGTCCCCCGCGCCCCAGGTCAGGGCATGCGCCGAGTGGTACGTGACGCTCGACGCGGCGGTCGAGGCCGCGGGCGTGCGCGACGCCCAGGAGGTGCGGGTCGAGGGCTTCCCCTACCTGCGCGTGAACCGGCTGCTCGCCGCGATGAAGGGCGCCGCGACCGCGAGCCTCGGGGTGCTCAACGCCTACGCCGGGCGGCTCGCGGACCTCGATCTCGCGGCGCGCGGCTACGAGATCGGCAACCTGCCCGAGGAGCGGCTGCGCGCGCTGGCGCAGCGCTCGCCGCCCGGCACGCGGGGCGAGGCGATCGCGCGCACGCGCGATTGCGCGAGGCTGCTGCGCGAGATCGACTTCGCCAAGCCCGAGGCGCGCAGCCTGGCGCTCGCGCGCGCGCGCGTGCCCGACGCCTACTCGGCCGGGCAGCGGCTGCTCGGCCTGTACGCGCTCACGCGGGTAGCGTTCGCCGCGGGCGTGCGGCGCTGGGAGGAGGAGCAAAGAGCGGCCCATGCGGGCGCGCCGCGCGCCGCGCCCGGGACGGTTCTCGTGCGCTACGCGCCGGCCGCGATCCCGCGGCTCGGCTTCAACAGCGCCGCGGAGATCATCGCCCGCTCGGTGCGCAATCCGCTCGGGCTGCCCGAGCCCGACGCGAACGACGCCGAGGTGCTGCTCGCTGCGCACGCGCCGAGCTTCGAGATCGAGACCGCGGGCGACGCGGACCGCTTCGGGCGCCTGCGATGGCGCCACGGCTCCGGCGTTCCCGGGGTGGACGCCACCGAGCCTGCCGTGTACACGCGCGTCGCGCACACGCTCTACCGTGGGCGGCCGCTGCTGCAGCTGGTCTACACGATCTGGTTCCCGGAGCGGCCGCCGCAGGTCCCGGGCGACATCCTCGCCGGGCGGCTCGACGGCGTGGTCTGGCGCGTGACGCTGGCGCCGGACGGCGAGCCGCTGTTCTACGACAGCATGCACCCCTGCGGCTGTTGCCACGTGTTCTTCCCGACGGCGCGCGCCCGCGCACGACCTGCGAGCGATTCACTCGAGGAGTGGGCGTTCGCCCCGGCCACGCTGCCGCGCGTGCGCCACGGCGAGCGGGCGCTGCTGCGCATCGCGAGCGGCACGCACTACGTCGAGCGCGTGACGCTCGTGCGGGGCATCGACAGCGTGTCGCGCTACGCGTTCCGCGCCGAGGAGGAGCTGCGCTCGCTCGCGCTGCCCGGGGGCGGCCGCGCGAGCGTCTACCGCGCCGATGGCCTGATCGCGGGCAGCGAGCGTCCCGAGCGGTTGCTGTTCTGGCCCACGGGGATCGCCTCGGCGGGCGCGATGCGCCAATGGGGGCACCACGCCACGGCGCTCGTCGGCCGCCGGCACTTCGACGATGCCGACCTGGCGGAGCGGCGCTTCGAGCTGGAGCTGCGATGAAGCGGACGCTGCGCCTGGTCACGCTCAACATCCACAAGGGGCTGTCGCACTTCAACCGCCGCACCGTGATCCACGAGCTGCGCGAGGGCCTGCGCGCGCTCGAGCCCGACCTGGTGTTCCTGCAGGAAGTGCAGGGACTGAACGCTCGGCATGCGCTGCGCTTCGCCTCCTGGCCGACCTCCCCGCAGCACGAGTTCCTCGCCGGCGAGGGCTGGCAGCACGCCTACGGGCGCAACGCCGTGTACGAGCACGGCCACCACGGCAACGCGCTGCTGTCGCGCTTTCCGATCCTGTCCTCGGAGAACGAGGACGTGTCGGACCACCGCTTCGAGCGGCGCGGGCTGCTGCACGGCGTGGTGAGCGTGCCCGGCTGGCGCAGGAACCTGCACTGCCTGTGCGTGCACCTGTCGCTGCACGAGCGCGGCCGGCGCCGGCAGCTCGATGCGATCGGCGCGCGGCTCGAGGCGCTCGCGCGCACCGAGTCGCCGCTGATCGTCGCGGGCGACTTCAACGACTGGCGCCAGCGCGCCTCGCACATCCTGGAGCGCGCCCTCGGCATGAGCGAGGTCTCGGTGGCGACCCGCGGCCGGCACGAGCGCACCTACCCGAGCGTGCTGCCGCTGCTGAAGCTCGACCGCATCTACGTGCGCGGCTTCCAGGTGCTGGAGGCGCGCGTGCACCGCGGCGCGCCCTGGTCGATGCTTTCGGATCATCTCGCGGTGAGCGCTCGGATCTCGCTCCGTGCGGGCGCCGCGAAGGCCAGGGCGGGCCGGCGGTGATCGCCTACGCGTCCGGCAACCACCTGCAGCTGCTGCGCAACGGCGAGCAGTACTTTCCCGCACTTGCGGCGGCGATCGACGCCGCGGCCGAGGAAGTGTTCCTCGAGACCTACATCTTCGCCGACGACCAGACCGGCAGCCTGATCGCAGACTGCCTCGCGCGCGCCGCGGCGCGCGGCGTGACGGTCCACCTGCTGATCGACGGCTTTGGCGCGCGCGACTTCGCGCCGCGCTTCCGCGACATGCTGCGGGAAGCCGGCGTGCAGCTGCTCGTCTACCGCCCCGATATCAGTCCCTGGCGCTGGCGCCACCGCCGCACGCCGCTGAGGCGCATGCACCGCAAGCTCGCGTGCGCCGACGCCCGCGTGGCGTTCGTCGGCGGGATCAACGTCATCGACGACTTCGATACGCCCGGACAGACGCCGCCGCGCTACGACTATGCGGTGCGCATCGAGGGGCCGCTCGCGGCGATGGTGCGCCAGCAGGCCGCGCGGCTCTGGATGCGCGTCGCCTGGGCCAACCTGCGGCGCCGCTGGCCGGCGCCGGCGCGCGCGCCGCGCGCGCCGCTGCAGGGGGGGGCGCGCGCGGCGCTCGTCGTGCGCGACAGCCTGCGTCACCGGCGCGACATCGAGGACGCCTACCTGGAGCTGATTGCGGCGGCGCGCGAGGAGGTGCTGATCGCCTGCGCCTACTTTTTCCCGGGACGGCGCTTCCGGCGCGCGCTGGCGGATGCGGCCGCGCGCGGCGTGCGCGTGAGGCTGCTGCTGCAGGGCCGCGTCGAGTACGTCCTGCTGCACTACGCCGCGCGCGCGCTGTACGGGTCGCTGCTCGAGGCGGGTATCGAGATCCACGAGTACCAGCGCAGCTTCCTGCACGCCAAGGTGGCGGTGTTCGACCGCCGCGTCGCGAGCGTCGGCTCGTCGAACATCGATGTCTTCAGCCTGCTGCTGGCGCGCGAGGCCAACGTGTTCGTGGACGACGCCGCTTTCGCGGCGGCGCTGCATGCGAGCCTGCACGAGGCGATGCGCGGCGGGGCGCGCGCGGTGCCGCGCGAGCGCTGGAGGCGGCTGCCGCTGCCGCTGCGCGCGCGCATCTGGATCGGCTACGGCCTGGCGCGGCTGCTGATGCTCTTCTACGGCTACGCGCGGGAGCACTGAGCCGCGGCGCTCAGGGCGCGCCGCCCGGGCGGCGCCGGAACAGGCCCCAGCCCTCCATCGTCATCACCGTCTCGCCGCGCTGGTTGACCGCTTCGGAGCGAGGCTGTGTAAAAACGCTCAACCCAGCCCGCCACACGACGATTTCTCTCGCCTCAGATTTTTCGGCGAGGCGAAAAGGCCCTGTAGAGGCCGCTACGGCAACTTTTGAACGACAGAAAAATCGAGGGCCTGCGTTTTTACACAGCCTCGAGCGGGACCGGACCAGCCCCATCCCGGGCCTGCTTGCCGAGGGCCGCGTCTCCAGGATCACGCGCCGGTAGGCAAGCGTGTCGCCGGGCCGCACCGGCGCGAGCCAGCGGATGTTCTCCACGCCCGGGGAGCCCAGGCTCGCCGCGCGCCCGATGTAGTGCTCGACCATGAGCCGCATGCCGACCGCGCAGGTGTGCCAGCCGCTCGCGACGAGGCCGCCGAAGAAGGTGTGCCTCGCCGCTTCCGGGTCGGTGTGAAAGGGCTGCGGATCGAACTGGCGCGCGAAGGCGATGATCTCCTCGGCGCCGAAGGTGTGCCGGCCGATCTCCACGGTTTCGCCCGGCCGGAAGTCCTCCCAGTACAGCGTGTCGCTCATCTGCGCGCCGCAGCCTGCCTCGCGGCGATCTTAGCGCGCCGCTCCCCGCTGCGGCGCATGCAGTAGAGTATGGCGCCATGAGCCGCAGCCTCGAGCGCGCGCCGGAGGGCTTCCTCGAGCAGATGGACCGCGAGCTCGCGGGCTGGAACGACCCCGCGGCGCGCATCCTGCACGCGCTCGAGCACGACGAGCTCGCGCTCTTCGCGCAGCCGATGCTGGCGCTGCGCGGCGCGACGCGCTTTCCGATCGCCGAGGTGCTGGTGCGGCTGCGCGAGGAGGAGCGCGCGATGCTGCCGCCGGGCGAGTTTTTCCCCGTGTTCGAGCACTACGGCATGATGCCGCAGCTCGACCGCTGGGTGGCGCGCCGCGCCATCGCCCGCCTGGCCGCGGGCTCGGCGGTGCCTCGGCTGAGCATCAATCTCTCGTTCCAGACCTACCTCGACGGCAAGTTCACCGCGTTCCTCGCCGCCGAGCTCGGGCGCGGCGGCGTGGCGCCGGGCGCCCTGATCTTCGAGCTGGACGAGGCCGACGTGCTGGCGCATCCGCAGGCCGCGGCAGGCTTCGCCGCCGCGCTCAAGGCGGCGGGCTGCGGCGTGCTGCTCGACGGCTTCGGCCGGCGCTCGGTGTCCTTTGCGCCGCTGAAGACGCTGCGCGCGGATTTCGTCAAGGTCGACGGCACGATCGTGCGCAGCCTCGCCGCGAGCGAGGTCGCCCGCACCAAGCTCGGCGCCATCGTGCGCGTCGGCGAGGTCATCGGGGTCGAGGTGGTCGGCGAATGCGTCGAGGCGCAGGAGGTGCTCGAGCGGCTGCGCTCGGGCGGGGCCGATCTGGCGCAGGGCTTCGGCATCCGCCGCCCGGCGCCGATCGACGCCGTCGCGCAGGGCTGAGCGCGCCGCCGTGGACGCGGCCGTGCTGCGCGCGATGGCGAAGTGGCCCGGGGTGCCCGAGGTCTACGGCTGGCTTGCGCTGGACCGCCGGGGCAACTGGCTGCTCGGCGGCGAGCGCATCGGCAACCGGGCGTTGCGCGAATTCATCGGCCGCAACTACGCGCCGGACCCCCGCGGCCGCTGGTACTTCCAGAACGGCCCGCAGCGCGTGTTCGTCAAGCTCGCGTACACGCCGCTGGTCGCGCACCACGAGGGCGATGCGCTGCTCGACCATTGCGGTCGCCCCTTCCCCGTGCGCGCGGCCCTCCTGGACGACGAGGGCTCGGTCCTGCTCGTCGGCCCGCAGGGGGTCGCGCTGCTCGACGACCGGGACCTCGAGCGCTATGCGCAGGTCGCCGATCGGCTCGCGCGCATCGGGCGGCAGGAGGTCGCGGCGCGCTTCGGCTTCGTGCCCGACCCGATTCCTTGCGCCGCCCCGAAAAGCTCTTTATAATCCGGCCTCTTTTTGCACCCCGGGGCGGCTGCGCGTCTCGCAAACGCGGCCGCCCGGTTTGTTTCTGGATACGTAAAAAATGCCTACCGTCAACCAGTTATTGCGCAATGCGCGCGTCGCGCGGCGGCCCAAGACCAAGGTCCCGGCGCTCGCCGGCTCGCCGCAGAAGCGCGGGGTGTGCACCCGGGTGTACACGACCACCCCGAAGAAGCCGAATTCCGCGCTGCGCAAGGTCGCCAAGGTGCGCCTGACCAACGGCTTCGAGGTGATCGGCTATATCGGCGGCGAGGGGCACAACCTGCAGGAGCACTCCGTGGTGCTGATCCGCGGCGGGCGGGTGAAGGATCTGCCGGGGGTGCGCTACCACGTGGTGCGCGGGTCGCTCGACACGCAGGGCGTGAAGGACCGCAGGCAGAGCCGGTCCAAGTACGGCGCCAAGCAGGCGAAAACGGCCTGAGGCGGGGAGCGGCCACATGCCACGACGCCGGGAGGTGCCCAAGCGCGAGATCCTCGCCGACCCGAAGTTCGGCAACGTCGAGCTCGCCAAGTTCGTCAACGTGCTCATGACGCGCGGCAAGAAGTCGGTGGCCGAGCGCATCGTCTACGGCGCGCTCGACATGATCAGGACCAAGTCCGGCAAGGACCCGGTCGAGGTGTTCGCGCAGGCGGTGCAGAACGTGAAGCCGCTGGTGGAAGTGAAGAGCCGGCGCGTCGGCGGGGCGAATTACCAGGTCCCGGTGGAGGTGCGGCCGATGCGGCGCGTTGCGCTGTCGATGCGCTGGCTGCGCGAGGCGGCGCAGAAGCGCGGCGAGAAGTCGATGACCGCGCGGCTCGCCGGCGAGCTCGCCGAGGCCGCCGAAGGGCGCGGCGGCGCGATGAAGAAGCGCGAGGAAGTGCACCGCATGGCCGAGGCCAACAAGGCCTTCTCGCACTACCGGTTCTAGGACGGGCGGCTCACAGGACATGAACGTGGCACGCAAGACTCCCATCGAGAGGTACCGCAACATCGGAATCTCGGCGCACATCGACGCCGGCAAGACCACGACCACCGAGCGCATCCTGTTCTACACCGGCGTTAACCACAAGATCGGCGAGGTGCACGACGGCGCCGCGACGATGGACTGGATGGAGCAGGAGCAGGAGCGCGGCATCACCATCACCTCGGCCGCGACCACCTGCTTCTGGAAGGGGATGGACCTCTCCTATCCGGAGCACCGCATCAACATCATCGACACCCCGGGCCACGTCGACTTCACGATCGAGGTGGAGCGGTCCCTGCGCGTGCTCGACGGTGCCTGCATGGTCTACTGCGCGGTCGGCGGCGTGCAGCCGCAGTCCGAGACGGTCTGGCGCCAGGCCAACAAGTACCGCGTGCCGCGGCTCGCGTTCGTCAACAAGATGGACCGCGTCGGCGCGAACTTCTTCAAGGTCTACGAGCAGATGCGCGCGCGCCTGAAGGGCAACCCGGTGCCGATCCAGCTGCCGATCGGCGCCGAGGACAAGTTCGCGGGCGTGATCGACCTCGTCACGCTGCAGGCGATCTACTGGGACGACGCCACCCAGGGCATGAAGTTCGAGCGCCGGGAGATCCCCGCCGAGCTGCGCGCGAGCGCCGAGGAATGGCGCGAGAAGATGGTCGAGGCCGCCGCCGAGGCGAACGAGGAGCTGATGAACAAGTACCTCGAGTCGGGGAGCCTCGCGCTCGAGGAGGTGAAGCGCGGCATCCGCATGCGCACGATCAACAACGAGATCGTGCCGATGCTGTGCGGCTCGGCGTTCAAGAACAAGGGCGTGCAGGCGATGCTGGACGCGGTGATCGACTACCTGCCCTCGCCGGTCGACATCCCGCCGGTGAGCGGGGAAAAGGAGAACGGCGAGCCCGACACGCGCCAGGCCGGCGACGAGGAGCCTTTCGCGGGCCTCGCGTTCAAGATCATGACGGACCCCTACGTCGGGCAGCTTACCTTCGTCCGGGTCTACTCCGGGGTGCTGAACTCCGGCGACACCATCTACAACCCGGTGCGCGGCCGCAAGGACCGCATCGGACGGCTGCTGCAGATGCACGCCAACGAGCGCCAGGAGATCAAGGAGGTGCGCGCCGGCGACATCGCGGCGGCGGTCGGACTCAAGGACGTGGCGACCGGCGAGACGCTGTGCGACGTCGGCCGGGTGATCCGCCTCGAGCGCATGGAGTTCCCGGACCCGGTGATCTCCCAGGCGGTCGAGCCGAAGACCAAGGCCGACCAGGAGAAGATGTCGGTGGCGCTCGGGCGCCTCGCGCAGGAGGACCCGTCGTTCCGCGTGCGCACCGACGAGGAATCGGGGCAGACGATCATCTCCGGGATGGGCGAGCTGCACCTGGAGATCATCGTCGATCGCATGAAGCGCGAGTTCGGCGTCGAGGCCTCGGTCGGCAAGCCGCAGGTGGCCTACCGGGAGACCTTCAGGAAGACCGTCGATTCCGAGGGCAAGTTCGTCAAGCAGTCGGGCGGCCGCGGCCAGTACGGCCACGTCT
>CAZOWR010000098.1:0-10696 GCA_964583645.1 uncultured Enterobacteriaceae bacterium
GTTGTCGTAGGCCGAGTTGGCCGCCGCGAGCATCTGCTTGACCGCGCTCACCGCCACGTCGGAGCCCGCCGGGGCGTTCTTCGCCGCCTTGTCCAGCAGCGAGACGAAGTTCTCGTTCCACTCCGCGGCGCGCCGCTCGGCGAGCCGCGAGAGCTCGGCGTTGGCCTCGCTCGCCACCTCGTAGAGGCTCCTGGAGTAGGCGATGGCTTTCTCGATCGCGGGCTGGGCAAGCGTGCTCTGCAGGCTGACGAACTCCTGCACGTCCTTGGCGCCCGCCAGGGCGCGCGTGTTGGCGATGCCGTCCTCGAAGGCGGCCTTCACCGCGCTGGCGTTCAGGCTCGCCAGCTTCTCGATGGTCGCGAACTGGGTGGTGGCGATCCCGAGGATCGCTTCGACGTTGGCCTTGCCTGCGGCCTGGATCTGTTCCGGTGTCACGTACATTCGAATCTCCTTGAAAAGGGGCTGGGCTGAGAATTGTGTAGGGCGCTTTTGTGCGCCGCAGCAATACGAATTCTAAACATTGTGCCTTTAAAGTCAACTGCTTTTTGCGTTGCACCATAACTGTATGATGTAACGCACAAATCATCCCCCGGGGTTGTTTGAAACGGCCCGGACCGGGGCGCGGCGAAGCCCGAAAATCGGGCGCCATGCAGCCTGCCGAACCCGAGCACCTGCCGCGCCACCTGTGGTGGCTGCTCGCCGGCTTGACGCTCGTCTGGGGATTCAATTGGACGGCGATGAAGGTCGCGGTGACCGAGATCGCGCCCTTCACCTTCCGCAGCCTGTGCCTCGGCGTGGGCTCGGCGGTGCTGTTCGCCGCGCTGCGCGCGAGCGGCCAGCGGCTCGCCGTCCCGCGCAGCGAATGGAGGCGCCTCGCGCTGATCGCGCTCTTCATCATCACCTGCTGGAACCTGCTCGTCGTCTTCGGCATCGCGCGCATCCCCTCGGGGCGCGCGGCGATCCTCGCCTACACCATGCCCGCGTGGTCGATCCCGCTCTCGGTGTGGCTGCTGGGCGAGCGCATCAACGCGCGCAAGCTCGCGGGCCTCGCCCTGGGCCTTGCCGGCATGGCGCTGCTGCTGGGCGACGAGCTCGTGCGCCTGCAGGCCGCGCCGCTCGGCGCGCTGCTGGTGCTCGCCGCCGCGGTCACCTGGGCGATCGGCACGGTGCTGCAGAAGAAGTACCCAGTGCGCGCGCCGCTGCCCGCCTACACGGCGTGGCTGATGCTGGTCGGCGGCGCGCCGATCTACGCCGGGGCGCTGCTGCTGGAAGACCCGCGGCGCCTCGCGGACATCAGCCCGCAGGCCGCGGCGGCGCTCGCCTACAACGTGCTGCTCGCCTTCGCCTGGGCCCACTGGGCCTGGATCAAGCTCGTCACCAGCGTCTCGGTGACGGTGTTCTCGCTGTGCATGCTGGCGATCCCCGTGGTCGG
This sequence comes from uncultured Enterobacteriaceae bacterium, assembly GCA_964583645.1. Taxonomy (GTDB): domain Bacteria; phylum Pseudomonadota; class Gammaproteobacteria; order Burkholderiales; family SG8-39; genus RBG-16-66-20. Next base: position 1,433 of record CAZOWR010000098.1, read on the forward strand.
CGTCTTCAGCGGCATGCTGTTCCTCGGCGAGCGCCCCGGCTGGACCGAGTTCGCCGCGCTCGCGCTGGTGCTCGGCTCGCTCGCCTCGGTCATCGTGCCGCGCCGGGGGCGCTGAGCGCGCGCTCGCGCGGCAGCCGGCCCGGGTCCCAGGCGCGCAGCGCCCATTGCAGCAGCTCGCGCGGCGGCAGTGCCGCGGGCGGCGCGAGGCCGAGGAACGCGAGCGCAGCGGGCAGGTCTTCAGGCCCGGCATCGGGCGCGCACGTCTGCTTGGAGAGCTTTTCCCCGGCGGCGTCCACGGCGACCGGGAAGTGGAGGTAGCGCGGCGCCGGAAGCCCGAGCAGCCGCTGCAGGTGGATCTGGCGCGCGGTCGAGTCGAGCAGGTCCGCTCCGCGCACCACGTCGGTCACGCCCTGCGCGGCGTCGTCCACCACCACCGCGAGCTGGTAGGCGAACTGCCCGTCGGCGCGATAGATCACGAAATCGCCGACCTCGCGCTCGACCGATTGCGCGACCGTGCCCTGCAGCCGATCCTCGAAGCGAATCGGATCCGCGTCGGTCTTCACCCTGATCGCGCGCGGCGCCTTGCCGCGCGCGAAACCTCCGCGGCAGGTTCCCGCGTAGACCCGCGCACCGTCGATGGCGAGAGCCGAATCGGCCATCTCCTTGCGGCTGCACGCGCACCAGTAGGTCGCACCCGACTGATTCAGCTGGTCAAGTGCCGCGCGATAGCGATCGAGCCGCGCGCTCTGGTAGACCACCTCCCCATCCCACTCCAACCCGCACGCTTCCAGCTGCCGCAGGATGGTGTCGGCCGCCCCCGGCTGCTCGCGAGGCTTGTCGAGATCCTCGATGCGCGCGAGCCAGCGCCCGCGCGCCGCGCGCGCATCGAGCCAGCTCGCCACGGCGGCGACGAGCGAGCCGAAGTGCAGCGGCCCGGTGGGCGAGGGCGCGAAGCGTCCGGTGGCGGCGAGCACGGTAAACTTCGCATCTTTGCACAGGGATCCGGATGGCGACGCTCGAGCTGACGAAGGACAATTTCCAGAAGACGGTGGCCGACAACCCGATCGTGATCGTGGACTTCTGGGCGCCGTGGTGCGGGCCCTGCCGCGGCTTCGCCCCGGTGTTCGAGAGCGCCTCCCAGGCGCATGCCGATGTGGTGTTCGGCAAGGTGAACACCGACCAGGAGCAGGAGCTCGCCGGCGCGTTCAACATCCGCTCGATCCCCACCCTGATGGTGTTCCGCGAGAAGGTGATCCTGTTCCAGCAGGCGGGCGCCCTGCCGGCCTCCGCCCTCGAGCAGGTGCTCGCGCAGGCCAGGACCCTCGACATGGCGAAGGTGCACCAGGAGATCGCCGACCGGGAGCAGTCGCGGCAATGATCGAGCTGCGCCCGGGGCGCGAGCGCGGCTATGTCGACCACGGCTGGCTCAAGTCCTTCCACAGCTTTTCCTTCGCCGGCTACCACGACCCGCGGCACATGGGGTTCGGAACGCTGCGGGTGATCAACGAGGACCGGGTCACCCCCGGGACCGGCTTCGCGACGCACGCGCACCGCGACATGGAGATCCTCAGCTACGTGCTCGAAGGGGCGCTCGCGCACCGCGACTCGATGGGCAACGGCTCCACCATCGTGCCGGGGGACGTGCAGCGCATGAGCGCGGGCCGCGGCGTGACGCACAGCGAGTACAACCACGAGCAGCGCGCGCCGACGCATTTCCTGCAGATCTGGATCGAGCCGGACGTGCGCGGTATCGAGCCCTCCTACGAGCAGCGGCACTTCGCGGCTGCCGAGAAGCGCGGGCGGCTGCGGCTGATCGCCTCGCCCGACGGCGCCGAGGGCTCGGTGACGATCCACCAGGACGCGCGCGTCTACGCAGGCCTCCTGGAGGGCGCCGAGCGCGCGGCGCTGCCGCTCGCCGCGGGCCGGCGCGCCTACGTGCACCTCGCGCGCGGGGCGCTCAGCGTCAACGGCACGCGCCTCGAGGTGGGTGACGCGCTCAAGGCGGCCGGCGTGGCGACGCTCGAGCTGCAAGACGGCGCCGCGGCGGAGGTGCTGGTCTTCGACCTCGCCTGAATCGGCGCAGGCTATGGTCCCGATACGGAGTTTGTCTTGGCGGCGGCGCGCGGCGGCGGCTAGACTTGCGGCTCGTAAAGGAGCTGCCATGGACACCGGAATCGCCGCCAAGGACCGCGCCAGGATCTCGCAGGGGCTCTCGCGCCTGCTCGCCGACACTTACCTGCTGTATCTGAAGACGCACAACTTCCACTGGAACGTCGAGGGGCCGATGTTCCAGACCCTGCACCAGATGTTCATGGCGCAGTACACCGAGGCCTGGAACGCGATCGACCCGATCGCCGAGCGCATCCGCGCGCTCGGCCACTACGCGCCGGGCAGCTACCGCCAGTACCTGAAGCTCGCCTCGATCAAGGAGACCGAGGGCGTGCCGAAAGCCGGGCGCATGATCCGCGACCTGATCGAGGGGCAGGAGGCGGTGGCGCGCACCGCGCGCGCGGTGCTGCCGCTCGCCGAAGACGCCAACGACCAGCCCACGCTCGACCTGCTGACGCAGCGCCTGGACGTGCATGAGAAGAACGCATGGATGCTGCGCAGCCTGCTGAAGAAGTGAGCGCGGCGCCGCGATGAGCGGCGTGCGCATCGAGCAGGACAGCTTCGGCCCGATCGAGGTGCCGGCGGCGCGGCTGTGGGGCGCGCAGACCGAGCGCAGCCGGCGCCTGTTCCGCATCTCCGGGGAGCGCATGCCGGGGGCCGTGGTGCACGCGCTGGCGCTGGTCAAGCGCAGCGCCGCGCGCGTCAACGCCGCGCTCGGGCTGCTCGAGGCGCGCAAGGCGCAGGCGATCGCGCAGGCCGCCGACGAAGTGCTCGCGGGCCGGCACGAGGAGGAGTTCCCGCTCGTCGTCTGGCAGACGGGCTCGGGCACCCAGTCCAACATGAACGTCAACGAGGTGCTCGCCAACCGCGCCAGCGAGCTGCTGGGCGGGGAGCGCGGCGCGCAGCGCCTGGTGCACCCGAACGACGAGGTCAATCTCGGGCAGTCGTCGAACGACGTCTTCCCGACCGCGATGCACGTCGCCGCGGCGCGCGCGGTGCGCGAAGGCGTGCTGCCGGCGCTCGAGCGGCTGCACGGCGCGCTCGCCGCCAAGCGCGACGCCTTCGCCGGCATCGTCAAGATCGGCCGCACCCACCTGCAGGACGCCACGCCGCTCACCCTCGGCCAGGAGTTCTCGGGCTACGCGGCGCAGCTCGAGGCTGCGCGCCGCGGCCTGGAGGCGGCCGAGCCCGGGCTGCTGGAGCTGGCGATCGGCGGCACCGCGGTCGGCACGGGGCTCAACGCGCACCCGGAATTCGGCGCGCGCGTCGCCGCGGAGCTCGCCGGCGCCACCGGGCTCGCGTTCGTGCCGGCCCCCAACCGCTTCGCCGCGCTCGCCGGGCACGAGGCGCTGGTGCTCGCGCACGGGGCGCTGCGCGCGCTCGCCGCGGCGCTCGCCAAGATCGCCAACGACATCCGGCTGCTCGCTTCGGGGCCGCGCTCGGGCCTGGGGGAGATCGCGCTTCCCGAGAACGAGCCCGGCAGCTCGATCATGCCGGGCAAGGTCAACCCGACGCAGGCCGAGGCGCTGACCATGCTCTGCGCCCAGGTGATGGGGAACGACGTCGCGCTGGGGATCGGGGGGGCCTCGGGACAGCTCGAGCTCAACGTCTACAAGCCGCTCATCGCGCACGCGTTCCTGCAGAGCGCGCGGCTGCTCGGCGACGGCATGGCGAGCTTCGAGGAGCACTGCGTGCGGGGCATCGCGGCCAACGAGCCGCGCATCCGCGAGCTGCTCGAGCGCTCGCTCATGCTGGTGACCGCGCTCGCGCCGCACATCGGCTACGACCGCGCGGCAAGCATCGCCAAGAAGGCGCACCGCGAAGGCAGGACGTTGCGCGAGGCGGCCCTCGAGCTCGGCTATGTCTCGGCCGAGGACTTCGACCGCTGGGTGCGTCCGGGCGACATGGTGGGGCCCGGCGCGTGAGGCGGCGCGAGTTCCTGCTCTCGGCGCTCGCGCTCGCCGGCTGCTCGACCCCGGGCGTGAAGCTCGACGCGCCCTACGTCTCCACGCCCTATCCGGTCGTGGAGGAGATGCTGCGCCTCGCAGCGGTGGGCGCCTCGGACGTGGTCTACGACCTCGGCTGCGGGGATGGCCGCATCGTCATCACCGCAGCGAGCGAGTTCGGCGCGCGCGGCCTCGGCATCGACATCGACCCGCGGCGCATCGAGGAGGCGAGGGCCGGGGCCCGGCGCGCGGGCGTCGCCCACCTCGCGCGCTTCGCCGTTCAGGACCTGTTCAAGACGGATCTGTCCGGGGCGAGCGTGGTGACGCTGTTCCTCTACCCCGAGCTGAACGCGAAGCTGCGACCGAAGCTGCTCGCCGAGTTGCGGCCCGGCAGCCGGATCGTGTCGCATCAGTTCGGCATCGGCGACTGGCAGCCGCTGCGCAGCGAGCTGGTGTGGTCGGACGGCAGCAGCCACTGGGTCCACCTGTGGGTCGTGCCGCCGCGCTGATCCTCGCCGCGGCGCTCGCGACGGCGCGGCCGGCCGCGGCAGCCGACTTCGCCGAGGGCGTGCTCTGGCGGGTGTCGCGGGCCGGCGTGCCGCCGAGCCACGTCTTCGGCACCATCCACCTCGCCGATCCGCGCGTGCTCGAGCTGCCCGGGCCCGTCGCGCGCGCGCTGGACGAGTCGCGCAGCTTCGCCATGGAGGTACCGCGCTGGGACGGGCACGACTGGCGCATGTTCGAGGCCGCCCAGGAGGACCGGCTGGGCCGGCTCGAGGCGCTGCTCGGGCCGCAGGCCTATGCGCGGCTGCGCGCGGCGCTCGCCGCGCGCGGGATCCCCGCGGAGGTCATCGCGCGCCTCAAGCCCTGGGCCGCGCTCGCCAACTACGCGATCACCCCGGAGGGGTACGAGCACCAGACGCTCGACCAGAAGCTCTTTGCCGCCGCGCGGGCGCGGCGCCTCAGGATCCAGGCGCTCGAGGGCACCGAGGAGCACATCGCGGTGTTCGAGGGCATCCCGCAGGACACGCAGGTCGCGATGCTGCGCCACGTGCTCGAGCACCGCGACTACCTCGCCTCCATGATCGAGCCTACGCTGCAGGCCTGGCTGCGCCGCGACCTCGCCGGCATCCACGCCGTGAACGAGCGCATCGTGGCGCGCTTCCCGGCGATGGCGCCGCACTACCGCGTGTTCCTGCGCCACCTGGTGGACAACCGCAGCGTGGTGATGGCGCACCGCCTGCACCTGCCGCTGCGCGCCGGGCGCGTGTTCGTCGCGGTCGGCGCGACTCACCTGCGCGGCGAGCAGGGGCTGCTGCGTCTCATCGAGCGACAGGGCTACCGGCTGAGCCGCGTCTACTAGCGGCGCCTGCTACCATCGGCGCCGCGATGTCGGTCGTGGTTCTCATCTCCGGGCGCGGCAGCAACATGGAGGCGCTCGCCCAGGCCGGCGTGCCGCTGGCCGGCGTGATCAGCAACGTCGCCGGGGCCGCGGGCCTCGCGATCGCCGCGCGCCGCGGCATCCCGACGCGGGTCGTCCCGCACCGGGACTTCGAGTCGCGCGAGGCGTTCGACGCGGCGCTCGCGCGGGAGATCGAGAGCTTCTCGCCGCGGCTCGTCGCGCTGGCCGGCTTCATGCGCGTGCTGGGCGCGGCGTTCGTCGCGCGCTTCGCAGGGCGCATCATGAACATCCACCCCTCGCTGCTGCCCGCGTTCCCCGGGCTGGACACGCACGCGCGCGCGCTCGCCGCCGGCGTCAAGGTGCACGGCTGCACCGTGCACTTCGTCACCGAGGCGCTGGATCACGGGCCGGTCGTGGTCCAGGCGGCGGTGCCGGTGCGCGCGGCGGACACCGCGGCGTCGCTCGCCGCGCGGGTGCTCGCGCAGGAGCACCTGGTGTACGCACGCGCGGTGCGCTGGTTCCTGGAAGACCGCCTGGCCGTCGCGGACGGCGTAGTGCGCGTGCAGGGCGACGATGCGCAGCTGGTCTGGGCCGATTCTGCTTAGCGCGGCGCTCGCCGCGCAGGCCGCGCCGCCCGGCCGCGTCGAGATCGCCTACGAGCTCAGGCGCGACGGCGACCCGGTCGCGGCGGTGACGGATCGCCTCGAGCACGACGGCAGGACTTATCGCCTGGCGCAGACCTGGAAGGGCAGGGGCCTCTACGCGCTGCGCGGCGAGGCGCAGCGCGCGAGCCGGGGCCGGATCGCGCCCGACGGCCTGCGGCCGGCGGCGTTCGAGGACCGGCGTCCGGGCCGCGACGCGGTGCGCGTCACGCCCCAGCCCGGCGGCCAGGACCGGCTGAGCGTGCTGTGGCATCTCGCGTTCAACCCGCCGTCGCGCGCCGTGACGCTGCGCGTGGCCGACCGGCGCGGCGTCTCTACGCACGTCTACGAGCCGGCCGGCCGCGAGCGGGTGGCGACGCCCGCGGGCGAGTTCGCCGCGCTGAAGCTCGTGCGCCGGGAGCAGGACCGTCGCACGCAGATCTGGCTCGCCGCCGAGCACGGCAACGTGCCGGTCCGCGTGCTGATCCGCGAGCAGGACGGCGCCACGCTCGAGCTGGTCGCGGTGCGGATCGGCCCGTGACGCCGCGCCCGGCGCTGGTCGGCCAGGCCGCGCTGCTGCTCGCCGAGCTGCTGCGCTTCTCGGGCCCGGCGGACCAGACGGTCTCGCGCTATTTCCGCGCGCACCGCAATTTCGGCCGCCAGGACCGCGCCTTCATCGCCGAGGCGGTGTACGCGGTGCTGCGTCGCCGCCGCAGCCTGCAAGCCGCGGCGGGCTCGGCGTCGCCGCGCGACCTCGTGCTCGCCGCGCTCGGGCGCGTGCTCGGCTATTCGGGCCGGGCCCTCGAGCCCGTGCTGCGCGCCGGGGAAGCGGGGCTCGTTGGGAAGATCAGGTCATTCGACCCGGCCCGTCTCGCCGCCGCGGAACGGGCCGACCTGCCCGACTGGCTGTGGGAGCGGCTCGTCGCGGAGCAGGGCGCGGAGGAGGCGCGGCGCATCGCCCAGGGCCTGCTCGAGGCGGCGCCGCTCGATCTGCGGGTGAACCTCGCGAAGCGCTCGCGCGAGGAGGCGCTCGCGCAGCTGGAGCTCGCGGCAGCACCCACGCCCTACTCTCCCGCCGGGCTGCGGCTCGAAGGCAAGCCGGCGATCAACCGCCATCCGCTGTTCCTCGACGGCTCGCTCGAGGTGCAGGACGAGGGCAGCCAGCTGCTCGCCTACCTGCTCGCGCCGCGCCGCGGCGAGATGGTGGCGGACTTCTGCGCCGGCGCCGGCGGCAAGACGCTCGCGCTCTCCATGCTGATGCGCGGCTCGGGCAGGCTCTACGCGATGGAGGTTTCGGCACGGCGCCTGCAGGCGCTCGCGGCGCGCGCCGCGCGCGCCGGGGTGTCGAACGTGCATCCCATCGCGCTCTCGGGCGAGAACGACATCCGGGCGAAGCGTCTCGCGGGCAAGCTCGACCGCGTGCTGGTGGATGCGCCCTGCAGCGGCTTCGGCACGCTGCGCCGCAACCCGGACCTCAAGTGGCGCCATGGGCCGGAAACCGTGGAGCGGCTTGCGCCGAAGCAGCTCGCGATCCTGCGGGCCGCGGCGCGCCTGCTGAAGCCGGGCGGCCGTCTGGTCTACGCCACCTGCAGCATCCTCGCCAGGGAAAACGACGCGGTGGCGGACCGCTTTCTTTGCGTGCACACCGAGTTCGCGCCGGTGTCGTGCGCCGCGCTGCTCGCGGCGCAGCGCATCGCGCTCGACACGGGCGAGCGTCTGCGGCTGTGGCCGCACCGGCACGGGACCGACGGCTTCTTCGCCGCGGCGTTCGAGCGGCGCTGAATCACCTACGCGCGATTGCGTATTTCCTCTTCCGTGTCCGGAGGTTAGGCTCGGTGGGGCCGAGCGCACGAAAAATGATCATGGCGACGGGGGTATTCCAGTAGAATTCGGGCGCTTCCACCCCCACGTACAAGAGGCATAAGGGGAACCCTACATACCCATGCTATTCAACGGACTGCTCGACCTGCCCTGGTGGGGCCTCGTGCTCGTGGCGCTCGGGTTCACGCACATCACCATCGCCGCGGTCACGATCTTCCTGCACCGGCACCAGGCGCACCGCGCGCTCGATCTGCACCCGGTGGTGTCGCACTTCTTCCGCCTCTGGCTCTGGCTCACCACCGGCATGGTCACCAAGGAGTGGGCTGCGATCCACCGCAAGCACCACGCCAAGTGCGAGACCGCGGAGGATCCCCACAGCCCGCAGGTCTACGGCATCAACCGCGTGCTGTGGCTCGGGGTTCTCCTCTACGTGAAGGAGGCGTTCAACCGCGAGACGCTCGAGCGCTACGGCCACGGCACTCCCGACGACTGGCTCGAGCGCAACGTCTACACGCGGCACTCCGTGCTCGGGCTCTGGCTCATGGGCGCGGTCGATGTCGCGCTGTTCGGACCGGTTCCCGGGCTCCTGGTCCTGGTCGCGCAGATCGTCTGGATCCCGTTCTGGGCGGCGGGCGTGATCAACGGCGTGGGGCACTTCTGGGGCTACCGCAACTGGGACGTCCCGGCGCCGGACGCGAGCCGCAACATCGTTCCCTGGGGAGCCCTGATCGGCGGCGAGGAGTTGCACAACAACCACCACGCCTATCCCGCCTCGGCGCGGTTCTCGATGAAGTGGTACGAGTTCGACCTCGGCTGGCTCTACGTCCGCGCGCTCGAGATGCTCGGCCTCGCGACGGTGAAGAAGGTCGCGCCGGTGCCGCGCTTCGTGGCGCCCAGGCCCGTCTGCGACCAGCAGGTGCTGCAGGCGGTCATCGCCAACCGCTACGACGTGCTGCAGCGCTACGCGGCCTCGCTGAAGCGCCTGTATCGCCAGGAGCTCGACCGGCTGGGCCACTGGTCGCAGGAGGCCGAGGCGCTCAAGCCGCTCAAGCGCTATTTCGCGCGCATGCAGGAGCTGTCGGAGGCGGAGCGCGCGCGGCTCGCCGAGGCGCTCAAGGGGTCGAAAGCGCTGGCGACTGCGCTGGCGATGCGCGAGGAGCTGGCGGCGCTGTGGGCGCGCTCGAGCGCCTCGCGCGAGCAGCTGGTCTCGCAGCTGCAGGACTGGTGCCACAGGGCGGAGGCGAGCGGGCTGGTGCCGCTCGTGGATTTCAGCCGGAGACTGCGCAGCTACGCCTAGCCCGGATATTTCATGAGTAGTGGATAGCCTCGTTCGCGTCGTGAGGCG
>CAZOWR010000099.1:0-10407 GCA_964583645.1 uncultured Enterobacteriaceae bacterium
CGGTACTCGGCGAGGATCGGCACGAAGGCCTGCGAGAAGGCGCCCTCGCCGAACAGGCGCCGCAGCAGGTTGGGGATGCGGAAGGCGACGAAGAAGGCATCCGTCATGAGCCCGGCGCCGAACACCCGCGCGATGAAGAAGTCGCGCGCGTAGCCGAGCACCCGCGAGACGAGCGTAAGGCTACTGACCGTGGCGAGGGCGCGCAGCAGGTTCATGCTAGAATTTGCCCCCTTTTCGGCATCCGGCACCCATGGCCAACACCAAGTCAGCGCGCAAGCGCGCCCGCCAGGCCCTCGAGCGGCGCGGCCGCAACATGAGCCTGCGCACCGCGGCGCGCAGCGCCATCAAGGGGGTGAAGAAGGCGATCGCCTCCGGCGACAAGGCGGCCGCCAGCGCCGCGCTGGCGCGCTCGCAGTCGATGGTCGATCGCGTCGCGGCGAAGGGCGTGCTGCACCCGAACGCCGCCGCGCGCCACAAGCGCCGCCTTGCGCACGCCATCAAGGCGATGCACTAGCCGGTGTCCCCGGCTCGCTGCATGCGGGCCAGCTCGGTGCGCTCCGCGACACGCCCGTCGCGCGTGCGCAGCTCGTTGTCCCTGGCGAAGCTGAGCAGGAACCGGAACGCCATCGGCTCGATCTCCTCGAGCCGCAGGTCCACCACCACGCAGCGCACGCCCGACGCGGTCACGGGATGCACATACGGTGAATACTGCATGCGGTGATCGCCGCCGAAGGCCGCCATCACGCCGCACAGGCGCTCGGCCCAGTCGCTCGGCCGGAAAGGCTTGCCGTCCGGCGTCAGTCCCTCGATGACGAACTCGACAACCACCGGCGCGGGCATGCGGCATAGTATCCCATGACGAAACCGGTCAGCCGGATCCTCGTCATCGAGGACGAGCCGCTCGGCTTGCGCGAGATCGTCAGCGCATCACGCGCTTTCGCCCGGAGCTCTCCGTCGGCATCCTGATCGCGAAGCGGTCCGAGGACGGGGGGAGGTCACGTCCCCTTGCGGCGCGCGGCGGCAAAGGCGTCGACCTCGGCGCCGAAGGCGCGCGCGGCGCGGATCAACCGCGCGAGATTGTCCCGCACGCGCCGCTCCTCCAGCCTCGTCGGATAGATGCCGCGCACCACGTGCCTGAACTCGCACAGCTCGAGCAGCTCCGCGGCCAGCGCCTGGGACACGACGGCCGGCCGCTGCGGCCCCTCGAAGGGCCGGGCGCAGCGCGCCACCAGCGCCTGGTGCCACTCCGCGCCGCCCACGGGCGCGCGGTCGATGCGCCGCGCGACGAAGGCGAGCACGCCCTCCATCATCGTGTAGGACTGGGCGATGCGCTGCGCGAGCCCGGCGAGCCGGAGCTCCCGCTCGTAGACCGATGCGGCCCGGCGGGCGCGCGCGCGCCGCTCGCCCCGCTCCATCCTGGCCACCTCGCGCAACAGCTCCTCGACGATCGCGAGCTGGCTCTCAAAGCTCGCCGGCACGCCGCGCATCCTTCAGCATCGCCGCCTCCACCGCCGCCGGCAGCGTGTCGGCGAAGATGACGTCCACCGCGACCCCGAAAGGCCGGGCAGCACCGGTCGCGATGGCACTGACTTCGCCCCAGGTCCGGCCGCGATAGGAGACGACGAGCAGATCGAGGTCCGAGCCTTCCCGCACGTCGCCGTAGGCAAGCGATCCCACCACCAGCGCGCGGATGCCCGCCGCCGCGAGCGCCGCGTCGCCGGCGCGCGCCGCCCGCCGCAGGATCCCGGCGCGCGTGCGCGGCGGCCGCCCCGCCGGCGGGCGCCGGATCGCGGCTTCGGCGGGAACCGCCCAGCGCGCGCCGATGCGAAGCGCGCCCGCGACCCTGCCGGCGGCGAGCAGCTGGCGCACGCGCTGCCCCGAGAGCCCGCGCGCGCGGGCGAACTGGGTGCACGAGAGCAGCGCGAGCATGACGCATTTTCGTAAACCCCTAGCGATTTCGCAAGTGTTATCACGCCGAAATCCCGGACCGGGATGACCGGCTCGCGGCCCGGGTCGGGGCGGCGCCTGCGCGGGGCTGTGATACGATTTCCGGGACGGCGGCTTGCAGCCGCCGTTTTGCTTTGGAGGCGCGCACCATGAGCCACGTCATGAACACCTACGCCCGCCAGCCGGTCGCCTTCGTGCGCGGCCAGGGCTGCAGGCTCTACGACGAGGCGGGAAGAGAGTACCTCGATGCGCTCGCCGGCATCGCGGTGAACACGCTCGGCTACGACCACCCGCGCCTGGTGCGCGCACTCTCCGAGCAGGTGGCGCGCGTCATGCACACCTCGAACCTGTTCCGCATCCCGCTGCAGGAGGAGGCCGCCGACCGCCTCGCCGCGATCACCGGCCTGGACGAGGTGTTCTTCTGCAACTCGGGGCTGGAGGCCAACGAGGCCGCGATCAAGGTGGCGCGCAAGTACGGCCACGACCGCGGCATCGCCGAGCCCGCGATCGTCGTCATGGAGAAGGCCTTCCACGGACGGTCGCTCGCCACGCTCTCGGCGACCGGCAGCCGCAAGGTGCAGGCCGGCTTCGAGCCGCTGGTGCAGGGCTTCGTGCGCGTGCCGCTGAACGACCTCGAGGCGGTCGAGCGCGTCGCCGAGCACAACAAGAACGTGGTGGCGGTGTTCGTCGAGCCGATCCAGGGCGAGGGCGGCATCAACGTCTCGCGGCTGGAGTACCTGAGGGGCCTCAAGGAGCTCTGCGAGCGCCGCGAGTGGCTGTTCATGGCCGACGAGGTGCAGTGCGGCCTGGGGCGCACCGGCAAGTGGTTCGTCTACCAGCACGCGGGGTTCCTGCCCGACGTGGTGCCGCTCGCCAAGGGCCTGGGCTCGGGCGTGCCGGTCGGGGCCCTCGTGGTCGGGGGTCGCGCGCGCGGCGTCTTCAAGCCCGGCAACCACGGCTCGACCTTCGGCGGCAATCCGCTCGCGATGTGCGCGGTGGTGACGACGCTCGACACGATGCGCGAGGAGGGGCTGCTCGCGAACGCGGTTCGCGTGGGCGATGCGATCCGCGGCGGCCTGGCGGCGGCGCTCGCGGGCTCACCGGGCGTGGTCGAGGTCCGCGGCATGGGCCTGATGCTCGGGCTCGAGCTCGACCGGCCCTGCGGGGAGATCGTGCCGCGCTCGCTGGAGGCCGGGCTGGTGGTGAACGTGACTGCGGAGAACGTCATCCGGCTCCTGCCGCCCCTCGTCATGACCGAGGCCGAGGGCCGCGAGGTGCTCGAGCGGCTGCTCCCGGTGGTGAAGGCCTTCCTCGCGCAAAGCGCCGCCGCGCAGCCCAAGACCGCCGCCGCGCGCTGAAGGGCGGCTATGCCCCGGCTGCGGCATTTCCTGCAATTGCGCGATCTTTCGCGCCGGGAGCTCGAGTACCTGTTCGCGCGCGCCCGCTGGATCAAGGGCCGCTTCAGGCGCTACCGGCGCTACTGGCCGCTGGAGGACCGCACGCTCGCCATGATCTTCGAGAAGCAGAGCACGCGCACGCGGCTCTCGTTCGAGGCCGGCATGCACCAGCTCGGCGGCGCCGCGATCTTCCTCAGCACGCGCGACTCGCAGCTCGGACGCGGCGAGCCGGTCGAGGACGCCGCGCAGGTGATCTCGCGCATGTGCGACGTCGTCATGATCCGCACCTTCGAGCAGGAGACGCTCGAGCGCTTCGCCGCGCGCTCGCGCGTGCCGGTGATCAACGGCCTCACCAACGAATACCACCCCTGCCAGATCCTCGCCGACGTCTACACCTATATCGAGCACCGGGGCGCCATCGGGGGCAGGACCGTGGCGTGGATCGGGGACTCCAACAACGTCTGCAATACCTGGATCCAGGCGGCGAGCATCTTCGACTTCAGGCTGAACGTCTCGACGCCGCCCGGCTACGAGGTGGAAAGCGAGAGGATGACCTCGAACGTCGAGGCCTTCGCCGATCCGATGCGGGCCGCGAAGGGCGCGCACCTGGTGACCACCGACGTCTGGACCTCGATGGGCTTCGAGGCCGAGAACGAGGCGCGCAAGCGCGACTTCGAGGACTGGCAGGTGGATGCCGAGATGATGAGGGCGGCGCGCAAGGACGCGCTCTTCATGCACTGCCTGCCGGCGCACCGCGGCGAGGAAGTGGCCGCGGGGGTCATCGACGGGCCGCAGAGCGTGGTCTGGGACGAGGCCGAGAACCGCCTGCACGCGCAGAAGGCGCTGCTCGAGTTCCTGCTCCTCGGCAGGATCACGAGCCGGAAAAGATAGTCTTCCGGCCTTAGCGCTTCTTCCTGGCGCGGGCCTTGGACGGGCCGAGCAGCGGCGCGCCGCCCGTCGCATCGCCGAGCAGCCCCGCCTCGCCGTAGACGCGCAGCTTCTGCCGCGTATCCGCGATATCGAGGTCGCGCATCGTGAGCTGGCCGATGCGGTCCGCGGGCGAGAAGAACGCCTTGCCCTTTTCCATCGTCAGGCGCTCGGGATGGTAGGTGAGGTTGCGGCCGCGGGTGTCGAGGATCGACCAGTCGTTGCCGCGGCGCAATTCGAGCGTCACTTCGCCCGTCACCGCCCTCGCCACCCAGCGCTGCGCGGTCTCGCGCAGCATCATGGTCTGGGGATCGAACCAGCGGCCCTGGTAGAGCAGCCGCCCGAGACGCCGGCCGTTCGCGCGGTACAGCTCGATGGTGTCCTCGTTGTGGATGCCGGTGACCAGGCGCTCGTAGGCGATGTGCAGCAGCGCCATGCCCGGCGCCTCGTAGATGCCGCGGCTCTTCGCCTCGATGATGCGGTTCTCGATCTGGTCGGACATGCCCAGCCCGTGCCGCCCGCCGATGGCGTTGGCCTCGGTGAGCAGCGCCACGGGGTCGGCGAAATGCTGCCCGTTCAGGGCCACCGGCCGGCCCTCCTCGAAGCGCACGGCGACCTTCTCGGGCTTCACTTTCACGCCCCCGCGCCAGAAGGCGACGCCCATGATCGGCTTCACGATCCAGAGCCCCCTGTCGAGGCGCTCGAGGTCTTTTGCCTCGTGCGTGGCGCCGAGGAGGTTGGAGTCCGTGGAGTAGGCCCTCTCGGCGCTCACGCCGTGCTCCAGGCCCGCCCTGGCCAGGTAGGCGGACATCTCCCTGCGGCCGCCGAGCTCGTCGATGAAGCGCCGATCCAGCCACGGCTTGTAGATGCGCAGGCCCGGGTTCGCGAGCAGGCCGTAGCGGTAGAAGCGCTCGATGTCGTTGCCCTTGTAGGTGCTGCCGTCGCTCCAGATGCCGACGTCGTCCTCGCGCATCGCGACGACCAGCATCGTCCCGGTGACCGCGCGCCCCAGGGGTGTGGTGTTGAAGTACGTCGCCCCGCCGGTCGAGATGTGGAACGCGCCGCACTGGATCGCGGCGATCCCTTCGGCGACCAGCTGCGGGCGGCACTCGACGAGTCGCGCCACCCTGGCACCGCAGGCGCGCGCCTTCCTCGGGATCGCAGCGTGGTCGGACTCGTCCGGCTGCCCGAGATTGGCGGTGTAGGCGTACGGGATCGCGCCCCTGGCGCGCATCCAGTGCACGGCGGCGCTCGTGTCGAGACCGCCGGAGAACGCGATGCCGACCTTCTTGCCCCTGGGAAGCGTGTCGAGGATCGTCGCCAAGTGCGCTCCACTCCCAAAGCTGCAGATGATAGCTGAGGATAGAATGCCCGCCGTGCGCATCGTCACCGCCCTGCTCGCCGCCCTGCTCGCGGCCGCCCCGCCCGGCGGCGCGGCGGCGCCCTACGAGGTGCGCCTGGGGCTGGAGCGCGTCGTGCTCGATGCGCCGCCGGGATTCTCCGACACCACCGAGCTGTCCTCGCCGCGGCTGCACGAGCTCGCCGACACCATCACCGCGCCCTCCAACCGGGTGCTGCTGTTCGCGCTCACCGATACCGACTACCGGCGCTTCACCGGCGGCGACGCGATGGACCTGCGCCGCTACATGCTCGCGGTGACGCCCAAGGGGCTGGAGCGCGAGCGCGTCTCCCCCGCGCAGTTCGCCACCTTCGTCGCCGATTCGCTGCGCTCGCTCGGCCCGGCGGCCAACCCGCCCGACCTGCGCAAGCACCTCGACACCCGGCCCGAGGGCCAGGCGGTGCTGCTGGCCGAGCTGCGCAAGGAGCCCACGCTCGTCTCGGTGATGCAGGGCTCGCGGCTGCCTCCGGTGGAGACCAGCACCTTCTTCGAGTCGCCGCGGCGCTACCTGCTCGCGACCACGACGCTGCTCCTGCTGCGCGGCAAGGCGCTGCAGCTCTCCGTGTACACCGGGTTCGACAGCCCGGAGGATCTCGACTGGCTCAGGTACATCACCGAGCGCTGGATCGACGATCTGCTGCGCCTGAACCGCCGCCGCTAGCCCGTGCCCACCTTCGACATCGTCTCGCAGGTGGACCGCCAGGAGGTCAGGAACGCGGTCGAGCAGGCGAACCGCGAGATCGCGAACCGCTACGACTTCAAGGGGTCGGATGCACACATCGAGCAGGCCGACCTCGCCCTCACGCTCTACGCCGACGACGAGTTCAAGCTCGGGCAGGTGCTCGACGTCCTGCGCACGCGTCTGGCGAAGCGAGGCGTCGACGTGCGCGCGCTTGAGCCCGGGACTGTCGAGAAGGCGTCGGGCGACAAGGTGAAGCGGCCGCTCGCCGTGAAGGTCGGCGTGCCCCAGGACAGGGGCAGGCTCATCCAGAAGCTCGTCAAGGACGCCCGGCTCAAGGTCGCGGCCTCGATCCAGGGCGACGCGGTGCGCATCTCGGGAGCGAAGAAGGACGACCTGCAGGCGGCGATCCAGCTGGTGAGGAAGAGCGTGACCGACCTGCCGCTGCAGTTCGTCAACTTCCGCGACTAGCGCGCAAGGCCCTCCAGCCAGCGCTCGTAGATGCGGTCGGCGACTCGGTGCAGCGCCTCGACGCGCTGCGCGAGGCGCCGCTCGATCTCCTGCGGCTTCTGCACCCCGGGGCTCGCGGCGCTCTTCCTGATCTCGGCTGCGCCGCCGCGGCACCAGCTGCGCACCAGCGCCTCGGTCATCTCGACGTGGCACTGCAGCCCCAGGTGCCGGCCGAGCGCGAACGCCTGGTTCGCGCAGTGCGCGTTGCCGAGCACGCGCGTCGCCCCCGGGGGGATGCTGAACGTCTCGCCGTGCCAGTGGAACGCGTCGAACGCCGCGAGCTCGCCGAACCAGGCGCGCGCCACGGCGTTGTCCTCGATCCGCACCTCGCCCCAGCCGATCTCCTTGACGCGCGCGCGCGTCACCTCGCCGCCGAGCGCCTTCGACAATAGCTGGCCGCCGAGGCAGTGACCGAGCATCGGCACGTCCTTGCGCACCGCCTCTCGCGCGAGCTCCAGGGCGCGCCCGATCCACGGCAGCTCGTCGTTGACGCTCATCGGCCCGCCCATGAAGACCAGGCCCGAGAAGGCGCGCGCATCGCGCGGCACCTTCTCCCCCGCGTCGAGCGCGATCAGGCGCGCGGGGATCCCCCGGCGCTCGAGCGCCGTGGCAAAATAGCCCGGCCCCTCGGAGCGCGCGTGCCTGAAGATGGCGACCGGATGCATCACGCAGCATTCTAATCGGCTGCTCTTCGCCGCGGCGGCGCTCGCCGCGGCCGCGGGCGCCTCCTGGAGCGCCGAGGTGAAGCTGGTCGGCACCTTCGGCGACAAGGCGGCGATCCTCGCCATCGACGGGCAGGCGCCGCGCACCGTGCGCGTCGGCCAGTCGCTGCAGGGCGTGCGGCTCGTCGCCGTGGGCCGCGACCGGGTCACGATCGAGATCGGCGGCGAGCGCCGCGTGCTGCTGCACGGCCAGACCCACAGCGCGGCGCCCTCGTCCTCGGGTCCCCAGACCGCGGTCCTGAGCGCCGGGCCGGGCGGGCATTTCGTGGCCGAGGGCCAGGTCAACGGCGCGCTGGTGCGATTTCTCGTCGACACCGGGGCCACCACGATCGCGCTTCCCGGGCGCGAGGCCGAGCGCCTGGGCATCGACTACCGCAAGGCGCCGCGCGGCGTGACGCAGACCGCGGCGGGGCCTGCGCCGACCTACCTGGTCAAGCTCGACACGGTGCGCGTCGGCGGCATCGAGCTCGCCATGGTGGATGCCGTCGTCATCGAGCAGGGCCTGCCCTTCGCGCTGCTCGGCATGAGCTTCCTCAACCGCGTCGAGATGAAGCGCGAGGGCTCGACCATGACGCTCACCCGCAGGTACTGAGGCTCATTTTCCCGGCACCAGCGGCACGAAGCGCACCGGCAGCACGTTCCTGCGGCTCACCGAGCCGTCGGCGCCCTTGCTGACGAGCACCAGTTGCTGCACCTCCCAGGTCGCGCCCACCGGGATCGCCATGCGCCCGCCGGGCTTGAGCTGATCGACCAGCGCCTGCGGCACCTCGGGCGCCGCGGCCGTGACGACGATGCCGTCGAAGGGAGCCTTTTCGGGCCAGCCGGCGTAGCCGTCGCCGATGCGCACCTGGATGTTGCGGTAGCCGAGGGCGCCCAGGCGCGTCTCGGCTTCGCGGCCGAGCGGCGCCACGATCTCGATCGTGCAGACCTCCCTGACGATCTCCGCGAGCACCGCCGCCTGGTAGCCCGATCCGGTGCCGACCTCGAGCACCACGTGGTGCGGCTCCGGCGCGACCAGGTCGGTCGAGAGCGCCACGATGTAGGGCTGCGAGATGGTCTGCCCGTGCCCGATCGGCAGCGGGTGGTTGCGGTAGGCGAGCGGCGCCTGCTCCGCGGGCACGAGGCGGTGTCGCTCGACCTTGCCGAGCGCCGCGCGCACCCGCGGCGACATCGCGGCCAGCCCGGTCTCGGCGCGCGTCTCGGCGTACATCGCATCGACTTCCGCCACCATGCGCGCGCGCGCCGCTGCCGCGTCCTGGGCTTCGGCGCCACTCATGCCGAGCAGCATCGCGGCGAGGCTAGCGAGCCGGCTTGTCGCGTTCGATGAGGGCGTAGGCGGAATGGTTGTGGATCGACTCGAAGTTCTCCGACTCGACCACGTAGGCCTCGATGCGGTCGTCGAGGTTGAGCACGGCGGCGACGTCGCGCACCATGTCCTCGACGAACTTGGGATTGTCGTAGGCGTGCTCGGTGACGTACTTCTCGTCGGGGCGCTTGAGCAGCCCGTAGAGTTCGCTCGAGGCCTGCTTCTCGACCAGGTCCACGATCTCCTCGATCCAGACGAAGGTGTTGGTGCGGCAGGTCACGGTGACGTGCGAGCGCTGATTGTGCGCGCCGCGCTCCGAGATCCGCTTCGAGCAGGGGCACAGGCTCGTCACCGGCACCAGCACCTTCATCTCGAAGCACTGCCGGCTGCCGCGGATCTCGCTGACGAAGGTGACCTCGTAGTCCATCAGGCTCCTGACGCCCGAGACGGGCGCCGCCTTCTCGATGAAGTACGGGAACGCCATCTCGACGTGCCCCTCCTCGGCCTCCAGCCGCTGCACCATCTCGCGCACCATCTGCTTGAAGCTCTCCACGGTCAGCTCGCGCTCGTGCCCCGAGAGAATCTCTACGAAGCGCGACATGTGCGTGCCCTTGAAGTGGTGCGGCAGGCTGACATACATGTTGAACGTCGCGATGGTGTGCTGCGTGCCCCCGCCGCGCTCCTGGATGCGCATCGGGTGGCGGATCGCCTTGATGCCTACCCGGTCGATGGCGAGCTTGCGCGAGTCCGGCGAGCGCTGGACGTCCGGGATGTGCTGCAGGTCCTTGGCTTTCATGCGGCGATTATAACTCCCGAGTAAATCACTCGGGTATTACCTCCCGAATCGCCCTGCGGATTCCAGGGGCATCGAGCCCCACCGAAGCGAGCAGCTTCGCCGGGTCGCCGTGCGCGACGAAGCGATCCGGCAGCCCGAGCAGCAGGACCCTGCGCTCGAGGCCCATTCTCGCCAGCGCCTCGCACACCGCGCCGCCCGCCCCGCCCATGACCTGGTGCTCCTCCACGGTCACCAGCAGCTCGTGGCCGGCGGCGAGGCGCGCGACAAGCTCGACGTCGAGCGGCTTGACGAAGCGCATGTTGGCCACCGTGGCATCGAGCGCCTCGGCCGCTTCGAGCGCGGGCTTGAGCATCGAGCCGAACGCGAGGATCGCGACGCGCCTGCCCTCGCGCCGGATCACGCCTTTCCCGATCGGGAAAGCCGTCATGTGCTTCTCCGGCGCCACGCCCGGCCCGGCTCCGCGCGGATAGCGCACCGCCGCGGGCCCGTCGAGGCGGAAGCCCGTGGTGAGCATCTGCCGGCACTCGTTCTCGTCGGCGGGCGCCATCAGCGTGAGGTTCGGCACCGTGCGCAGGTACGCGTAGTCGAAGGCGCCGTTGTGCGTCTGGCCGTCGCCGCCGACCAGCCCGCCGCGGTCCAGCGCGAACAGCACCGGCAGGTTCTGGATCGCGACGTCGTGGATCAGCTGGTCGTAGCCGCGCTGCAGGAAGGTCGAGTAGATCGC
>CAZOWR010000100.1:0-10215 GCA_964583645.1 uncultured Enterobacteriaceae bacterium
GAACTCCGGCGCGACATAGGCGTGGCGCACGAGCGCGACCTCTCCCCTGTCCTGGATCCCCATCACGCCCGCAAGCCGCCCGTCCTCCTCGCAGACCCAGAACACGACGCCCGCCGCGAGCTCGCGTGCGAGCTCCTCGCGCGGCATGTAGGGCTCGTGCCAGCAGTCGGCCGGGATCACGCCGCAATAGGCCTCGGCCGCGGCGTTGATGAGGGCGTACGCCGGCGCGAAGTCCCGCGGCTCGTAGGCGCGGGTCAGCATCGTCCGGCATCCGGTACAGGCGCTTCATGCGCCGCCCATGCCAAGGCGCCGGATTCCGCAGCAGTTACGGACCGAATTCCTGCGTAACTTAGCTGTAGATTTCCGGGACGATTATCTTCGACGGCCTCGGGCGACCAGGCTAGGCCGCGAGCCATTTGCCGAGGCGGGCCTTGGCGTCCTCATGCGAGACGGCGCCCTCGGTCTCGGCGCGCTGCAAGCCGCGCCTGACCTTCTCGAGGACGTAGAGGTGGTACTGAATGTCCTCGAGGCTCGCGTCGTCCGGCAACCCTTCGATCATCGACTTCGCTTCGGCTTTCGGACTGCCCATGGCCGCCTCCTCTGTACGAGCACCGCAGCCATGCTATCACCGACGTCCCCGCCCGCCGCTCGCCTCGACCACCTTCTCGAAGATCACGAACAGCACCGGCAGGTCCATGGCCGACGCGGGCGGCTCTCTCCGGCCCCCTAGCGATAGTCCTCGTCCGGTGTCCACCCTACCCTCCCGGCCCAGAGCGATGCCGCCTCGTAGAGCAGGTGAAACACCGGCTCCTTGAGGCGGAGATAGCCGTCGATGCTGCGCGGGAAGAGCCGCGCCGCCCGGCGCTTCAGCAGAGCGTAGGCGTCGCGAGCGGCCTGCGACGAGCGCAGGTAGTCGCGAACGAGGAGCGCATACCGCTGGTTGAATCGCCCGAGCTCCCGGACATGGACGTGCGCCCGCCGTTCCCCCTCGGGCTCGCGCATGAAGAGCTTGCGCAGCCCGGGATCCGTCTTCGCCATGCCGTGGAATACGTCGTACTGGACCCTCCCGCCCTGGCGAAACCCCGCTGCCTTGAGACGGCTCCTCAGCTCGCCCGCCCTGCTCAGATCCCGGATGGTGACCTGGAGGTCGATGACGTCCTTCGCAGCCAGCCCCAGCACGGCCGTGGACCCGATATGGTCGATGCGAACCGCGGCGTCCCCGACCGACTCGCGGATGCGCCTCGCGATGCGCACGAAATCGCCCGCCCAGCGGCGCTGATATGTCGTGACGACCACCGGGGAGAAGCGTCGCTTCACCTCTGCCGCAGCTTTCCCTCCTCCAGCTCCATCACCCTCCCGGCCTTCCCAGCGATCCCCGCATCGTGCGTCACGATCACGAACGCGGTGCCATGCGCTTCCGACAGCCGCACCATCGCCTCGAACACCTCGTCCGCCGTATGCGTGTCGAGGTTCCCGGTCGGCTCGTCCGCGAGCACGCACGCGGGCGCGGTGACCATGGCGCGCGCAAAGGCGCAGCGCTGGCGCTCGCCGCCGGAGAGCTCGCCCGGCTGGTGCTCGAGCCGCGCGCCCAGGCCCACCTCCTCCAGCACGCCACGCGCCTTTCGCAGCGCCTCGCCCCGGTCCATGCGCCGGATGAAAAGCGGCATCGCCACGTTCTCCTCGGCGCTGAACTCGGGCAGCAGGTGGTGGAACTGGTAGACGAAGCCCAGCGTCTCGTTCCTCACCCGCCCGCGCTCGGCCTCGCCCATGGCGCTGAATTCCCGCCCCTGCACCCGCACCGTCCCGCCGCTCGGCGCATCGAGCCCGCCAAGGAGGTGCAGCAGCGTCGACTTCCCCGACCCTGAGCGCCCCATGACGGCAACGCGCTCGCCCGGCCCCACCTCGAAGTCCACCCCGCGCAGCACCTCTACCGGTTGCGGACCCTGGTAGGTCTTCGCCAATCCCTGGCAGGCGAGCACCGCCTCACTCATAGCGCAGCGCCTCCGCCGGGTTGACGCGGGAAGCCCGCCAGCTCGGGTAGAGCGTGGCGAGGAAGGAGAGCACGAGCGAGACCACGGCGATCAGGGTCACATCGCCCACGAGCACTTCCGACGGCAAGTCGGAGATGTAGTAGACGTCCTTGGCGAGGAACTTGAAGCCCAAAGCCTGTTCGATCGCCGGCACGACGACGTCGACGTTCCACGCGAGCAGCACCCCGCCCACCACCCCGGCGAGCGTGCCGATGACGCCGATGAGCGAGCCCTGGATCATGAAGATCTGCACGATCGAGCCGGGCGAGGCCCCGAGCGTGCGCAGGATCGCGATGTCGGCCTGCTTGTCCTGCACGAGCATGACGAGCGTGGAGACGATGTTGAACGCCGCCACCGCCACGATGAGGGTGAGGATGATGCTCATCAGCCGCTTCTCGATCTCCACGGCGCGGAAGTAGTTGGCGTGGCTGCGCGTCCAGTCGCTCGCGAAGGCCACGGGCGCAAGGCGCGCGCGCAGCTCGGCGGCCACGCTGCGTGCGGCGAACAGGTCGTCGAGCTTGAGCCGCACGCCCGTGACCGCATCGCCCAGCTGCCAGAGCCGCTGCGCGTCCTCCAGGTGCACGAGCGCGAGCCCCGCGTCGTACTCGAACATCCCGACCTCGAACGTGCCCGCGACCGTGAACTGCTTGAGCCGAGGGATCACGCCCGCGGGCGTGACGCGCCCCTGCGGGGCGATCAGCGCCACCTTGTCCCCGGGAAGCACGGTGAGCGCGCGCGCCAGCTCGGCGCCGAGCACGATGTTGAATTCCCCGGACTTCAGCGCCTCGAGCCTGCCGGTGCGCATGTGCCGGCCGATCTCGGCGACTTTCTCCTCGTCGGCGGGCAGGATGCCGCGCACGATCGCGCCGCGCACCGCGCTGCCGAAGGCGAGCATGCCTTGCGCGTTGACGAAGGGCGCCGCGGCGAGCACGCGCGGATGGCGCGCGGCCTCGGCGGCCACCTGCCGCCAGCCGGCGAGCGTCCCCTGCACGCCCGAGACCTGCACGTGGGCGACGACGCCGAGGATGCGCGCGCGCACTTCCCTCTGGAAGCCGTTCATCACCGAGAGCACCACGACGAGCGCCGCGACGCCGAGCGCGATGCCGGCCATCGAGATGAGCGAGATGAAGCTGATGAAGTGGTTGCGCCGCTTGGCGCGCGTGTAGCGCAGGCCGACGAGCAGCTCGTATCGCACGCGCCCGAGGATACCCGAATTGGTTCGGCGGCGTTCCGGATGGGCTACACTGGCAGGAGAGGGCAAGTAGCGATGACGCGCATCCGAAAGAGCGTACTGGGACGAAGGCGGTTGCCGGCTCGGCCTGCCCCGGCGGGAGCGATCAGGTTCGGTGTCCTCAAGGGCAGGCTGCGGTATCCCGACGATCTCGACGCACCGCTGCCGCGCGAGTTGCTCGATCTGTTCGAGGGCAAGCGCAGCAGGTAGTGCCCGTCACTGAAGCCGCAAGGACATGGCGGTAGACGCAAGCACCTTGCACCTGCTCGCGAATCTGCTGCGCGCCGAGCGCACCGCGCACCTCGCCACGCTGCGCCAGGGCGCGCCGATGGCCTCGATGACGCTGTACCTCGCGGCGGCGGATTTCTCCGCCTTCCACGTGCACGTCAGCCGCCTCGCCTGGCACACGCAGGACATGGGGCAGGACCCGCGCGTCGCGCTCTCGGTCGCCCAGACCGACGACGGGCGGGAAGATCCATTTACCCTTATGCGCGCGACCGTCCGGGGCGAAGCCACGCGACTCGAGAATGAAGGCAAGGAGTTTGAAAGGCTCAAGACAACCTGGCTCGCGCGCTTTCCGGCTCAAGGCGTCAACTTCGAGCTCGCCGACTTCTCCTTCTGGCGCATCTCGCCGCGCGATGCGCGCTTTGTCGCCGGGTTCGGGCGCATCCACAACCTCTCCGCCGCGGAGCTCGCCGCGGCCGCCGCCGCGTGAGCGAAGAGAGGCCCTCCCTCCTGCCGCCGCTGCACCTCATCGTGCTGGACGCGGCGGGAGCGATCCTGCTCGGGATCGGCCTCGCCGGCGCGCTCTCGGATGCGCTCGACGGCCTGATCCCGATGTTCGCGGACAAGCAGAAGGCGTGGCTGTGCGCCGCGCTCGGCGCGGTGCTGCTCGCCTGGGCGGTGCCGGGGATCCTCGGCTGGGCGCGCGACGCGGCGCGCCGCGGCCGATGATCGAGCTGCTCGCCGCCGCCGCCTTCGCGACCCACCCGGCGCCGGAGTGCGCCGTCGCCCTCGAGCGGCGCGAGGAGGCGCGGCTCGTGCTCCGGCTGCGGCCCTCCTGCCCTCTGGGGTTCTCCTCCACGCACGGCGCGGTGCGGGCGATCCTCGCGCACGCGGGCGAGGCGCGCGAGCTGTGCCTCGCCTTCGGCCGCATCGTGGAGTACCCGTGGCTCTCGGCGCTGCTCGCGCGCCAGGCCTCGAGCTCGCGCCGCTGGGATCCTGCCGCGGGCCGCCCGCTCGAGGGCACCGAGAACGCCTACGTCGCCGCGGCGCTGCGCGGCATGCCCGAGTTCACCGCGCTGTTCGACTCCTGGCGCATCCTCGGCGTGTCGGTCGAGAAGGTGCTGCGCAGGCCGGCGCGCGAGCTTTCGCTCCCGGCCGGCGCGCCGCTGCCGGGGAGCGCGCTGCTGCCCTACGACGCGCAGCTCTGGGTGCGCCTCGCGCGCCCGTGACGCTCCTGTTCCTGAAGGGCCTCGCCTTCGGCTTCGTGCTCGCCGCCACCGTGGGGCCGATGTGGGTGCTCTGCCTGCGGCGCACGCTCGCGCACGGCGCGCTCGCCGGCTTCGTCTCCGGCATGGGCATCGCCGTGGCCGACGGCCTGTACGGCGCGGTGGCGGCCTTCGGCCTCACGGCGGTGTCCGGGTTCCTGCTCGAGCACCGCGTCGCGATCGGCGCCGCGGGCGCGGCGTTCCTCCTCTGGCTCGGGGTGAGGACGCTCATCGCAAAGCCGGTCGCCGTCGAAGCCGCGCAACCTGCGGGACGGCCGTCCCACCCCGCCGCCTTCGCCTCCACGCTCGGGCTCACGCTCGCCAACCCGCCCACGATCCTCGCCTTCGCCGCGATCTTCGCCGGACTGGGCCTCGCCACGAGCACGGGCGACGCTGCCGCGGGCCTCGTCGTGCTCGGCGTTTTCGCCGGCTCGGCGGCGTGGTGGGTGATCCTCGCCGCGGCCGCGGGTTGGCTGCGCGAGCGCCTCGCCGGCGGCCTGATGCGCGCGATCAACGTCGTGGCGGGCGCAACGATCCTCGGCTTCGCGCTCTGGCAACTCGCGGCGCTCGTCCGGTGACCGCGCCGGCGGCATGCGCGAAAAACCGTACACCTTCGCTTGGCTCGCTCAAGGACGATTACTTCTTTGAATCAAGGCGGTAGATGTCGCTCTCGATTTCCCTGGGTCTTCGCGCGTGGTTCCGGGACGGGCGGCGGCTTGCTACGAAGTGCTACAGCTGCTACGATGGCGCCGATGAGCCGCTCCGTGACCCAGCGCGAGCTGCGCAACGACTCCGGCGCGGTCCTGCGCGAAGTGCAGGCGGGCCGCACCCTCGTGGTGACCCGCAACGGCGTCCCGGTGGCCGAGCTGCGGCCGGTGGCCCCCCGCAGGTTCGTGCCGCGCGCGGCGATCGCCGCGGCGGCGCGGGGAGCTCCCCGCATCGATCGGCGCCGGTTCCGCGCCGACCTGGACGCGGTCGTCCGCCAATCCGTCGATGGCTGAGCCGAGCCGCGGCCTGCTCGATACATCGGTGCTGGTCGACCAGGACCGCGTCGACGCCGGCAGGCTGCCGGACGAGTCGGCGATCGCCGCGGTCAGCCTCGCGGAGCTCGCGGCAGGCCCGCATGCCACGGGCGAGGCCGAGGAGCGGGCGCGGCGGCAGGACCGGCTGCAGTGGGCGGCCGCGACCTGGGACGCGCTGCCGTTCGACGAAGCCGCCGCGCGCAGCTACGGCCGGATCTTCGCGGCGACCCGGGCGGCGGGAAGACCGGGCCGCGCGCGGCTCGCGGACCTGCTGATCGCCGCCACGGCCCTGTCGAACGGCCTGCCGCTCTACACGCGCAACGCGAAGCATTTCGCTGGCCTGGAGCGGCTGGTGAGGGTCGTCCCGGTCTAGTCGTCATCACCCTGCCGCCGCCGGCTTTGCGACCATGGTCGGGCGCGATGCCGTGGCCGTGCGTCCGGCGGCCTGATCGATGTCCTTGGGGGGCGCGATCACCATCATCGGCCGCACGTCTCGATCACGCTCGACTGAAGGGCTGGCCGCCGGCGGCCGTCCTGCGGTAGATTCCGCTACTGGACGTATATCCACGCTGGAGTCAGCCGCTGCTGGAGCAACCCCTCGCCATCGTCGACCTCGAGACCACCGGCGCGCACCCGGCCTGGGACCGCGTCACCGAGATCGCGGTGCTCGAGGTGGACGGCGGCAGCATCGCCGCCGAGTGGTCCACGCTGGTCGACCCGCAGACCCCCATCCCGCCCGCGATCCAGGCACTCACCGGCATCACCGACGCCATGGTGGCGGGCGCGCCGCGCTTCGCCGAGCTTGCCGAGGGCCTGCACGAGCGGCTCGCCGGCCGCGTCTTCGTCGCCCACAACGCGCGCTTCGACTACGGCTTCCTGCGCCAGGAGTTCGGCCGCGCCGGGCTCGAGTTCGAGGCGAAGACGCTGTGCACGGTCAAGCTCTCGCGGCGCCTGTACCGCGAGTATCCGCGACACAACCTGGATAGCGTGATCGCCCGGCACGGCCTGCGCTGCGATTCGCGCCACCGCGCCCTGGGCGACGCGCGCGCCGTGTGGGAGTTCCTACGCGCCGCGGCCGAGGAGCGCGGCACTGACGCGCTCGCCGAGGCCGCGCTGGATCTCGCGCGCATGCCCTCGCTCCCCGCCCACCTCGAGCGCGCGGCGATCGACGCGATCCCCGAGGCGCCCGGCGTGTACCTGCTCTACGGCGAGCAAGGGGCGCTGCTCTACGTGGGCAAGAGCCTCGCCATGCGCAGCCGCGTGCTCTCGCACTTCGCCGCGGACCAGCGCTCGCCGCGCGCGCGCGAGCTCGCGCGCGACGTGCGCACGATCGAGTGGCAGCGCTCCTGCGGAGAGCTGGGCGCGCTGCTCGCGGAGGCCGCGCTGGTGAAGCGGTTGCGCCCGGCGTTCAACCGCATGCTGCGCGCGCCCGAGGCGCCCTGCGGCTTCGCCCTGGAGGGTGCGCGGCTGCGGATCGAGCGGCTCGAGGACTGCGACGCGCAGGGGCGCGAGCGGCTGCACGGGCTGTTCCGCTCGCGCCGCAGCGCGCTCGCCGCGCTGCGCGGGCTCGCCGACGCGGAGCGCCTGTGCCTGCAGAGCCTGGGCTTCGGCGAAGGGGCGGTGCGCCGCGGCGCCTGCTTTCGCCACCAGATCCGGCGCTGCGCGGGCCTGTGCGCGGGTCGCGAGAGCGTGCAGGCGCACCAGGCGCGGCTCGCGGCGGCGCTGGCGCGGCTGGAGACGCTGCGCTGGCCCTGGCGCGGCCCGATCGGCGTCGTAGAGACCGACGCGGCGCGCGCGGCGACCGAGGTGCACGTCATCGACCGCTGGTGTTGGCTCGGCAGCGCGCGGAGCGACGCCGAGGTCGCTCAGCTCGTCGAGAGCGGCGCGCGGCCGCGCTTCGACCTGGACCACTACAGGCTGCTCTCGCGGCATCTCGGCAAGGGCCGTGCGAGGGTGGTGGAGCTCCGGCGGTGCACGTAGAGCTGCTGGTTCCGGGGCTGATCCCGCGCCAGGATCCCTTCGATCTGCTGCCGCGCATGCCGGCGCTCGAGCTGCTGATGGCTCGCGGGAGAGCCACCCGCGACGAGCCCTGCCCGCTTGAGCGATGGCTCGGCCGGGCCTTCGGACTGCAGGAGACGGCGGTCCCCGCGGGAGCGCTGACCGCGCTCGCGCACGGCCTGGAGCCGGGCGAGGCGTGCTGGCTGCGCGCCGATCCGGTTCACTTCCAGACGCGCCACAGCCACCTCGCGTTTCTCCGGGCCGGCGAGCTCGAGCTCTCGCGCGAAGAGGCCGATGCGCTGGCCGAATCGATCGGGCGGCACTTCGGCGAAGCCTTCGCGCTGCGTGCGGTGGAGCCGAAACGCTGGTGCCTGCGCGCGGCGGCGCCGGTGGCGCTCCAGGCCGAGCCGCCGGTCGAGCTCTCCGGCCGCGACGTGGACTCGAATCTGCCGCGCGGCCCGGATGCCGCGCGCTGGCACGCGGTGCTCAACGAGCTGCAGATGCTGCTGCACGATCACCCGGTCAACGACGCGCGCGAGCAGCGCGGCGCGCCTGCCATCAACAGCCTCTGGCTGTGGGGCGCCGGAACGCTTCCCCGCGAGGCGCGCGCACCCTGGCAATCGATAGCCGCGAACGACCCCGTGGCGCTCGGCTTCGCACGACTTTCCGGAGCGCGTCATGCGCCCGACGCCCATGAATGGCGGGCCACGGCGGCGAGCGAGGGCCGCCATCTCGTCGTGCTGGACGTGCTTCGCGCGACGCCCCATTCCGACCGGTATCGGGAGCTGGAAGAGCGCTGGTTCGCGCCGCTGCTCGCCGCGCTGCGCGCCGAGCGCATCGGCATGGTCACGCTCCACGTGCCCGACGCGGGGATCTCGTTCGAGACCGTGCGCGGCGACCTGCGGCGCTTCTGGCGGCGCGCGCAGCCGCTGGCGAGCTACGCGGCATGAGAATCGTCACCCGCCCCTGCCCCGAGCCGGCGCGCCAGGCGCTCGTCGCGGCCGGAGTACACCCGCTGCTCGCGCGCCTCTACGCGGCGCGGCGCATCCGCTCGGCATCGGAGCTCGAGCTCGCGGCGGAGCGGCTGCTCGCGCCCGCGCGGCTGCTCAACTGCGAGCGCGCGGCGACGCTGCTCGCGGACGCGATCGCGGCGCAGAGTCGGCTCCTCATCGTCGCCGACTACGACGCCGATGGCGCGACTGCCTGCGCGGTCGGCCTACGCGCCCTGCGAGCGTTCGGTGCGCGCGTGGAGTACCTGGTGCCGGACCGCTTCGCGCTCGGCTACGGGCTCTCGCCTGAGCTGGTGGAGCTCGCCGCCGAGCGCCGCCCCGACCTCCTCATCACGGTGGACAACGGCATCGCGAGCGTAGAGGGCGTGGCGCGGGCGCGCGCCCTGGGGATCGCCACGCTGATCACCGATCACCATCTGCCGGGAGCCTCGCTGCCCGAGGCCGCCTGCATCGTCAATCCCAACCAGCCGGGCTGCGAGTTCCCGTCGAAGTCGCTCGCCGGCGTCGGCGTCATGTTCTACGTGATGCTCGCGCTGCGCGCCGAGCTGCGCCGGCGCGGCGCCTTCGCGGGCGGGCGGGAGCCCAACCTCGCCGCGCTCACCGACCTGGTGGCCCTCGGCACCGTGGCCGACCTCGTGCCGCTGGACGCCAACAACCGCGTCCTGGTCGCACAGGGGCTCAGGCGCCTGCGCGCGGGCGCGGCGCAGCCGGGGCTCGCGGCGCTGCTCGCCGCGGGCGGGCGCGAGCCCGCGGCGGCGGGCTGCTTCGACCTCGGATTCGTCGCGGGCCCGCGCCTGAACGCCGCCGGGCGTCTCGCCGACATGAGCCTGGGCATCGAGTGCCTCGTCACGGACGACGAGGCGCGCGCCGCCAACTGCGCGCAGGAGCTCGATCGCCTCAACCGCGAGCGCCGCCGCATCGAGGCGGGGATGCTCGAGGAGGCGCTCGGCGCGCTCGACGCGCACCCGGAGCCCGCGGGCGCGGCGCTCACCCTGTTCGAGCCCGGCTGGCATCAGGGCGTCGTGGGCCTCATCGCCTCGCGGGTGCGCGAGCGCGCGCACCGCCCGGCGGTGTGCTTCGCGCGCGCGGGCGAGGGCCTGCTGCGCGGCTCGGGCCGCTCGATTCCCGGGCTGCACCTGCGCGACTGTTTCGACCTCGTGGCCAAAAGCGCGCCGGGGCTGGTGCTGCGCTTCGGCGGCCACGCGCAGGCCGCGGGGCTGACGATCCGCGAGGCCGGGCTCGAGCGCTGGCGCGCAGAGTTCGAGCGCGCCGCCGCCGGGTGCCTGCCGGCGGCGGCGCTCGAGCGCTCGATCGAGACCGACGGCGCGCTCGAGGCCGCCTACCACTCGCTCGAGGTGGCGCAGCTGCTCGAAGCGCAGATCTGGGGCCAGGGCTTTCCGCAGCCGCTGTTCTGCGATACATTCGCCGTCGAAA
>CAZOWR010000101.1:0-10213 GCA_964583645.1 uncultured Enterobacteriaceae bacterium
GCATCCAGTCGGCGCGCTGCACCAGCGGCGCGAAGCGCGTGCCGATCTCGTTCTGCCCCATGGCGCCCACCTCGTGGTGGTGCACCTCGACCTCCACGCCCTGCTGCTCGAGCGCGAGCGACGCCGCGTTGCGGATATCGAGCAGCGTGTCGGTCGGGGGCACCGGGAAGTAGCCGCCCTTGACCGGCGCGCGATGGCCCATGTTGCCCGACTCGTAGTCGATCCCGGAGGACCAGGGCGCCTCTTCCGACTTGATCTTCACCGAGCAGCCCTGCATGTCGACGCTCCAGGTGACGCCGTCGAAGATGAAGAACTCGGGCTCCGGGCCGAAATAGGCGACCTCGCCCAGGCCGGTGGACCTGAGGTAGGCCTCGGCGCGCTTGGCGATGCCGCGCGGGCAGCGGTTGTAGGGCTTGCCATCCGCGGGCTCGATGACGTCGCAGGTGATGTCGAGCACCGCCTCGTCGGTGAACGGGTCCATGCGCGCCGTCGCCGCCTCGGGCATGAGCAGCATGTCGGAAGCCTGGATGCCTTTCCAGCCGGCGATGGAGGAGCCGTCGAACGCGTGCCCCAGCTCGAACTTTTCCTTGTTGAAATATTTCACCGGCACCGTTACGTGCTGCTCCTTGCCGCGGGTGTCGGTAAAGCGCAGGTCGACGAACTTCACTTCCTTGTCCTTGATCAGCTTCAGCACGTCATCAGGCGTCATCGCCATCTCGGGTCTCCTGGGCGGAATGGGAATGCGGGCCGAGCACCGGCCGGACCTGCGGGAATGAGCAGATTTCGTGCCAAACTCGGCTGCGCCGGCCAGCCCCCCTCGACTGGCCAAAGCGGTGCGATTCTAAACCGAGCCCCATGGCACCGTGAAGGTGCGGCCGTGTTGGACGGCGCACCGGCACGGTGCAACAGCCTGCAGCAGCGGGCCTTCCCTTCCTATAATGTGAGCCATGGCCGGCCCTGCCGAAATCAAGCGCCTGGCCCGGGAGCGCGGCCAGCAGCTCGGGCTTCCATACGCCGGCGCGCTCCTGCCCGCCGAGGCGCATGCGCTGATGCAGGCCGGGGCACGGCTGGTGGACGTGCGCACGCGTGCGGAACTCGACTGGGTGGGGCGCGTTCCGGGCGCGCTCTACGTCGAGTGGAACGGCTACCCCGGCGGCCAGATCAACCCGAGCTTCCTGCAGCAGCTCGCCGAGCTCGCCGGCAAGGGCGAGCCGCTGATGTTCATCTGCCGGTCCGGCGGGCGCTCGCACATGGCGGCGCAGGTCGCGACGCAGGCCGGATTTCGCGAGTGCTACAACGTGCTCGAGGGATTCGAGGGCGACAAGGACGCCGCGCAGCACCGCGGCAGCGTCGGCGGCTGGAAGGTTGCCGGCCTTCCCTGGGTCCAGGGCTAGGGCGCGCGCCCCCGATCCTCAATCGGCGAGAGCGGTCCGCTCGACGGCCCAGGCGCGCAGGCGCGCGATGCGCTCGGCCATCGTCACCGACAGCGGCCGGGTTCGCGCGATCTCCGCGAGGATCAGGCTGGTGTCGACTGGGCTGCCGCTGGCCATCGATTCGTACAGCGCCGCGACGATCGCCTGCTCGATCTCCGCGCCCGAAAAGCCGTCTGCGGCGCCCGCCAGCGCGGCGAGGTCGAAGCGCTTCGCGTCGAGCCTGCGCTTGCGCAGGTGGATGGCGAAGATCTCCTGCCGCGCCGGATCGTCGGGGAGATCGACGAAGAAGATCTCGTCGAGGCGGCCCTTGCGCACCAGCTCGGGCGGCAGGCTTTCGATGTCGTTGGCCGTCATCGCTCTTGCGTCCGGCATCTGCAGCGCGAAGCGCGCGCAGGCGCGGGCGAGCTCCGGCGCGAGCTCGAGCTTCGGGCTCACCAGCACGAGCGTGCGCGGCGTCCTGGCGTAGCCGGCCGCGATCTGCCGCATCAGGCGCACGTTGAGCGGATCGTCGAGGAAGGGGTGCGCATCGAGCAGCACGTACAGGCCCGCCTGGCCCGTCTTGTTGACGTGCGCAAGGCACTCAGCCCGGGCCTCATGCGGACCAGTCCACGAGGCCGAGCCACCCGGTGGCGAGCACCAGGGCCCCGAAGCCGATCCGGTACCAGGCGAACGGCCGGAAGTCGTGCGTCGCGACGTAGCGGATGAGCCAGCGGATCACGGCAAACGCCGACACGAAGGAGGCCGCGAGGCCGGCGCCGAACAGCGGCAGGTCGCCGGCGTCGAACAGCGCCCGGTTCCACCACAGATCGTAGCCGCCGGCCACCACCAGCGTCGGCACGGCGAGGAAGAAGGAGAATTCGGTGGCCGCCTTGCGCGAGAGCCCGAAGAGCATGCCGCCGATGATGGTGGCGCCTGCGCGCGAGGTCCCCGGGATGAGCGCAAAGCACTGCGCGATCCCGACCTTGAGCGCATCGAGCCACGTCATGGCCCGGGTGTCGCCGACGCGCGCCGTGCGCCCGCCGCGCTCCACCAGCAGGATGATCACGCCCCCGGCGATGAACGCGAGCGCGACCGGCACGGCGTGAAACAGGAACTGCTTGATGGCGCTGCCGAAGGCCAGGCCGAGCGCGGCCGCCGGCAGGAAGGCGACCGCCAGGTTGCGCCAGAGCGCCGGGTCGATGCTGAAGAAGCGCGCGCGGTACTCCCAGAGCACCGCCAGCATGGCGCCGGTCTGGACGGCGACGAAGAACACGCCCGCGCGCGCGTCGTTGAACCCGAGCATGCCGCCGGCGAGGATCAGGTGGCCGGTGCTCGAGATGGGGAGAAACTCGGTCAGCCCTTCGACGATGCCCAGGATGAGCGCATCGAGCAGCGTCGCATCGCGCATCTGCGCGCGATGCTATCACCCCCGCGCGTGCTCGAGGACGAAGCGGCGGATCTCGGGCCAGAACAGCGGGTGCGCATCAGTGCTGTTGTGGCCCGCGTCCTGCAGCAGCACCCGGCGCTTCGGGCCGCCCCAGGCCTCGAACAGCCGCTCGGCGTGCACGGGCGGAATCACCTCGTCGCGCTCCGCGATCAGGCACAGCAGCGGCGCCTTCTGCGCCGGCGCGAGCGCAAGCGAGTCGAAGCGGTGCCTGAGCATCAGGTCCACCGGCAGGTACCAGTAGTAGCGCTTGGCCACCGCGGCGAGGCTCTCGAAGGGCGAGACGAGGACGAGCGCACGCAGCGGCCGCTGCGCGGCGAGCTGCACCGCCGCGCCGCTGCCGAGGCTCCTGCCGAAGGCGAGGATGCGCTTCGCGTCCACCCCGGGGAGCTTCGCCACGTGGTCGTAGAGCTGCAGCGCGTCCGCGACAAGCGCCTTCTCCGAGGGCGAGCCCTGGCTCGCGCCGTAGCCGCGGTAGTCGACGAGGACCCAGCCCAAGCCCGGGGTCTCGCGCACCGATTCCAGCATCCAGGACACTTCCTCAGCGTTGCCGCCGAAGTACAGCACCACCGGCCCCGAGCCTTTCGCGTGCCAGGCGTGCAGCCGCGTGCCCTCGGTCGTCGCCAGGTTGATCTCCTCGACCGCGGGGAAGCCGCGCGCGATCGCGGCGCGGCGCGCCTCCGACAACGGCTGGCGGTAGAAGATCA
Source organism: uncultured Enterobacteriaceae bacterium (assembly GCA_964583645.1). Classification (GTDB taxonomy): domain Bacteria; phylum Pseudomonadota; class Gammaproteobacteria; order Burkholderiales; family SG8-39; genus RBG-16-66-20. The sequence goes on from CAZOWR010000101.1 coordinate 3,564, forward strand.
GCCCGTCCTGCGCGAAGTAGACGACGAGCGGCAACCCGACCGCGACCGCGGCTGCGATCTTCAGCAGGCTGGCCAGCGTCTCCAAACGGGGGTCAGGCCCTCGGCTTCTCCTGCTGGTAGATCTGCGCGCCCTGCTTCACGAACTCGACCGACTTCTCCTTCAGCCCCCGCTCGACGTAGTCGCGCACGTCCTGCGTGATCTTCATCGAGCAGAAGTGCGGGCCGCACATGGAACAGAAGTGCGCGAGCTTGGCCCCCTCCTGGGGCAGCGTCTCGTCGTGGAACTCGCGCGCGGTGTCGGGGTCCAGGCCCAGGTTGAACTGATCGGCCCAGCGGAATTCGAAGCGTGCCTTGGAGAGCGCGTTGTCGCGCGCCTGCGCCCCCGGGTGCCCCTTGGCGAGGTCGGCGGCGTGCGCCGCGATCTTGTAGGCGATGATGCCGTCCTTGACGTCCTTCTTGTTGGGCAGCCCGAGGTGCTCCTTGGGCGTCACGTAGCACAGCATCGCGGTGCCGTACCAGCCGATCATCGCCGCGCCGATCGCGCTCGTGATGTGGTCGTAGCCGGGCGCGATGTCGGTGGTGAGCGGCCCCAGGGTGTAGAAAGGCGCCTCGTCGCAGTACTTGAGCTGCAGCTCCATGTTCTCCCGGATGAGCTGCATCGGCACGTGCCCGGGGCCCTCGATCATCACCTGGCAGTCGTTCTGCCAGGCGATTTTCGTCAGCTCGCCGAGCGTCCTCAGCTCCGCGAGCTGCGCCTCGTCGTTGGCGTCCGCGATCGAGCCGGGACGCAGCCCGTCGCCGAGGCTGAAGCTCACGTCGTAGGCGCGCATGATCTCGCAGAGCTCGGCGAACCGCGTGTACAGGAAGCTCTCCTCGTGGTGCGCGAGGCACCACTTGGCCATGATCGAGCCGCCGCGCGAGACGATCCCCGTGACCCGGCGGGCGGTCAGCGGGATGAAGGGCAGGCGCACGCCGGCGTGGATGGTGAAGTAGTCCACGCCCTGCTCGGCCTGCTCGATGAGCGTGTCGCGGAAGATCTCCCAGGTGAGCTCTTCGGCCTTGCCGTCCACCTTCTCGAGCGCCTGGTAGATCGGCACGGTGCCGATGGGGACGGGGGAATTGCGCACGATCCACTCACGCGTCTCGTGGATATGCCTGCCGGTGGAGAGGTCCATCACCGTGTCGGCGCCCCAGCGGATCGCCCAGGTCATCTTGTCCACTTCCTCGCCGATCGAGGAGGTGACGGCGGAATTGCCGATGTTGCAGTTGATCTTGACGAGGAAGTTGCGCCCGATCGCCATCGGCTCGGACTCCGGGTGGTTGACGTTCGCCGGGATGATGGCGCGGCCGCGCGCGACTTCGCTCCTCACGAACTCCGGCGTCGCCTCGCGCGGGATCGAGGCGCCGAAGGCTTCGCCCGGGTGCTGCGGGCCGAGGGCTTCGGCGAGCCGCTGGCTCTCCCGGATCGCGACGAACTCCATCTCCGGGGTGACGATGCCGCGCTTCGCGTAGTGCATCTGAGTGACGCAGCGCCCCTTCCTCGGCTTGCGGTGCAGGTCGAAGCGCAGCTCGGCGAGCTTCGGGTCGGCGAGCCGGCGTCGCCCGAACTCCGAGCTTGGGCCCGGCAGCGTCTCCACGTCGCCCCTTTCCAGGATCCACCGCTCGCGCAGCGCGGGCAGCCCCTTGCGGATGTCGATCCTCGCCCGCGGGTCGGTGTACGGGCCCGAGGTGTCGTAGACCGTGACCGGCGGGTTGTCCCCGGACTGCGAGATGCTGCGCACCGGCACGCGCAGGTCGGGGCGCGAGCCCTCGAGGTAAGTCTTGCGGGAGCTCGGCAGCGGCTGGACCGCCGCCGCATCCACCTGCGCGGTGGCGGCGAGGAACTTCGGATTGGCGCTCATGGCTTTCCCTTCGGCGGCATTACCCGCATCAGGTTCAATGGGTTTCTCTCACCCGGGGGCGCGCCGTTTCAAACGCGCCGCCAGGACCCCTCGTGCAGCTGCCACGCTACTGCAATCGCGCCGCGCTGACAAGGAAGCGGCGCGCGCTTGATACCATTGCGGCGGCCCATTCCCCCGACGTGGTCATGTCCATCCGCCGTCGTCTCGCCGCCGCCGCCGCGGCCGCGCTGCTCGCCGCGCCCGCGCTGGCGAAGAAGAACCTCGCCGCCGAGCCCGAGGCGCCCAAGCCGCCCGCGCCGGTCGTCGTCAAGACGCTCGCCGAGGTCGCGCTCTACCCGGAGCGCGACGCCTCGGCCCAGGCGGTCTCGCTCAACGAGTCGCGCATCGCGGCCGAGATCGCCGGGCGCATCGAGGCGATCCCGGTGCAGGCAGGCGAGCGGGTGGCCCAAGGGGCGGTGCTCGCGCGCATCGACTGCCGCGACCACGAGCTCGCGCGGGGCCGCGCGCAGGCGGCGCTCGCCGCCTCGCGTTCTCGCCTGGCGCTCGCCGAGCAGCAGCTCGCGCGCGCCCGCGAGCTCGCCGCGAAAGGCTTCTTCTCCAAGGAAGCGGCGGACGCGCGCGCCACCGAGCTGGCGGTGATGCGCGCCGAGACCGAGCAGGCGAGCCTGCAGCTGCAGACCGCGGCGCGCGCGGTCGAGAAATGCGTGGTGCGCGCTCCCTTCCCCGCGATCGTGCGCGAGCGCCTGGGGCAGGTCGGCGAGCTTGCCGCGCCGGGCACGCCGCTGGTTGCGCTCGCCGACTCGAGCCGGGTCGAGGTCTCGGCGCAGGTCCAGGTGCAGGACGCGGAGTCGCTGCGTCGCGCGCGCGAGGTGCGCTTTTCCGGCGACGGCGGCAGCCGCGCCGTGCGGCTGCTGCGCGTTTCCCCCGCCATCGACCGCCAGGCGCGCACTGTGGAGGCGCGCCTCGCCTTCGCCGCCGAGCCGGCCGCGCCCGGGGCGGCCGGGCGCATCGCCTGGCGCGATGCGCAGCCGTACCTTCCGCCCGCGGTCATGGTGCGCCGCGGCGGCGCGCTCGGCGTTTTCGTGGTGCGCGAGGGACGCGCGCGCTTCACGCCGCTCGCCGGCGCGCAGGAAGGCCGGCCGGCGGCGGCGAGCGGTATCGCCGTGGACGCCCGCATCGTGGTGAGCGGCCAGCTCACGGTGCAGGACGGCCAGAAGCTGCCGTGAAGCTCCTCGAGCTGCTGATCCGCAACCACCCACTCGCCAACATCACGTTCGCGGTCGTGCTCGTGATGGGCTCGCTCGCCTACGGCCTGATGCCGCGCGAGCAGGATCCCGAGATCAACTTCAACTGGGTCAACATCACCGTGGTGCTGCCCGGGGCCTCGGCCGAGGACGTCGAGAAGCGCGTCACGCAGCCGCTGGAGGACGCGATCAAGCAGGTCGCCGACGTGCGCTTCGTGATCTCCAACAGCCGCGAGAACGTCTGCTCGGTGCTGGTGCGCTTTCGCGACATCTCCGAGCGCGTCTTCGACAAGCGGGTCAACGACCTGCGCCGCGAGATCCAGAACAAGGCCCAGGCCGAGCTGCCGGCAGAAGCCAAGGACCCGCGCGTGCTGGAGATCACGACTTCGAACGGCTTCCCCACGGCGCAGGTGCTGCTCTCGGGCCGCGGCGACGACGAGGTGATGCGCCGCGTCGCACGCGAGGTGCGCAACGACCTCGAGCGCATGGCGGGGATCGACCAGGTGTTCGCGCTCGGCCTGCGCGACCCGGAGCTGCGCGTGGAGTTCGAGCCGCGCGCGCTCGCCGCGCGCGGCCTCAACGCGGCCGACCTGGCGGACGCGGTCGGCGGATGGTTCCGCGACACCTTCGCCGGCAAGACGCAGGCGGGCCGCGAGTCCTGGCTGGTGCGCATCGTCGGCCAGGAGGCCGATCCCGAGTACCTCGCGGGCCTCACCGTCGCCGTGCCCGGCACGCGCCAGCGCGTGCCGATCGACGCGCTTGCCGGGACCAGCCGCGCCCGCGCCACGCCCGTGCACCTCGCCTCCTCGGGCGGCCGGCCCGGGGTGGTGCTCTCGGTGACCAAGAAGAGCTACACCAACACGCTCGAGCTGGTGGCGCGCATCCGCGCCTACATCGCGGAGAAGCAGATGCGCGTGGCCGCCTCCGGTCTCGCGCTCGCGCTGATCGACGACCAGACCATCCCGACGCGCACTGCGATCGACATCATGGAGTCGAACGCGCTGCTGGGCCTCGCCCTGGTGCTCGCGGTGTGCTGGATCTTCCTCGGCACGCGCGTCTCGATCCTGGTCGCGCTCGGCATCCCGTTCGCGCTCGCCGGCGGCCTCGCCCTGCTGCACGCGACCGGCTTCACGCTCAACATCTCGGTGCTGCTCGCGGTCGTGATCGTGCTGGGGATGCTGGTGGATGACGCCGTGGTCGTGGTCGAGGCGATCTACTACCGGGTGCAGCGCGGCGCCGAGGTACTCGCCGCCTCGCTCGACGCGCTGCGCGAGACCTTCGCCCCCGTGACCTCCTCGGTCGCGACCACCATCGCCGCCTTCCTGCCGCTGATGCTGCTTCCCGGGATCGTCGGCAAGTTCATGTTCGTGATCCCCTTCGTGGTGACGCTCACCCTCGCGATCAGCCTCGTCGAGGCCTACTGGATGATCCCGGCCCACATCACCGCGCTCAGGCTCGATCTCTCGAAGCCTTCGCGCATGCAGCGCATGCGCCACCGCTTCACGCACCTGCTGCGGGTGCGCTACTCGCGCGCGCTGCTCTACGTCATGCGCCGGCCGAAGCGCTTCGCGGCGGTGATCGTGGCCGCGGTGCTCGCCGCCGGAGCGTCGGTGGCCGGGGGGCTGGTGCGCATGGAGTTCTTCGCCTTCGACCCGATCCGCCTCTTCTACGTCAACGTCGACATGCCCGCGGGCGCGCCTATCGAGCAGACCCTTGCGCGCGTCGAGCAGGTCGAGCGCGCGGTGCGCGCGCGCCTGCGCGAGGGCGAAGCGCGCGCGCTCACCTCGCTCGCCGGGGTCAAGTTCACCGACACCGAGCCGCTCTGGGGCGATCCCTACGGCCAGGTGCTGGTGTCGCTCAACCCGCGCGGCGGCGAATCGCGCGACGTTCTCGAGATCGTCGAGTCGATGCGCCGCGACATCGTCGCGCTGCCCGGGGAGGGCCGTGTGAGCTTCCTCGCGCTCTCGGGAGGCCCGCCGACCTCCAAGCCGATCCGCGTACGGGTGAGGAACGACGACTACGCCGAGTTGCGCGCCGCGACCGACGCGCTGCTCGGCATCGTGCGCTCGATCGGCGGCACCAGGGACGTCACCGACGACGACGTGCCGGGGCGGCCGCAGCTGGTGCTCGAGATCGACCGCGAGGCGGTGCGCGCCGCGGGCCTCTCCCCCGGGCTGGTGGCGCGACTGGTACGGCTGCACGTGGACGGCGAGATCGTCACCGAGATGCGCGACCAGGGCGAGAAGGTCGAGGTGCGCGTGCGCGCCGCGCCGCGCGAGACGGCCGACGTCGCGCGGCTGCTCGACGATCCCGTGGCCCTGCCCGGCGGGGGCACGACGACGCTGCGCGCGCTGACGCGCGCCCGCACGCGCGAGGGCAAGGGCGTCATCAAGCACTACAACCTGCGCCGTTCGATCACCGTCGAGGCCGACATCGACCGCCGGCAGACCGACACGGTGGCGGTGAACGACGCCATCCGCGCGCAGTGGCGGAAGATCCGTGCCCGCTACCCCGCGACCACGCTCGACTTTTCGGGCGAGCTGGACGACATCCAGGAGAGCCTGGAGGCCATGAAGGTGCTGTTCCTGCTCGGCGTGGGCCTCATCTACGTGATCCTCGCCGCGCAGTTCCGCAGCTACTGGCAGCCGGCGATGATCCTGGTCACGGTGCCGCTCGCCTTCACCGGGGTGGTGTTCGGGCTGCTCGTCTCGGGGAACCCGCTGTCGCTGTACACGCTCTACGGCGTCATCGCGCTCACCGGCATCGCGGTCAATTCGGCGATCGTGCTGATCGACGCCGCGAACCACCGCCGGCGCCAGAGGATGAGCGTGCTGCACGCCGCGGTGTACGCGGCGCGCCGGCGCGTGGTGCCGATCATCATCACCAGCACCACCACCATCGCGGGCCTGTTCTCGCTCGCCTTCGGCCTGGGCGGGCACTCGCTCATCTGGGGCCCGGTGGCGGCATCGATCGTCTGGGGGATCGGCTTTTCCACCCTGCTCACCCTCTTCGCCATGCCGATGCTCTACTGGGGACTGATGCCCGAGCACCGGGCGCGGCGGCGGGTCTAAGCGCCTGATCGGGATCATCGCCCTCTTCGGCATGATCATGAGGAACTCGGTGATCCTGGTGGACCAGATCCGGCAGGACCTCGCCGAGGGCCGCCACCCCTGGGAGGCGATCCGCGAATCGGCGGTGCGGCGCTTCCGCCCGATCATGCTGACCGCCGCCGCCGCGGTGCTGGCGATGATCCCGCTCACCCGCAGCGAGCTGTGGGGGCCGATGGCGATGGCGATCATGGGGGGGCCTGGTGGTCGCCACCGTCCTCACGGTGCTGTTCGTGCCCGCGCTCTACGCGGCGTGGACCCGGGTGCGGCGCCCCGGGGCGGCTGAGCTAGAATCGCCTTCCCCGCTGCAGATGAGCCCCGCCCGATGAACCTCGAACAGGCCCGCGCCAACATGGTCGAGCAGCAGATCCGCACCTGGGAGGTGCTCGACCAGGACG
>CAZOWR010000102.1:0-10134 GCA_964583645.1 uncultured Enterobacteriaceae bacterium
TCTGCGCGGTGCTCGCCGAGACCGACGTCATCAACATGGTCTCGCGCGGCATCCCTACCGCGGACATCCTGAAGGGCATCCACCTCTCCATGGCCTCGCGCCTGGCGAAGCTCCTCAAGGTGACCGGCATCAAGCAGGGCACGGTGCTGCTCACCGGGGGACTGGCGCTCGACGAGGGGTTGCTCGCGGCGCTGCGCGAGGAGCTCGTCAACGAGAAGATCACCGGCCTCACGGCCGAGGCCCATCCCGACTCAATCTACGCCGGGGCGATCGGCGCGGCGCTCTGGGGCGCGTTCCGGCACCAGAAGCTCGGGCAACTGCAGAAGATGGCCGCGTAGGAGGCGAGACCATGGCACTGCTCATCAACGACGCCTGCACCGCCTGCGACGCCTGCAAGCCGGTGTGCCCCAACGAGGCGATCGCGGTCGGCGACCCGCTCTACACCATCGACCCGCTCAAGTGCACCGAGTGCGTCGGCGCGCACGACGAGCCGCAGTGCAAGCTCGTCTGCCCCGCGGACTGCATCGTGCCGAATCCCGAGTTTGCCGAGACGCCGGAACAGCTCAAGGAGAAGTACGAGGCATTGCACGGCTGAGACGGTGCGAGAAGGCAGTAAGCGACCCGTAGCGGACATTCGGGTCGCCAGAAGGACCTGCCGGGCCGCAATGGCCTGTGCACCCTATTTATGGGAAAATCGCTTCCCAAGCGACTTTTGAAAAATAGTGTGCAAGCATGAAAAGCGGGCTAGGGGAAGCGGAGCGGCGGCTGTTCGCCTATGCGCAAATGCGCGGGCAGGCGACCGTGCGCGCGGGGGAATTGCGCAAGGCACTCGCTCTTAGGCCGCTCCAGGAGCGAAATCTCCTTAGCCGACTGGCGAGGGCCGGGTGGATCGCAAGGGTAAGGCGTGGGCTGTACCTCGTGCCGCGAACGCTTCCTCTGGGGGGCAAATGGAGTCCCGACGACGTCCTCGCCCTGAATACCCTCATGGAGGACGTGAAGGGGCGCTACCAGATTTGCGGGCCTAACGCCTTCAACCGGTACGGCTTTGACGAGCAGGTGCCGTCCCGAGTTTATGCGTACAACAACCGGATTTCCGGCGAGCGCAGCATCGGCGCCGTCCGGCTCACGCTGATAAAAGTAGCGGACGGAAGGCTTGGCGGCACTGAAAAAGTCTCGACGCGTGACGGGCTGGCGGTGGTATATGCGTCGCGTGCGCGCGCGCTCGTGGATGCGGTTTACGACTGGGCTCGCTTCAACAGCCTGCCGCGCGGCTACCGGTGGATACGGGGCGAGCTCGAGAAGGAGCGCGTCAGCGCGTCGGAACTGGTGGACATGACGCTTCGCTATGGCGATGTCGGCACGATTCGCCGAATCGGGCTAGTTCTGGATCAGGCAGGAGTCGACAGCAGGCTCCTTCGCAAGCTAGAGAAGAAGCTGCGGCAATCGACCGGCCTCATTCCGTGGATTCCGATTTTGCCAAAGCGCGGCAGCATCAACCGCCGGTGGGGCATGGTCGTGAACGGCGAGACCTGACGTGGCGATACGCCTGCATGCCGACGATGCCGCGCTTCTTCGCGAGGCGATCCGCTACACCGCCGCCGAGACGGGTTTCAGCGCGCGCCTCATCGAGAAGGACTACTTCTGCAGCGTGGCGCTCGAGTATCTGGCAGGCGAATGCGGCAGCCTCACGTTCAAGGGCGGCACCTGCCTGTCGAAGATCCACGGCAGTTTCTACCGCCTGAGCGAGGACCTGGACTTCAGCATCCCCACGGCGGTTGACTCGGCACGGGGCGAGCGCAGACGAAGCGCCGAGCCTCTGCGCCAGGCGCTCGGGCGGGTTGAGGAGCGCCTGCCGGGGTTTCGCGTCGCAGAGACGCTGCGCGGCTTCAACAACTCCACGCAGTACAACGCCGTGCTGTCGTACGAATCGCTGGTCGACGGTCACGTCGAGCCGGTGAGCATCGAAGTGGGCGTGCGCGAGCCGAATATGACGGAAACCGCGCAAGGCGCAGCAAGAACCGTCTTGCTGAATCCGATAGGCGGTCAGGCGCTCTTGGATACCTATCCTGTCGCCGCGTTGTCGTACTTGGAAGCGATGGCCGAAAAGGTGCGTGCGGCGCTATGCCGCAGCGAAGTGGCGATCCGCGATTTCTTCGACGTCGACCATGCGGTGCGCAATGCCGGCTTCGACCCCGCACAGGCCGGCTTTGCGGACCTGGTGGGACGGAAGCTCGCGATTCCGCGCACGCCGGCGCCTGATCTATCCGACGAGCGGATCGGACAACTCGAGCGGCAGGTCGAGGCGCAACTCCGTCCGGTGCTGCGCGAGAAGGAATTCCGGCAGTTCGATCTGGTACGCGCAGTCGAAACGGTACGCCAGATCAAGCTCCACGTGCATCGCGCCGGCTGAGGCACTCAGCACAGCGCCAGAATTCTGGGTGAAACAGATTTAATCGATTAAATGCTGTGTCGGATTCTCGACACCAGCCGAGAAAATCTTGCCAGTTGCTTCGGCTAAAGAACATCGCCCCCATTCGATTTGGCAGATCGATTCGAGGGTCGGTTGCCCGCCTGTGGCCTGATCACAAAGCGACTCTCACTCAGCGCCGATCATTGCATTGGTCCGGGGAGCCAGGCGCGGCCCCGACCCCGGACTTCACCGCCCGGGCCCGCTCTCCAACCGCTTGACGAACGCCAGCCGCTGCGCCGGCGCGAGCCCGGCGCCGTGAAAGAACGCGAGCAGGTCGCGCGCGCCGGATTCCACCACGGTCTCCACGCGCTCGATGCGCAGCGCATCGAGGTTGAGGAACAACTGCTGGAGCAGCGCGTGCCCCACGCCGCGGTGCGCGTACTCGGGCGCCACGCCGATCGCGTCGATCACCGCCACCGGCTCGGTGCGGCCGAAATCCCCCAGGTCGGCGCGCGCCATGACGTAGCCGGCGAGCCCCCCGTCGACGCGCGCCGCGAGCGAGATGCGCACGCCCGACTCGCGCAGCGCTTCGTCGAGCGCGTGCTGCATCCAGGCGCGCCGCTCGCGCCCGGTGATGTGGCGATCGATGCGCACCAGGTCCTCGAGGTCCTTGGCCGAGAGCAGGCGCACGTCGGCGGTGTCGCGCGCGAGCTGCTCGAAGTCGTTCGCCGAAGGCGCGCTCCAGTCGTTCGGGTCGCCGCTCTTCCCGCGCGACGCGGATTCGACCGGCTGCGGGTCGGCGAGCAGGGGATTGCCGGCGAGCGCGCAATCGAGCACCAGGCTCCCGGAGAGCGCGTAGCCGGCGGCATCCAAAAATCGCAGCATGCCGTGATCGCGCCAGGACGCCGCGGTGCGCAGCTCGCCGATGGAGCGCTTGCGCGCCCCTTCCTCCAGCGCGGCGTGCAGCGCGCGGCCCACGCCGCGGCCGCGCAGCTGCGGCGCTACGCTGATCACCTCCAGCCGCAGCGCCGGCCGGCTGAGGCCGAACTCGCCCTCGAGCACGCGCGCGAGCGCGTGGCCGGCGAAGCCGCCGTCGATTTCGGCGCCAATCTGCAGGTGCAGCTCCGGCGCGCGCAGCGCCGCGGCGAGCCGGCGCTCGAAGTAGGCGCGGCGCGTGCGCCCGAGGATGGCGGCATCGAGCGCCACCACCGCCTCGAGGTCCTCGCGCGCGAGGCGCCGCAGCTTCAGGCCGCGTAGTCGGTCCATAGCGCCTGGTCGGTCTTCTCGTCGAGCATCTCCTCCACCAGCGGCACCAGCGCCCCTTGCTCCTTCTCGGCGTGCGAGCTCAGACGCTCCACCAGCTCCAGGCCCGCGACCTTCAGCCGGCCCCAGTCCGCCTCGTCCAGCCGCCCCGCCTGCGCCTCGCCCGCGAGGGCGAGCACGGCGCGCGCCACCGGCCGGATCGCCTCGTGCTCCTCGAAGAGCAGCTCGGCAAGGTCGCCCTCGCCGCGCTCGTGCAGCCGCGGGAAGAGCTGGGTCTCCTCCAGGTCGAAATGCCGTGTGATCTCGTACTCGAGCGCGCCGGCGAGCTGGCCGAGCAGCAGCCGCCAGCCCGGGTCCTGCGCGCGCGCCGCTGCGGGACCCGCCTGGCGCAGCGCGCGCCCGAACCGATCCAGCAGGTCGAGCACGGCGACGTGCTCCTCGAAGAGCTTGCGACTGATCTGGCGCTGCAGTTCCATGATGGGGCTCCGGTCTAGAGGTTCTTGGGCCGCAGGTCGCGCACGCGTACCGCCTTGCCCTGCGAGCGCGGCACTTCGCCCGGGGCCTTCGCGGCGACCGCGGCGGTGACGCCGATCATGGACTTGACCTGGTGGCGCACCGCGGCCTCCAGCGCCGCGCGCTGCGCCTCGCCCAGGACCTCGGCGGCCTCGACCTCCACCGTCAGCTCGTCGAGGTTGCCGCGGCGCTCGACCACCAGCTGGTAGTGCGGCGCAAGGCCGGGGAGCCCCACCAGCACCGCCTCGATCTGCGAGGGGTAGACGTTGACGCCGCGGATGATCAGCATGTCGTCGTTGCGCCCCGTGATGCGCTGCAGGCGCAGGTGCGTGCGCCCACAGGCGCAGCGCGCGCGCGTCGCGCGCGTGATGTCGCGCGTGCGGTAGCGCAGCATCGGCAGCGCTTCCTTGGTGAGCGTGGTGATGACGAGCTCGCCCGGCTCGCCTTCGGCCGCCGGCTTGCCCGTCCCGGGATCGAGCACCTCGAACAGGAAATGGTCCTCCCAGCCGTGCAGGCCCTCCTGCGCCTCGCACTCGACCGCCACGCCCGGCCCCATGATCTCCGACAGGCCGTAGATGTCCATCGCCTTCAGGCCGATGCGCAGCTGGATCTCGCGCCGCATCGCCTCGCTCCAGGGCTCGGCGCCGAAGATGCCGATCGCGAGCGGCCCCTTGCGCAGGTCCACGCCGTCGCGCTCGGCGACCTCGGCGATGTTGAGCGCGTAGGAGGGCGTGGCGCAGAGCACGCGCGCGCCGAAGTCGCGGATCAGCACCACCTGGCGCTCGGTCATGCCACCCGAGACCGGCACCACCGTGGCGCCCAGCCGCTCGGCGCCGTAGTGCGCGCCCAGGCCCCCGGTGAACAGGCCGTAGCCGTAGGCGTTGTGCACCACGTCGCCGGGCCGCGCCCCCGCGCAGGCCATCGAGCGCGCCATGAGGCTCGCCCAGGTGTCGAGGTCCTTCAGGGTGTAGCCGACCACCGTGGGCTTGCCGGTGGTGCCCGAGGAAGCATGCAGCCGCGCGAGGCCCTCGCGCGGGCGCGCGAAGAGCCCGAACGGGTAGGTGTCGCGCAGGTCGCTCTTCAGCGTGAAGGGCAGCTCGCGCAGGTCCTCGAGCGAGCGCAGGTCCGCGGGGCGAAAGCGCGCCGCCTGCATGCGCTTGCGGTACAGCGGCACGTGCTCCCAGGCGTTCCTGAGCGTCGCGCGCAGCCGCGTGCGCTGCAGCCGCTCGAGCTTCTCGCGCGGCAGGGTCTCGGCGGCGCGCTCGAAGAAGTAGGCGCGGCCGTGGTGAATGCGTGCCGCGAAGCGTGGCTGGAGCATCGGGGTCATCGGATCGGCAGCTCCTTGAGGGAGAAGCCCTGGTTGAGCGCGGCGCGCGTCACCAGCACCAGCTTGGCGTGCCAGCCGGCGGCGAGCGCGCCGAGCGCGCCGAGCGCGGCGAGCGGCGCGCCGTAGGCGTGGGGCAGCGTCGCCCCGAGCGCGGCGAGCGCGAGCGCGCCCAGCGTTCCGCCCCAGAGCAGCGGCGTGGTCACCGCGGCGAGGGCGGGATAGCGGCCCACGGGGTACGCGGCCCAGGCGAGCGCGCGCGCGAGCAGCGCGCCGGCGAGCAGGCCGTAGACGAGCAGGCCCTGCAGCCGGTAGGCGAGGCCGAGCAGGAGCGCCAGCGCGGCGCCCTCGGCGAGCGCCGTGGCGAGGATGAAGGGCACGATGCGCGGCTCGCGCCAGGCGGGGATCCCCTTCGAGGCCCTGAGGATGTTCGCCTGGCACCCGGCGTAGGTGAGCGCGAGCGCGCCGAGCGCGGTCTCGGTCCAGGGCCCGGGAAGGAAGAAGGCCGCGAACGCCGCGGCGACGAGCGCCACGCCGGCGAGCGACTCGCGGCTCATCCACGAGGTCCACGGGTTGAGGAAGACGTGCAGCGCGCGCCAGGGCCTGCCGATCTCCAACCAGACGCAGAGCAGCCCCAGCCCTACGAGGGCGAGGCCGAGCGGCAGCGCTACCGAGCGCGCCGCGCCCAGGGGCAGCGCGAGCGCGGCCGCGAGCAGCAGCCCGCTCCCGGCGCCGCCGAAGACGAAATTCGCGGCCGCCCGCCAGTCCCAGTGCTGCTGCAGCCAGGGGCGCGGGCCGAAGCTCACTTGCGGTCCCAGAGGTAGTAGAAGCCGGGCTCGGTGCCCAGCTCCTCGTGCATGCGGAAGTGCTGGTTCTCGGCGAGCAGCCGCGAGACGTTGCTGCCCGGGTCCTCGGCGTCCCCGAAGTGCAGCGCGCTGGCGATGCAGCTGTTGACGCAGGCCGGGGTAGCCTCGGGGTCCACGCCGGGCTTGAGGCCCTGCTCCAGCCCCGCGTCCACGCGGTGCGAGCAGAACGTGCACTTGGTCGCAACCCCGATCCGCTTGGGATCGAACTGCTTCCTCTCGGACTCGATCGGCTCGCCGTAGGCGAATTGCGCCTGGTCCACCTTGTAGCGCGCCTGGTAGGGGCAGGCGACCGCGCAGTAGGCGCAGCCGATGCACAGGTCGTAGTCGATGGTGACGATGCCGTCGGCGCGCTTTCGCGTAGCGGTAGAGGGGCAGACGTGCATGCACGGGGGATCGGCGCAGTGCATGCAGCCCACCGGCACGAAGACGCGCTTCACGGCGGGGTACTCGCCCGACTCCATGTCGAGCACGCGCCGCCACTGCACGCCCGGCGGCGTGGCGTTCTCCTGCTTGCACGCCGCGGTGCAGGTCTGGCAGCCTACGCAGCGGCGCAGGTCCGCGACCATGGCCCAGCGCGTCACGCCGCTCTCCTGAGGGCGACGCGCACCACGTCGGCGCCCGAGCCGGTCGCATCGGTAAGCGCCATGGACATCGGCACCAGGCTGTTCATGCTTGGCACGCCGAAGTCCTTGGCATAGGGCGTCGCCCAGTGGTCGAACTGCGCGATCAGCAGCAGCGTGTCGGGCCGGATGCCCTGGCGCAGCACCGCTTTGGCGCGCACGTTCTTCACCGGTGTCGCGATCTCGACCGTGTCGCCTTCGGCGATTCCCAGCTCGGCCGCCTTGCCAACGTTGATGATCACGCCGCCGTGCCCGGCGACGTTCGAGGCCACCTCGTGGATCATCTGCACGCCTACGTTGCCGCCCCAGGCGTACTGCATGCTGCGCGAGGTGAGCAGCCAGAACGGATACGCATCCGCCGTGCCCCCCGAGGACACGAGCGCCTGCTCCCAGATGCCGGGGAAGTCCTTGCAGGCGGGCAGCGGCTGGTACTCGGCGAGCTGGAAGTCCCACCAGTGCATGTCGTGCTCGTGCAGCCGCCGCTCGAGCTCCCTGCCCACGCGCCAGAGCCGCTCCTGGTAGGGCAGCTCGAAGCGCAGCCCCTGCGCCGCGAGCGTGGGGAAGAGGTACCAGTCGGACTGCGGGAAGGGCTTGACGCGCAGCCCGTGCTCCTTCCACCACTCCAGGCCCTGCGACTCGGCCCCGCCGGTGAGCTCGGCGCTCGCGGCGCGGCACACCGCGTCCCAGATCTCGTCCCTCGAGTACGTCCTCGCCGGCTCGAGGGAAAAGTCCCACTTGTCTCCCTTCAGGGCAACGCCCGCGGCGCCGCGGTTGATCGAGGCGTGGTAGCGCTCGAGGAGCCCGGTGCGCCTCGCGAGCTCGGTGGCGATGTCGGTGAAGTCGCGCGCATCGGCCTGCGGCGCGACCACCGGCTGGCGCAGCGCGTAGCCCTCGTGCTTCCAGAACTGCTCGATGTACTTCGAGCCCCCCACGTAGATGAGCTGCAGGCTCTCGAGGTCCACCTGGTCCGGGAGCAGGATGTCGGCGAAGTGGTTGGTCTCGTCGCGCGTGTAGGCGAGCGCGACCACGAAGGGGAACTTCGCCATCGTCTCGGCGACGCGCGCCGTGTCCCAGAACGAGATCGCCGGGTTGGTGCGGTAGACGAACCACAGCTCCGGGTAGGTGACGCGCGGCAGGCCGGGCGGCGTCTCGCCGAGGAACATCCAGGAGAAGTGCGTGGGGCCGAGCGCCTGGCTCCAGGGCCCGTCGCCCGCGAGCGGCACCAGCGTGCGGTAGGCGTTGCGGATGTTGGGCTGCGCGCTCCAGTGCGCCTTGTCGGTGGGGTTGAGGGGATAGGCCATGAAGCCGTCGGGGCCGGGCTTGACGCTCGCGTGGCGCTCCGAGAGCGGCTTGTTGAGCCGCACCGTGGTGCCCAGCGTCCCGCCCGGCACTTCCAGCGCCCCTACGAGCGCGGCGAGCATGGTGCGCGCCCAGCAGCACTCATAGCCGCCCCAGCCGTTGTTCACCGTCTTGCCGAGCGCTACCGCCACCGGGCGCAAGGGCAGCGTCTTGCCGTCGATGACGATGGTCTCGCCGATCCTCGCGTGATCGAGGTACTCGCCCGCGATGCGCCGGATGGTGGCGGCGGGGACGTCGCACACGCCCTGCGCCCACTCGGGGGTGTAGGGCCGCATGTGCTCTACGAGCATGCTGAACGCGGTTTTCCCCTCGATCTCGCCCTGCGCCAGCACCTCATCGTCCGGACCGACCTCGATGGCGCTCGCCTTGCGGGAGCCTTCAAGGGCGGGGGCGAGAATGGGTTTCTGCGTCTGCGGATCCCTCAGATAGAAACCGGTGGGGCCTACGAGATAGGGGGAGGCGGTGTGATGCAGCAGGAACTGGAGATCGAGCCTCTCGCGCGGCTGCTCGAACAGCATGACGTGGATCAGCGCGTAGAGGAACGCGGCGTCCGTCTTGGGCTTGATCGGCACCCACTCGGCCGAGCAGGCGCCCGTGACCGAGAGGTGCGGCTCGACCTGCACGCGCTTCAGGCCCCGGATGCGCGCCTCGGCGTGGCGCCAGACCCCTACCACGCCGCCCGAGGCCTCGGTGTTCGCGCCGCAGGAGATCAGGTAGTCGCACAGCGGGGTATTGGGCGAGACGGTGAAGGCGCGGTGCCAGAACTCGCCGTAGAGGTGCTCGGAGTGGGTGCACTTCACGCCCTGGCCCGAGCCGAAGCCCATGTCCACCGGCCCCCAGGCGCCGAGAAAGGCGGGAAAGGTCCCCATGTAGGACTGGGGCGTGCCGCCGCCGCCGAAGCTCGCCGCTACGCGCGGGTAGCCGGAGGCGTCGGTGAGGCCGCGCGCGCGGATCTCCAGCAGCTTCCGCGCGATCGTATCGAGCGCCTCGTCCCAGGAGATCGGCACGAAGCCCGGGTCCTCGCCGCGGCCCTTTTTCGGATTGGTGCGCATCATCGGCGTGCGCACGCGGTGCGGGTTGTAGAGCTTCTGCACCAGGCCGTAGGCCTTGACGCAGACGCGGCCGCCGCCCGGGTGCACGCCCGCGGCGTCGAAGTTGGGCGTGACGCGCGTCGCCACGCCGTCCTCGACCTCGACCTCCAGCAGGTCGGGCCCCGCGACGCACTGGTAGCAGTAGGTCTTCAGCTTCATCCGGGCACCTTCCTCCAGAACCGGGCGGCGGGATTTGATCCAGGTCAGAGGCCGAGGTAGGCGGCGCGCACGCCCTCGTCGGCGAGCAGCGCGCGGCCGGTCCCCTGCAGGGCGATGCGCCCGGTCTCGAGCACGTAGCCGCGGTCGGCGATGGCGAGCGCGGCGCGCGCGTTCTGGTCCACCAGGAAGATCGCAACGTCGGCGGCGCGCAGGGCGGCTACGCAGGCGAAGATCTCCTGCACCAGCTTCGGCGCGAGCCCCATGCTCGGCTCATCGAGCAGCAGCAGCCGCGGCCGCGCCATCAGCGCCCGGCCCAGCGCCAGCATCTGCTGCTGGCCGCCCGAGAGGGTGCCGGCCGCGTGGCGGCGCCGCTCGGCGAGCGCCGGGAACTGGGCGTAGACGCGCGCCAGCGTGGCCGCGCTCTCGCCGCGGCCGCGCCGGTAGGCGCCCAGGCGCAGGTTGTCCTCCACCGAGAGCGGCCCGAACACCTGCCGGCCCTCGGGCACCTGCACCATGCCGAGCGCGACGC